>CANGUZ010000007.1 GCA_947457255.1 Flavobacteriaceae bacterium
ACCTCGATATAGAGTTCCTGATTCCGCTTCAATTGCGACTGCAAAATTTACAGTATAGGTTCTACTGATTGTATTGTTAGAAGATGTCACAACTACAGTTGCAGAACCAGGAACTGTTGTGGCTTGAGTAATAATTCGTGATGCACTATTGTTTTGAGTACTTGCAAACGATATTTGTGGAATAGTAGAAGAACCATAAGGAATTGAAAGATTATAATTTATTGTTGATGGTGAAAATCCAATTAATGATATTCCATCTACTTTTAAATCACTTAGATTAGCATTACCATCTAAAAGTTCTAGTCTAAATTTATCTATATTGGGCGCCCAATCACCAGGATTATGGAATTTTAATGTATTATTTCCTGCTGCTAAAACAATGTCTAAAGATCTTACGAAAACTACATCCCAATCAATACTATGAAAAACTCCCGATACTGTTGTTGTTTCGTTTGCTGTAACTGATAATGAACGCGGAGACCCAGATGAGTAACTGATGTAAACTCTATAGGTTCCTGGCGTTGTGATTGAAACATTTTGTGTAAAATATCGGTCAGAATAACCCATATCTCCTACTTGTTGTCCACCGCTGCATGATCCGCAACCTTGTACTGAGGCTGGAGCAAAAACAGTTCCATTCTCAGCTTCAAATGGACCAAGACATGTTGTACATGGATTTGATGCATTCAATAATTCCAATGTGTATTTATCTATATTAGGTGCAAAATCATTATAATTGTAAAACTTAATTGTGTTGGTGCCAGCATTTAATTGCAATTGTATGGACTGCGTACCTACAACTCCCCAATCACCGCTATTCAATGCTACTTGAACAGGTGTAGAACCATTAGGGCTAATAAAGATAGTTCGAGTATCTCCTGATGAAAAACTCAAATTCATGGTATAAGTGCCTGATGTTGCTAAAGTGACATTAGACGTAAAATATGAACTTGAGCTATCTGCAGAAAAGCCGCCTATGTCTCCTACTTGTTCCGAATTCGAACAACTTGGACAACTTTGAATGGAAGCACCTCGATATAGAGTTCCTGATTCCGCTTCGACGGAAATAATTTGAGCTTGCACAAAAAATGTTGCCAGCAAAATAAATAAAGTGATAATTTTTTTCATAATGGTTTAATTTTTTGGTTAAAAATCATATAATAGTGTGCAAATATAAATAAATAAATTTATTATACTAGTCTATTCTATAAAATATTTTTCATTTCTATAAAAAGCATTTAAAATAAAAAAAACCGCTTCGAAATAGAAGCGGTTAAAGTAAAAATGAATTCTTAAAAAAATTTATTCTTTGATCAACTTTATACTTTCAATACCAATCTCGGTGGTAATTTTTGCAATATAAATACCCTTTTGCAAATTTGATGCATCAATAAATGTTTCATAAGAATTAGGTTGTAATGTCATAACTTTTTTACCTAAAACATCAAAAACAGCTATTAATGAAATGGTTGCATTTTGAGTTTTCACATTCCAAATACCCTTTGTTGGATTAGGGTAAACACTTCTGAGATTTAAAGCATTATTCTTTAGGCCTAAGCCACTTAAAAATTCTAGTCTAAATTTATCAATGTTGGGTGACCAATCACCTGGAGTGTGAAACTTTAAGGTATTGTTTCCTGCAAGTAAATCAATATCTAGCGTCTTTACAAAAACAACTCCCCAATCTACGCTGTTGCACATTCCGGACACAGTTGTTGTTTCGTTTGCAGTTAGTGAAATAGACCTATCTGAACCAGATGAATAACTGATGTAAACTCTGTATGTACCAGGAGTAGTTATTAAAACATCTTGTGTGAAATATCTGTCAGAGTAACCCATATCTCCCACTTGTTTTCCGCCAGAGCAAGTTTCGCAATCTTGAATAGTAGCTGGAGCAAAAATCACACCACTCTCGGCCTCAAAAGGACCAAAACATGATTCGCATGTACTTGATTCCTGAAATAATGTTAAAGTAAATTTGTCAATATTAGGACCAAAATTGGTATGATTATAAAATTTTATAGAATTAGTTCCTTCGAACAGTTTCAAATCAACTTCTTTTGTACCAACAACACCCCAATCCCCGCTGTTTACCGATACTTCTATAGGTGTAAATCCGTTTGTACTAATAAAAATACTTCTAGTCTCTCCCGATGAAAAACTCAAATTCATTTTATAGGTACCAGCTTTAGGAACACTTACAGTAGAAACTAAATAGCCAGTTTCTAACGAAGGACCTCCAAGATCACCAACTTGTTTTAAATCAGAACAAGCGCTACAATCCTGAAAAACTGCACCTTTATAAAGTTTGCCACTTTCTGCCTCTACGGTTAAGGTTTGAGAATACCCAAAACAGGTAGCAAGCATCGTAAAAACAATTGTAATTTTTTTCATAATTTATTAAAATTAATAGTTATAGGTTGTAAAGATAAATAATAATTTTATACTAGTCTATACTATTAGAAAATAAATGTTATAAAAGTTGCCTTTTTTTTGAAAAACATAACTGGATATTATTTACTTTGATTACCTACTTTAAAAAATATATAAATGTGTTTAGGATTTTCTAAGCAACACCTAAAGGTGAAAAAAACAAAAAAACTAAAACCATTAAAACTAATAATATAATACTTGCTTTATGGCGATTCTTCCATGGCTCGTGATGTTTCTCAGGATTAAAAATAATTTTATTGGAATCAAGTCCTTTAGATTTACTTAAAAAATATATAAATGAGAATGTAAATAAAAACAAAATTCCTAAAACATGTAAATAATGCATTTCGATTTCAAAAATATAATTTGCAAATATGTAAGTGATGATAAAAAAAATAATTCCGGTTTTGGCTGCAATTGGAGAGGCCTTTTTAGACAAAAACGCAACTAATACAATTGTGAAAATAGGAACAGAAAACATTCCTGCTAATTGTTGTAAATAAGTATAAAATCCTGTTTTTGCTAAAAATATAAAAGGAGCTGTAAACATTGCTATAAGTGAAACAATTATTTGAAATCGTTTACTAATTTGTATTAATTTAGGCTCGGTAACAATTTGTCTTCTTGCTTTTAAAATCGGTTTATAAAAAGTAAGGATAAAAAGTGTACTGCTACTTGTTAATCCGGCATTAAAAGTTGTTATAGCGGCGCCTAATACTATTGCTGCTGTAAGCCCTGTTAAAATCACAGGAAGAGTATCGTTTACAACCCGAGGAAACACCTCGGCTGTATTTGTTAAATCTGTGTATAAAAAAATACTCAAAATACCCGGGATGTTTATTAAAAAAGGAGAGACTAATTTTCCAACACAAGCTAAAGCCATACCTTTTTGACTATGCGACAAACTTTTTGCAGTTAGCGCTTGTTGGATAATGTATTGCTCCATTCCCCAATAGTACAAATTCATAATGAACATACCAGTAAAAATGGTGCCAAAAGGTATCTCATCCTCTGAACTGCCAATAGAATTAAGACGTCCATCATTATTTGATAAAACTATCAGTAAGCCTTCATTCCAATCGCCATTACCTAAATATTTAAATCCGAAATAAGGAAATGCTAATCCAATAATAAACAATCCGAAACTCAAAACTGAATCCGAAACAGAAATAGCACGAATTCCACCTAAAATGGTGTATAATGCCCCTATTATGCCTATAATCCAAACAGTAATCCATATTTTTGCCCAATAAGAAATTTGCATAAAACCAAATAAATCAAGTAATCCATTAAAGGCAATTGCACCACCATACAAAACAGATGGTAACAAGTTTACTAAATAACTTAACAAGAATAAAATAGAAACTAATCGTTTAGTAGAAGAATCATATCGCTGTCCCAAGAAATCTGGAATTGTCATTGCGCCCGTTTTAAAATAAATAGGTAACATAAATTCCGATACTAATAACATTGCTAAAACAGAGCTTACGCCCCAAGAAATAACACTCATATTATTAATGAAAATCGATTCGTTTTCACCAATAAACTGATTTGCACTAATATTACTTAAAAAAAGTGCTCCCCCTACAACCCAAAAATTATTATTTCGATTGGCAAAAAATAAACCTGTTGTGGTTTGGGTTAACTCTTTTTTAGTTTTAAAATAAGATATGACCGCTACCAACAAGGTAAAAAACACAAAACTAATAACAATACTAAAATTCATTTAAAGGGAGTTTCTTAAAATAAGTTTTGTTGCAATAATTTTCTTTAATTTTTTTCCTTTGTGGTTAATTACATAATCCGCTGCTTCTTTGCCCATAGCAGTAAAATCGGTTGAGAAAGTTGTAATGCCGTCAAAAATGATTTCTTTGATAACATCATCATTATGAGAGAAGAAGCCAACATCTTTGCCAATTTCTAAACCTTGACTTTTTGCGTCCTTTAACATCTCCCACAATTCAGGACCATGCATTGTAAAGTAAACATTTCCTTTTTTTAAATGTTCTAATTTATAATTTTTTTCGATAATACAATTTACGTTGAATTCATTTGTGAATCGCTGAAAAGATTCTAATATCTCTGGAGGTTCGGCAGAATTAGTCCTAAAATAGAAAAAAACTTTATCAAATCTTTTAATCTTGTCTTTTAGTCCAACAAATGCATTGTATGAAGAGTCTTTAAACTCTTGTACTAAAAAACTATAATCTTCCTCGGTTTCTATATAGCGGTCTACTAGCAAGAGACGATTAGTTGGTAATTCCGTCAATAAAATTGGAGTTTTAGCATCTGGAATTGCTGCAATAACGTACATCCCATACTTTCCTTTTATACTATCAATAATATTATTAAAAATCGCAAAATTATTATGGTGAAAAAAAATATCTAATTGAATATTTTCACCAAGACCACTTCGGAATGTTTTATAAAAAGTTTCCTGAAAAATATCAAAACCAAACAAAACCAAGGCTACTTTTAATGATTGAACAGTTTTTGAGGTAGCAACAAAATATCCCAAACGGTTTTTGGATTCAACAACACCAGAATAAACTAAATCTTTGTAAGCTTTGGCAATTGTTTCTCTTGCAAATCCCAATTGTTTGATCATTGTGTTTATTGAAGGCAGCGAATCTCCTTGTTTGAGGATATTTTCGTTAATAGAATTTAAAATTCCGTTAACTATTTGTTCGTGCTTCGATAATGTGTTTACTGCTTCTAAGGATTGAATTTGTTGGATTACATCTTTCATACTAAATATCTTAATTTTTGTTTCTTTTCAATTTATAATCAAAACTAACAAAGTTATTTGTTTGACCTATGTTTGTAAGTTTTATAAAATAGTTAAGTACAAATTGAATATTAAAACAAATATATACTTTTTAAATATTGAATTAATATTTTAATTTTATGATTCAGCTCAAACCATTTTATTTAATCTGTGTTTTTTTTGCTAACTAGTCATTTTATATAAAAATCCGAAATTTAGTATTTTTATAATGAAATAAGTTAACAATAAGAAATTTTAGTAATGCTAAAAAACCATTTATTTTTTTTGATTTTTAAAATATTTTTATGGGGAATTCTTCAAAATCGTTAATTTTATTTGTTAGTTTAAAATTAATATTTAAATTTGCATACTAGTATAGAAAAGTATAGTATTAAAATCATAAAAATGTACTTCTTTTAAGATTATAAAGCATACTTCAGAGACCTTACTAAATTAATTTTATTAAAATGAAAAAAAAATATTCAAGATTTTTAATAGTATTTATCACTTTCTTGCTGATATCAGTTATATTTCAAAGTGCCACAGCGCAAGAAACTTCAAATAGTTTAATAGATGTTAAGGGTCTGGTTACCGATAGTCAGGGATTATCAATAATAGGTGCAAATGTAAATGTTAAGGATTCAAAAGGTGGGGTTGTAACCGATTTCGATGGTAATTACGCTATTAAAGTAGCTTCAACCGATGTTTTAGTTTTTTCATATATTGGGTTCAAAACCATAGAGATACAGGTAAATGGCAAAAATGTAGTTAATGCAGTTTTAGAAGAAGAATCAGCAACTTTAGATGAAGTAATAATTGTTGGAGTTTCAATGAAAAAAAGTGATTTAACTGGCGCCGTGGTTAACATTAAAGAAAAAACTTTAAAGGAAAGACCCGTGACTAGCATAAATGACGCATTACAAGGAAGAGCGGCAGGTGTATTTGTACAAACCAATCCTACACCAGGTGGTAATTCTAGTATTCGAATTAGAGGAAACAATTCTATTCAGTATGGAGGCAATCCAATATTTGTTGTTGATGGAATAATTATGGACAACGATTTCAACCTCATTAACTTAAATGATGTAGCCTCAATAGAAGTTCTTAAAGATGCCTCTGCCACAGCCTTGTACGGTTCAAGAGGTGCAAATGGAGTAGTAGTGGTAAGCACCAAAAAAGGTAAAAATGGTGTAGGTGAAGTGAGTTTGAGAACATGGGCAGGTATTAGTGAGTTTTCGAATGAAAATATAACCCTAGGCGCAAAAGATATGTATGATTTAAGAATTGACGCATTGCTTAATTCAAGTATTGCTGATAATTATTTTTCCCAATTCCCTAACAATTCTAGACAGCAATTTATTAACAGTGAATTACTTGCCCCAAATTCAAACTGGTTCGCTAGCTATGAGCATGATACATACAAAAATGGACATAATCATAACTGGTTGGATAAAGTTTCTCGTCAAGCAGTACAACAAAATCACTCTTTAAGTTTATCAGGAGGAACCGAGAAAAGCTCCTACTTTATGAGTTTGGGATATATGGATGAGCAAGGAATAATTAAGGAATCATCTAATAAAAGGTATTTAGGGCGAATAAACGCGGAACAAACTGTAAAAAAATGGCTAAAAGTTGGCACCAATACTTCGTTTACAAAATCAGTAAATCGAGAGGTAGATGGCTCGGTATTTTCGGTAGCAAGAGGCGCAAATCCACTACTCCCTATTGAAAGATATAAGGACACATTGTTTTTATCCTGGGGTAATAATTGGGATATTAATGCGGAGAATCCGCTAAACTCATTAAAAATAAGAAAAGATCGTAACATAGATAAATTTTCTTCATCTAATTTTATTAATATTAGTCCAATCAAAGGTTTGAATATTAGAACAACTTTCGCAATTGATTTAACTACTCAGGAATACTATGAATACGTACCAAGAGATATTCAACAAGCTAAGAGAGAATCGTTTTTAGGAAGAGCCATTCAAAATATCGATAAAACTTCATACTATCAGTGGGATAATTCAATAACTTACGCTAAAAATTTTGGGAAGCATAGTCTTTCAAGCTTGTTTTCGACAAGCTTAAGCGTAGATGAGTTTAAGTATATAAATGTTTCTGCGAGAGATTTCCCTACAGATGATTTTAGCTATTATGATCTTGGAGCCGCCTTTGACAAACCAAATTCCAATTTGGGGTCAGACTTTACCAATGCAACATTGATGTCCTATTTGGGTAGGGCAAATTATAATTATGACAATAGATATTTTGCAACTATTACGGCAAGATATGACGGTTCTTCAAAATTTGCTGAAGGCTATAAATGGGGTGTTTTTCCATCTTTTGCTTTGTCTTGGAACATCACCAATGAAAAATTTATGGAAGATCAAAAGATTTTTGATTTAGCAAAATTTAGAGTTGGTTATGGTAATGTTGGTAATCAAAGTATTCCAAACTTTGCGTTTTACAGTCTTTATGAACCTGCATTTTCAAATCAAAATGTGTCATTTAATTCAAATGGACTCAGAGGGACTCAGAATTTAACGTGGGAAAAACAAGGACAATTTAATGTTGGTTTAGATTTAAGTTTATTGAATAATCGCATTCAGGTTACTGCTGAATATTTCAGTATTGTAAATTCTAATTTATTGATGAGACGTTCCCTGTCGACTTTAACTGGTTACAGCGCAGCAATAGAAAATATTGGCGAAATGAAAAATAAAGGATATGAACTAACATTAACAGGGATACTAATTGATAAAAAGGATTTGAAATGGGATATTTCTGCAAATATTTCAGCAGATAAAAACAAAATCACAAAACTCTTTCAGCAAGTAGATGCCGTATACAATTTTGGAGGATTTACAGGAACTGAAATTCAAAGAACAGGCAATTTTTTCCTAGGAAAATCTCTAAACTCAATTTATATGCTTGAATTTGATCGCATTATTCAAGTTGAAGATATGGACTACGTAAATTCGCTTGTTTTACCTGGGAAAATCCTCCAACCTGGGGATATATTACCCAAAGATCAACAAGCTCCGGGAGAATCAGGGCATGGAATTATAAATGAAGATGACCGTGTAATTGTAGGAACACAAGACCCTAAGTTTTATGGTGGTTTCTCCTCACAAGTTTCTTGGAAAGGCATTTCAATAAATACTGTGTTTACATACTCTTATGGCGCAAAAAGAGTAAGTAGCTATTATGAACAATTAATGTCTGGAACAGGATTTGTTGCAGCACATACCGATATGCTAAACCGTTGGACTCCAACAAACCCAAGTACAACAATACCACGAGCAACCTATGACAATGCTGCTCGATTTAGCTCTGGAGAAACTTCTTGGGGAATACAAGATGGTTCTTTTTTAAGGTTTGCCACATTAACTATCGGTTATGATTTACCATCGAAAATAATTGACAAACTCGATTTAAAAGGGTTACGCATTTATGCCACATCAAATAATCTCATAACCTGGACTAAATATAAAGGCTATGACCCTGAAAATGGAGATTTTTATCCAACTTCAAAATTATTTGCACTAGGAGTTGACTTTAGTTTTTAAATTGATGAATCACATTTAAAATAAGTTGTCAAAAAAATAAAATGAAAAAATAAGTAAAATGAAAAAATTAATAATTTTAAAAAATATAGTATTGTATTGTTTTGTATTGTGCTTTATTATAAGTTGTTCAGACTTTTTAGATGAATCGCCCACCACAAGCCTTACAGAAGAGCAGGTATTTGGCGATCAAGACAATTTAAAACTTCTTGTATCAGGACTTTACACACAATGGCGCGACACCCGAAAAGATAGAAGTATGCTGTATTATACTATGGGCACAGATGAAGGAAAACAAGGGGGACAACAAGTTCAAGAAAACAACTTCCAAGCCGGTTTAGACAAATACAATGGCGCATTAAACGCAACAAACACAGCAGTTGCTGGAGAATGGAACAGAAGATGGCCTATAGTAAGTGCGGCGGCAAAAGCAGTATTTTATGCAAAATCCGATCAATTAAAAGCGGAAGCTGCTTTTGTTCGTGCTGCAGTTAATTTTGAGTTGGCAATGTATTGGGGACAAATACCAATTGTAGATCTCAATAATTTAAAAGAGTCCAGACAACCGTTGGAAGATGTATATAAATTTATTATTAGCGATTTAGAAATAGCAGTTGCCCATCTTCCTTTAATACAAGCAGATAAAAAAATGCCAACAAAAGGAGCCGCAGAAGCACTTCTTGGTAAAATATATATGTATGCCCCTATCGAATCGAATGTTAGAAATTTTCAAAAGGCTATTGACTATTTCGACCGAGCAATTCCTAGATATGCTCTTATCCCTAACTATGCAAACTTATTTATTACTACTCAAAACCAAAACTCTAGTGAAACTATTTATGGTTTTCAATTTAATAATATTCAACCTGACAACCATCAAGTGCAACATCAAGCAGGTTCAAGAGCTGTCGCCGATTTAGACACCAATACCTATTTTGGTGGTTATGATTTAGCAATGCCAACTACATATTGTCATACTACCATTTGGTTAAACCAAAATGGTGATACAAGGAAAAATGCAAGTATCAGATATGATTTTACGCTTCCAAACGGTAGAGTTCCAAATATAACTTGGACTGGTCAAGTTGACGAATTAGAGCCACATACCAAAAAGTTTGAAGATATTCGCACACAGGGTTCACAAAACTTTTGGTTTGGTGGAGGTATCATTTATTACTTACGTCTTGCAGATATCTTATTGTGTAAAGCGGAATGCTTGAATGAATTAAATAAAACCACAGAAGCAGTCGAACTAGTAAATTCAACCGTAAGAACGAGAGCTTATGGAGGAGTTTTACCTGCTAATCAACGTTGGGGAACAATGTCTCAAAGTGATTTCAGAAAAAATATTATGGATGAGCGTATGCGCGAATTGTCATTTGAGGGTTGGAGAAGAATGGATTTAATCCGAACTGGAAAGTTTGTTGAAAACATTAGCGCACACAATCCTTGGGCAAAACAATCGGGGACTATACAAGCTTTTCATAAATGGTATCCGATACCTGAATCAGAAATCAAACAAAATGATGCCATCAACGAAGGTGATCAAAACGAGGGGTACTTATAATCCATATTTTATTTAGCAAATTATTATTTCAACCTTAAATTAAAACAAAACATTTTATAAAATTTAATAACTAAAAAGTGAATTTAAAAATAAAATTTTTCAGAAACTGTTTTTTGACTTTTATAGTACTAATTGTTGGTTTTAAATCAGTTGCCCAAACGATTATTCCGTTAGAAACTGCCAATAATGCATTGGTTTTGAGTATTAGTAAGGAAAAAGATTTAAGTATCATTTATTACGGGAAAAAATTAGCAAATTCTAGCGAATATGCTTTTGTTACTCAAAACTACAATCAAACAGAAGATTACTCGAAATTATTTAATGCTGCATATACGCCTTCTGGTTCAAGAAATCTAGCAGAACCTGCTTTGAGTGTTACTCACGGTGACGGAAACAATTCGTTAGATTTAAAATATGTAAGTCACAAAAAAAACACTTTAGAGAAGAACGTAACACAGTATGAAATCATTCTTCAAGATCCAGTTTATCCTTTTAAAGTAGTACTGTATTATAAAGTTTTTGCAAGTCAAGATCTTTTTGAACAGTGGAGTACCATCAGCCATACTGAAAAAAAGAGTGTTTTGCTTCATAAATTTGCATCGGCTAATCTTCACTTAAAAGCAAAAGAATATCATTTGACACATTTTCACGGCGATTGGGCAAAAGAAATGCAACCTGAACAAACAAAATTGAGTCACGGTATTAAAGTTTTAGATTCTAAATTAGGCACTAGGGCGAATCTTTTTCAACCTTCTGTTTTTATGGTATCTTTAGACGAACAAGCTGCCGAAAATAACGGCACAGTATTGTACGGTGCAATGCAATGGAGTGGAAATTTCAAAATAGATTTTGAGGTTGATCCTCAAGATAACCTGAGAATATTGGCAGGAATCAATAATTTTGCATCCACTTATACTTTAGCTGCGAACGAGGATTTTATTACTCCAAAATTTATGCACTTACTTTCGCACAGCGGAAAAGGAGAGGCAAGTCGTAAAATGCACTCGTGGGCAAGGAATCACAAAATTCTAAACGGAAATGGACCTCGATATACGCTTCTAAACAATTGGGAAGCAACTTATTTCGATTTCGACGAACCTAAATTATTCAAATTAATTAAGGACACCAAAGATTTAGGAGTAGATCTATTTCTTTTAGACGATGGTTGGTTTGGAAATTCAAACCCTAGAAATGACGATCACGCAGGGCTTGGCGATTGGCAAGAAAACAAAAAAAAGCTTCCCAACGGAATTGCTTCTCTTGTTAAAGAAGCGACAAATAACAAAGTAAAATTTGGAATTTGGATTGAACCAGAAATGGTAAATCCAAAAAGCGATTTATACAAACAACATCCTGACTGGGTTGTAAAACAGCCAGAAAGACCTGAACATTATATGAGAAATCAATTAGTGTTAGATCTTAGCAATCCAAAAGTTCAAGATTTTGTGTATTCCTTGGTAGATGATTTATTTGTAAAAAACCCAGATTTGGCATACATAAAGTGGGATGCTAATTCCATAATTTTTAATGCGCATTCGGCATATCAAAAAAATCAATCACATTTTTACATCAAATATGTGCAAGGATTGTATGATGTTTTTAATAAAATTAGAAAAAAATATCCAACTGTTCCAATTATGCTATGCTCAGGTGGAGGTGGTCGAGTAGATTATGGAGCACTTGAATATTTTACCGAATTTTGGCCAAGCGATAATACTGATCCGCTGGAACGAGTTTTTATGCAATGGGAATACTCGTATTTTTATCCGTCAATTAGTGTTGCAAATCACATTACCGAATGGGGGCATCAATCCTTGAAATTCAAAATGGATGTTGCAATGATGGGCAAATTAGGATTTGATATTGTCTTCAATAAATTAGAAGAAAAAGACAAAACATTTGCTAAACAAGCGGTAGAAAATTATAATAGTTTCAAAAATACAATTTGGTACGGCGATTTATATAGATTGTCAGACCCTAAAACACAAAATATTGCCTCGTTGATGTATGTAAATGAAACAAAAACATCCGCAATTATGTTTAATTATTTGGTCAACAACAGGTATGATATTAAAAGCAGACAACCAATAGTATTAAACGGATTAGACGCTAAAAAGAAGTACAAAGTTTCTGAAATAAATTTATATCCAGGCAAAAGTTCATCGATTAGTTCTGATGCAACCTATTCAGGTGAGTTTTTAATGACTGTTGGATTTAATCCAAAAATAGAATCCTCTCGTAAAAGTGTGGTTCTAAAAATAGAAGAGGTTTTATAAATAAAAGAGTGGTTCATAGTCGTAATACATATTTCAAGCAGCTGTTATTTCTGGGTTTAATTTAAAACACAATAATGCTAAAATTTTGTTTCTTATTTTTTTCTTTAACAATGCTAGTGTGGGCCGCTAATGTCTCTACTGGCAAAACTCATTCGTGGAAAATTGCGTCGCCAGATTCAAGACTACATTGTCGAATAGAGTTAAAAGAAACGGGACAAGTAAGCTATCAAGTATTTTCAAAAAAAGACGGATCATTCAAAGAGATTATTGAGTCGTCGCCTCTGGGTATTATTAGAAAAGATGAATCTTTTGAGCTGCTAAAATTTATTTCAGAACAAAAAGTTATAGAAATAAAAGAAGATTATATATTAAAATCAGGCAAGCAATTACAAAATACCAATCATTGCAATGAACAAACTTTAAATTTTCAAAATACAAAGGGCTCTAAAATAAATATTGTATTCAGAGCCTATAATGATGGCATTGCTTTTAAGTATGTTTTTCCTGATGTAAATCAAGATGTTTTTACTGTTACCAAAGAACTTTCAGGATTTAATTTACCCGATGATGGACTGGCTTGGATACAACCTTATGACCAACCAAGTGACTATTCACCAGCTTACGAAAAAAACTATGAAAAAAGTTTCTCTCTAGCAACTAATGCACCTACTGCCAATGGTTGGGCTTTTCCAGCACTTTTCCAGTTAAAAAATCATTGGTTGTTGATTACAGAGGCAAATTTGAATGATACATTTTATGGTTCTCACTTCAATCAAAACAACTCAAAAGGAATCTATACCCTCACAAATCCAAATTCAGAAGAGGCTTTAGGGTATGGTTCAAATGTAGCAACTTCAACTTTGCCTTGGATTATGCCTTGGCGGGTCATTTTTGTTGGAACCGCTTTATCGGATATTGTAGCATCTAATTTGGTTTCTCATTTGAGTGATTCGTCGGTAATCGAAGATACTTCTTGGATAAAACCCGGTCGTTCCTCGTGGGCGTGGTGGTCAGGATACCTTAATAAAACAAATGACACCCCAGAAAAATTAAAAAGTTTTATAGATTTTGCCAAAACTATGAATTGGGAATACTCATTAATTGATGCAGGTTGGGAAAGTAGATCAGGACTAGACCTTGCCGAAATGGTAAACTACGCAAAAAGCAAAAATGTTGATTTACTATTGTGGTACAATTCTGGCGGGCCTACAAACAAGGTCGATGCTGGACCACGTGATTTAATGTTCGAATCCGAATTGCGGAAGAAAGAAATGAAACGAATTTCTGACTTAGGAATTAAAGGAATTAAAATTGATTTTTTTGGAAGTGACAAACAGGCGTTGATTAAACTTTATATTGACATTCTAAAAGATGCAGCTCATTATAAGTTATTGGTTAATTTTCACGGATGCACATTACCCAGAGGTTGGACTAGAACCTATCCCAATCTCATATCATTCGAAGCTGTAAAAGGCTCGGAAGGATACATATATCATTCGGATTTCGAAAACGAAGCTCCTGTACATAATACTGTTCTGCCTTTTACTCGCAATGTTGTTGGCCCTATGGATTATACTCCATCTGCATTCTCATTTCAGCAGTATCGTCATAAAACGACTTATGCTCATGAATTAGCACTTAGTGTGGTTTTTGAATCTGGCATTCAACATTTTCCGGATACTCCAGAATCTTATTTATCAATGCCTATTGAAGTCCAAAATTTTCTTAAACAATTGCCCGCAGCTTGGCATAAAACCAAACTTGTAAGTGGTTATCCCGGAAAAGACGTGGTTATTTCAAGAAAAAGTGAAAACGATTGGTTCGTAGGCGGAATAAATGGTGAGAATACAATCAAACAAACGAAAATTGATTTTAGTTTTTTAGAAGATGGAAATTACGATGCTCAAATAATTGCAGATGGCGACAATAGTTTAAGTTTTCAGATTTCCAATAAACAGATCACAAAAGAATCAAGCATAAAAATCAAGATGTCTCCTTTTGGAGGATTTGCAATGAAAATCAGAGTAATAAAAAAATAATATTTAGAACTAAAAAAATTAATGATGAAAAAAAATACAATAAACAAACTATTATACTCGGAGGCAATTTTTTGCAAACTGATTAAATTGATATGGTTTTGTCGAAACAGGTCCAGTTGTAATGTAATCAATCATTCCGAAATGTTCTTATTTTTTGTTTTATTTTGGTTACTTTCCATCAATACAAGTGTAGCACAGACCACCTATCAGGCAGAAAATGGTTCTTTATTCAACGGTGCTAAGATTCAAAATTGTGGTTCTTGTTCGGAAGGGAAGCAAGTAGGAGATATAGGAGGATCGTCTAAAGGATATTTTACTAGCCTTGCAAATGTTGCTGCAGCAGGCGCTTATACTATGAACTTAAGTTTTTCGTCTGGAGATCCTCGTTCCATTTTTATTAGTGTAAACAATGGTGCAGCTGTCGAAGTGGTTTGCAATAGCGGAAACTGGGGTGTTGTAGCAAATAAGAATGTTACCTTAGTTTTAAGTGCTGGTAATAATACAATTAAGTTTTTTAACGATAATGGTTTTGGTCCTAACATTGATAAATTTGATTTAGCTCCAGAACAGGCCCCAGTTCCTTGCCCTAGTTGCGTAGTTGTCGAAGCAGAAGCAATGTCTTTATTTAATGGTGCAGCAATTCAAAATTGTGGTTCTTGTAGCGGTGGTAAGCAAGTCGGAGATATTGGTGGATCTGCAAATGGGTTTATCTCAACCGTTGTAAATGCCATAACTGCAGGAAATTATACTTTGGATTTAAGTTTTTCTTCGGGTGATCCTCGTTCTATTTTTATCAGCATCAATGATGGAGTTGCTAGAGAAATTTTATGTAATAGTGGTAATTGGAGCGTTGTAGGTATAGAGTCATTACCAGTAGTACTAAACGCGGGAAATAACACGATTCGATTTTTTAACGCAAATGGTTTTGGACCAAATATCGATAAATTCGAATTGAAACCAGAGCAAATAGCGGCAAACAGTTTTAGTTTTGGAAAGACAGGAAAATTGGTTTACAACACAAATTTTGGTACAGCCACCATAATTGTGAACAATAGACAAATCATTATAGAGGGTTTTGCGGAGTTTTCTGAGGGTTCAAAATTAATTTCTAGTAAAGACTATTCCACTAGAATCGTAACTAAAAGTACAATAACGGATGGATTTGGCACAGGTGAAAAAATTGTAATAACCTCAACTGGATCTAATTTACCTACTTTGGAACAAATTTTTTATGTCTATCCTAATAAAGAGCATTTCTTAGCAGAAATAGTTATTCAAGGGGCAAATGTTCAAAGTAACTATATGGCTCCGATGGTTTCTAATAATGTCAAAATCTATACTTCAGGCGATAACCGAATGCTGTTTGTTCCTTTTGACAATGATACTTTTATTAGGTACAATTCAAAAGAATCACAAAATAATGCATCAACAACTAGTTCAGAAGTAGGTGCTTTTTATGAAAATAATAGCCGTAACGGTTTGATAGTAGGATCTATAGAACATAGTGTTTGGAAAACAGGTGTGAAAACAACGGGTTCTGGTAGTTCGTTAACCGAGCTAAAAGTTTGGGGTGGCTACACGTCGCTAGATGTAACAAGAGATAATATTGTTCACGGTACAATCAGCGGAACTTCTGTTAAATCGCCAAAAATATTTATCGGACTTTATAATGACTGGCGTGAAGGAATGGAAGAGTACGGCAAAGCAAATGCCATTGAAGAACCAAGTTATATTTTTGATTGGACAAAACCAACACCATTGGGTTGGAACAGTTGGGGCGTAATTCAAAAAAATCTTACACTAGAAAATGCAAAAGGAGTTACTGATTTTGTAGCCAATGAACTACCTATGTTCAGAAGCGGAGACACTGCATTTATAAATTTAGATTCCTATTGGGACAATTTGATTACTGGCGGACTTGCTGGCGATTACAGTAAATTGTCAGAGTTCGTTACCTATTGTAAATCTAAAGGGTTGAAGCCTGGAATATATTGGGCACCTTGGATCGACTTTGGAAAATTTGACCGAAAAGTAGAGGGAAGTTCTTTTAACTACGTTAATGCTTGGACAAAAGTAAATGGTGGTTATCACGATTTGAATTTAGGAAGAGCATTAGATCCAACTCATCCCGCTACAAAAGACAGGATAAATCTAGTAATAGATAAATTCAAAGCCAATGGTTTTGAAATGATTAAAATAGATTTTATAGGGCACGCCGCGGTTGAAGCGGATAATTTTTTTGATCCAAATGTAAAAACAGGAATGCAAGCCTTTAATCACGGTATGAAGTATTTGATAGACCGATTAGATAGTAAAATGTTGGTTTATGTAGCTATTTCTCCAAGTTTGGCTACTGGTCCTTACGCACATATGCGCAGAATAGCAACAGATTCATTTGCAGACATTAATGAAACACAATACACATTGAACAGTACTACTTATGGCTGGTGGCAAAGTCAAATATACGATTATATCGACGCTGACCATTTGGTTTTCCGCAATGTTACTTTGGGCGAAAATAGAGCAAGATTAGTGTCAGGAATTGTTACAGGAACTATTACTGTAGGCGATGATTTCTCTACCACTGGAACTTGGAGTACCGTTGCAAAAAAGTTGTTGCAAAATAAAGAATTACTTCAGGTAGCAGCCGATGGAAAAGCATTTAGACCAGTTGAAGGAAAATCGGTACAGGGAGCAAGTGAAGTATTTGTAAAAAAAATGGGAACTAGCTATTTTGTTGGCGTTTTAAATTATGGGGCTGAGAAAACGTTTAATATCAGTTTAGAAAGATTGGGAATTGTAAATGGAAATCATTGTATAAAAGAAATGTTTAGCGGAAGACAATTTTCGCTATCAGGCAATAGTTTACAAGCCACTATTGATGCAGAAGACGCTCAACTTTTTGAAATTAATACCCAAAGTTCTAATTGTGTATTTAGTCTCGCGACTGATAACAACAAAATTCAAACGACAAACATTAGTTGTCCAGGTAATAAAAATGGAAAAATAAATCTTAAGGTTGTCGATCAAAGTTTAAAATATACTGTTACCGTTACAGGCTTAGAACCTGTGGTTTTTCCAAATGCAGAAGGACTTTATGAATACAACTCACCCGATCTATTACCTGGTGTTTACGACATTTGTTTTAAAGTAAATGGCATACCTAATTACCAGGAGTGTTACCAAGTTACCATTTCTGAACCAGCGATTGTTGATGTGTCAACCATAGTTAACAAAAAAGCACGTTCAGTAACTTTAAAATTGAAAGGTTCCGATTCCTATACTATAAATTTAAACGGAATTGAAACCAGAATTGATTCAGATGTGCATACTATTGAATTAAAATCTGGATTAAATTTACTTACTGTGAAAGGAAAACAAGATTGTCAAGGAGAAATTTCAAAACAATTTTACTTAGCTGAGTCTTTATCAGTATATCCAAATCCTGCAACCAAGTATATTCGGGTTGACGTTCCTCAAATGGGCGACGAAGTGCAAGCCAAAATATTTACCGTTGAAGGTTCTTTAATTATGAATTTCACACAAAACACCAAAGAGTCAAAATTTTTTGAAATAAATCTTGAGTCATTAAAAACGGGTCTGTATTTACTTACTGTTGGTGATCAAAAATTAGAACAATCTGTAAAAATTATAAAAAAATGAAAAATATAATAAAAATATGTGGTGCGCTTTTAGTAGTGTTGATTATGGGTTGCGAGAAAGAGGACAATCAAGACGTTACACCAGCAAATGCTAAGCTTATTTCACCATTAAAAAATCAAAGTTGTGAGTTGGGTATTAAAGGAGTAAATAATACTAGTAGGTTGATGTTCCAATGGGAAAGAGCAAAAAATGCACAGAGTTATGATTTGATTGTTAAAAATCTTGCAACTGGTCAAAATTACATTACCTACACAGATATTTATGATAATTTTAAAGAGTTAATATTAATTAATGATATTCCTTATTCTTGGAAAGTTGTTTCAAGAAATATAGGTTCAACAACGGTAGGGACTAGCGAAGAGTGGAAATTCTTTTTTGTGGGAGAACCACGAAAAAATTACGCCCCATTTCCAGCTAATATTTTAGGCCCAAAACAAGCAACACAAGTAGCTGCAAATGCTGGGAAAGTAACGCTATCTTGGCAAGGTTCAGACCCAGACGCAGACACCTTAATATATACTATTTTTATCGACACAATTGATGGACTTCAAGCAGCTAAAGAATCATTAAAAAACATAAGTACATCGTCTGTACAAGTTGATATAGTTTCGGGTACAACTTATTTTTGGAGAGTACAAACTTCTGATGGATTTGGAAGTAGTTTTAGTCCTATATATAGTTTTAGGGTAAATTAAAGGAAACTGAAACTTAATTTATTAAAATATTTTTTTTGCTATATATACTGATTTTTAGAATTCTACAATGGTATTACTTTTTTTATATCCGTAAAATTTATGAAACTTTAGAACTAATATTAATCATTTAGTCAAGCCATAAAACATATTAACATATTAATTTTTACTGTTTATGAAAAAATTTATTTTTAATTTATTTTTTTCGACTTTGTCATTATATGGATTTGCACAAGGAAATGTCTATAAACAAGAAACAGGTAAGTTCGAAGGACTTGCTATGACCCCTCCAATGGGTTGGAATTCTTGGAATACATTCGATACAAATATTGATGAAAAATTAGTAAAAGAAACTGCCGACATTATGGTGTCTTCCGGTATGGCTATTGCTGGATATAAATATATAGTGCTCGATGACGGCTGGATGGCTAAAGAAAGAGATCAAAATGGAAATTTAGTCACAGACTCAATTAAATTTCCTAGTGGAATGAAATCATTAATAGAATATGTGCACTCAAAAGGATTAAAATTTGGTTTGTACAATTGTGCAGGGACAAAAACCTGTGCAGGTTATCCAGGTACAAGAGGATTTGAATATCAGGACGCACGTTTTTATGCCGATTTAGGTATCGATTTTCTAAAATATGACTGGTGTAACACATCAGGCATTAATGCCCCAGAAGCCTTTTCAACTATGAGTAATGCGCTTAAAACTGCTCAAAGACCTATCGTTTTTAGTCTCTGTGAATGGGGTGCAAACAAACCTTGGGAATGGGGAAAACCCATCGGAAATCTTTGGAGAATTTCAGGAGATATAGCTCCTTGCTTTGATTGTGAAGACAAACATCCAGGAAATTGGTCTACGTGGGGAGTATTGAAAATTATAGAAATGCGGAAAGACATTCGCAAATTTTCTGGACCTGATCACTGGAATGATTTTGATATGATGGAAGTAGGTAATGGAATGACAAATATTGAAGATAAAACACATTTTACAATGTGGTGTATGATGGCTTCTCCTTTGATTGCGGGAAATGATTTTAGAAAAATGTCAAAAGAAACTCTAGCAATTTTAACAAATAAAAATTTAATTTCTGTAAACCAAGATAAGTTAGGAATTCAAGCATTCAAATTTTCTACAAAAAATGGAATAGAAGTTTGGGCAAAGCCATTATCTGATGGTGCTTGGGCAATCACTTTTTTGAATAGAACGGAAGTCAATAAAAAAATAGATTTCGATTGGACAAAAAACCCAATTAAAGATTTGGATTTTGGATATGAAGCAGATTTTAGCTCAACCATATTCAAAATAAAAGACCTTTGGAAAAACATAGAATTAGGAACAAGTAAAAAAAGTTTTACTGACGATATCGCTTCTCACGAGGTAATAACTGTGAAATTAATTCCTCATTCTACAAATTAGGATGGTACGATTTAAAATTATCTGGCTTTTTCTTGGTATTATTTGTTCTGTTGAAACTTTTGAAGTAACACTGCCTTAGTAGGATTACACCCCAAACAGAAATAGCTCGATTTACAATATTGTCTTAATCAAAGCTACAAAAGAATCATTAAAAAACATTCGTACATCGTCTATGCAAGTTGATTTAGTTACGGGTAGAACATATTTTTGGAAAGCACAAACTTAAGATGATTGAAAATAGCAGTTACATTCCTATTTATAGCTTTGAGGTGAATTATAAGCTGTATAAAGGTATTAAAATTTGAATTAGAAATGAATCTCGTTTAAAAATTAATGAAAATTTTCTAAAGATACACTATATCGAATTTATATAAAATCCCAAACTCTTTAAAATTTGGGATTTTATATTTTCATTTTGGGTTAAATTACAATTCAAATGCTTTTTTGGGATTATTATCGCAGAGTAATTCTACTGGATTTTCCAACGCTTCTTTAACGGCAACCAAGAAACCAACAGACTCACGACCATCAATAATTCTGTGATCATAGGATAATGCCACGTACATCATTGGGTGAATTTCTACTTTGCCATTTACTGCAATAGGTCGCTCAATAATATTGTGCATTCCTAATATGCCTGATTGCGGAGGATTAATAATTGGTGTACTTAACATACTTCCAAAAACACCTCCGTTAGTAATGGTAAATGTTCCGCCGGTCATATCATCAACGGTTATTTGTCCGTCGCGGGCTTTTATAGCTAATCTTTTTATATCAGCTTCTATTCCTCTGAAAGTTAAATTTTCTGCGTTTCTTACTACTGGAACCATTAACCCTTTTGGCCCTGAAACGGCTATAGAGATATCGCAAAAATCGAATCCTATTTTATAATCACCATCCATCATAGAGTTTACATCAGGATACAATTGTAAAGCTCTTGTAACTGCTTTTGTAAAAAAGGACATATAACCCAAACCTACTCCACCGTGTTTTGCTTTAAATGCGTCTTTGTACTCGTTTCTTAAGGTATTAATTGGCGTCATGTTTACTTCATTAAAAGTAGTTAACATGGCAGTCTCATTTTTTGCAGCTACCAATCTTTCGGCTACTTTTCGACGTAACATAGATAACTTTGTTCTTTCAGTACCACGAGACCCTCCTGTTGGAGTTCCCATTGATGGGACAGCATTAACCGCATCGTCTTTAGTGATTCTTCCGTCTTTTCCTGTGCCAACTATATCAGAAGGTTGAATGTTTTTCTCTTCTAATATTTTTCTAGCAGCAGGAGAAGGCGTTTGGGATGCATAAGTTGTAGGTGCCGCTACAGGTTTAACTGAATCTGCCTTTACTTCAGCTTTTGGGGCTTCAATTGGTTTTACAATTTCGGTAGCTGTAGCAGCTCCTGATGGTTTAGCAGCCCCTGTATCTATTAAGCAAACTACTGCCCCAACAGCAACAGCGTCGCCTTCTTCAGCTTTTAGCGTTATGATTCCGCTAGCTTCTGCTGGCAATTCTAAAGTTGCTTTATCAGAATCAACCTCAGCAATGGCTTGGTCTTTTTCTACATAATCTCCATCTTTTACTAACCATGTTGCAATTTCAACTTCTTTTATTGATTCCCCTGGCGATGGGACTTTCATTTCTAAAATCATAATTTTTTTGTTTACTATTTTGGTTATTTAATGATAAAAGTTCTAAACAGAAATTTTAAACCTTAAACTATTTTATCGATATAAATCTTTATCAAAAACCATTTTTATGGCATCAGCATGACGACGTTTGGCTCTGGTGTAACTTCCTGCTGCTGGTGCTGCATAAGCTTTTAGCGAGGCTAATCTCCATTTTACTAAGTCAAAATTCATCAATAAATAACTATAAGCCCCCATGTTTTTTGGCTCTTCTTGTGCCCAAACATAATCATTGGCATTTGGATATTTTGCAATTATTTCTTTTAATTGATCTACCGGTAATGGGAATAATTGTTCAATTCTTACCACTGCCACATCTTTACGACCATTATTCTCTCTTTCAGCAGTAATATCATAATAGAATTTTCCTGTACAGAAAACTAGTGTTTTTACATCAGCCTTATTTACTGTAATGTCGTCAAATGTTTCTTGAAAACTTCCGTTTGCCAACTCTTCTTGTGTAGAGACACATCTTGGGTCTCGCAACAAACTTTTGGGAGTAAATACAACTAATGGTTTGCGGTAATTGGTTAACATTTGTCTTCGTAACAAATGAAAAAAGTTAGCTGGAGTGGTACAATTCGTTACAAACATATTATGTCTGGCGCACAATTGTAAATAACGCTCCATTCTTGCTGAAGAGTGCTCAGCTCCTTGCCCTTCATATCCATGAGGCAACAACATAACGATGCCATTTTGGTTGTTCCATTTGTCTTCTCCACATGAAATGTATTGGTCAATCATGATTTGGGCTCCATTACTAAAATCACCAAATTGTGCTTCCCAAATGGTTAAGGATTTAGGATTAGCCAATGCATATCCGTAATCAAACCCTAAAACACCATATTCTGACAGCAAAGAGTTAAAAATATTAAACCTGCCTTTTTTGTTTTTTATGTTATTTAATAAAACAACTTCTTCTTCAGAATCTTCTACTTTTACTACTGCATGACGATGAGAAAAAGTACCTCGCTCGACATCTTGTCCTGAAATACGAACATCATATCCTTCCGTTAATAAAGTTCCATAAGCTAACGTTTCTGCGGTTCCCCAATCAATTGTGTTGTTTTCGTACATGGTTTTACGATCGGTAACAATTTTAGAAATTTTGTTGATGAATTTCTTATCGGATGGTAAAGTAGAAACAGTTTCGATTATAGCATCTAAAACATTTTTATTAACTTTAGTACCTATTTTTTGAAGCATTTGAGTATCGGTAACTTGCTCGAAACCTTTCCATTCATTTTGCATAAATGGTGTTATTACAGTCAAATTCTTTTTTCTAGATTCTTGCAGATTATCATCTAAATCTTGCTTGTAAGCGGTTTCTAAATCTTTTACAAAATTAGCTTCAATAACTCCTTCCGCTAATAATTTAGCAGCATAGATATCTCTTGGGTTTTGATGTTTTGCAATAATTTTATATAAAACAGGTTGTGTAAATCGAGGCTCATCACCTTCGTTATGACCGTATTTTCTATATCCTAATAAATCGATAAAAACATCACTGCCAAATTGCATTCTGTAATCTAATGCAAATGACATCGCGTGGACAACTGCTTCTGCATCGTCAGCATTAACGTGTAAAACAGGTGACAAAGTTACTTTTGCAACGTCTGTACAATATTTAGAGGAACGTGCGTCTAAGTAATTGGTTGTAAAACCTACTTGATTGTTGATTACAACATGAATTGTACCGCCTGTTTTGTAACCGTCTAATTGCGCCATCTGTATGATTTCATAAAGAATACCTTGACCAGCTATTGCTGCATCACCGTGAACGGCAATGGGTAATACTTTCGAGAAATCGTTAGAAAAATATTTATCTTGTTTAGCTCTTGCAATACCTTCTATTACAGCGCCTACAGTTTCTAAATGCGATGGATTTGGCGCTAAATTGATGTTTATTTTTTTTCCTGTACTTGTTACTTTATCTGCGGTAAGCCCTAAATGGTATTTAACATCACCATCAAAGTACTCTTGATCATAATCTTTTCCATCAAACTCCCCAAAAATATCTTGAGTAGATTTTCCGAAAATATTTGCTAAAACATTTAATCGCCCGCGGTGAGCCATTCCCATTACAAATTGCTCTACCCCTTTTTCGGCTGCTTTTTCAATTAAAGCATCTAAAGCAGGAATTATAGATTCTCCGCCTTCTAATGAAAATCGTTTTTGACCAACATATTTGGTGTGCAAAAAGTTCTCGAAAGAAACTGCTTGGTTTAATTTATTAAGAATTGCCTTTTTTTCATCTGTTGAAAAATTAGGTTGATTATCGTTTTTGCCAATTTTACTTTGAATCCATTCTATCACCTCAGGATTTCTGATATACATGTATTCAACACCAATGTGTTGGCAGTAAATAGAGTCAAGATGTTTTATAATTTCTTTTAATGAACAAGGTTGTATTTTAATGACTTTTGCTGCATCAAAAACAGTATTCATATCAGCCTCTGAAAGACCAAAATTTACAATATCTAATGATGGAGAAGATGATCTTCTTTCGCGAACTGGATTTGTTTTCGTAAATAAATGACCTCTAGTTCGATAACCGTCAATTAGTTTTAATACTTTAAACTCTTTTTGAAGTTTTTCTGAGACATGAATGCTTTCCACATCACTTGCGGCTGCGTTAGCTAAAAAAGTAACTGGATTCTCATCACTATAAATAGTTGAACCAAAATCGAAACCTTGAAAAAAGCTTCTCCAGCTAGGTTCTACACTATCTGGATTGTCAGTATATTGGTCGTACAATTGGGCAAAAAATTCAGTGTGGGCTGCGTTTAAAAATGAAAACCTATCCATAATTGATTATTAATAACCTGATTTGTTAAAAATGCATGGCAAAAGTACAATAAATCAATATATTTATAAATTTTTTTAGATACTTTTATGTTTTAAAAATTAAACTATAAATATGCATGAAAAAAACGCTTTCTTTTAAATATTTAAAGTCACTATTTATATTTTTTGGATTAATTATTTCATTCTTTTCAAGCGCTCAAACTTCAGTTAACGCATCGAAAAATAAAAGTGAGTTTTGGCAAAAAGTACAGTTTGGAGGTGGAGTTGGATTAAGTTTTGGTAATAGGTTTACAGATATTACTTTAGCGCCAAATGCTATTTACAATTTTAATAAATACGTAGCGCTAGGTGTTGGTTTACAAGGAGGTTATGTTTCGAACAAAAATGTTTTTACTTCAATTCATTATGGAGCCAGTTTGATAACGCTTCTAAATCCTATTGAAGAAATACAACTTTCAGTAGAATTAGAACAAATCAGAGTAAATAATGAATTCAAGTCGTTTTCGGGGAATTTTAAAGACAATTTCTGGAATACCGGTTTGTTTCTTGGAGGTGGTTATAGAACAGGGAATGTAATAGTTGGTATGAGATATAATATACTGCACAACTCAAACAACAATGTTTATAATGAGGCTTTTATGCCGTTTGTTAGAGTGTTCTTTTAAAGTAAACTATTTGATTTATAGACAAAAAAGTATTATCGATACTTATTTTTAAACCACACTTTTTGCCATTCTCTTCTTAAAATTAAATAGGTAACTTGTTCTGATAAAACAATAATATCCGACCCGTCTAATTTTCTAATTTGATCTTCTGGCACATCAATTATATAGAGCAAGTTTAAATACTCGGCAAATTTGTATTGAATTAACCTATATATTTTCTCGTGCAATTGAATTTTTAATTCATTTGGAGAGATGCTCTTTGGAAAATCTATTCCTTCGTTTGCCAAATTAAAATCTTTATTGATTTGCTCAATCAATTTAAGGTATAAATTTTCTTTTTCTGCCTCAGAAAGTAATAAATCAGTATTTAGCGGAGCAATGAACAAAATGATTTTATTAAGTATTAATGAAATTTAAACTTTTCTAGCCATTAGGTTTTCACCAAAAGATTTCAGTTTGTCCTTTTTAGTATTATCAATATTTATTTTTTGGAGGGTTTCAAAAGCCTTGAATGTATAGTCTTGAATGGCTTGCTTTGTAGCACTCGAGGCTCCAGATGTGTTAAAAATATTCTTAACTGTATTTATTTTCTCGAAATTGTCTTCTAAATGTATGGAAAATAATTGAGTTAATTGCAACTTATCTGATGGAGAAGCAAATTCAATTGCCTTCAAATATAAATAGGTTTTCTTATTTTCTATAATATCGCCACCTACTTGCTTTCCGAAGGTTTCTGGATCGCCAAAGGCATCTAAATAATCATCCTGCAATTGAAAAGCCAAGCCTAAATTTAAACCGAAATCATATATTAAATTGGCATTTTCTGTTGAGGTTTCTGCAATTATGGCACCCATTTTCATAGCAGCACCCACAAGAACAGCGGTTTTATATTGAATCATTTTTAAATATTCAGGAATGGTAACGTCTTCTCTAATTTCAAAATCGACGTCCCATTGTTGTCCTTCACAAACTTCGAGTGCTGTTTTACTAAATAATTTTGCTAAATCTTTAAAAATAGCAGGCTCATATCTTTCAAAGTATTGATAGGCTAAAATAAGCATTGCGTCACCAGAAAGAATTCCAGTATTGATATCCCATTTTTCGTGAACGGTTTCGTTTCCTCTCCTCAAAGGTGCAGCATCCATTATATCATCGTGAATAAGAGAAAAATTATGAAAAACTTCAACCGCTAATGCTGCAGGAAGGGCTTTCTTATAATCGACATCAAAAACCTCAGCACTCATTAATGTTAAAACTGGGCGCATTCGTTTCCCGCCAAGTTTTAAGATATAATGTATCGGCTCATAAAGATTTCGAGGTTCTTTTTCTTCGTATTGCTCTTGCAAATAATCTGAAATAAACTGCTGATATTCGAAAATGGAATGCATGCTATTAATTTTTTGCTAATTTACAGTATTCATACTTCTATACAAACTGCTATTCTTAATCATATGTTAAATAATTGTAAATACTTTGGAAACTATTTTGGTATTCAAAGTTTCCTATTTAAATTTGCACCCACTTATAAATTTAGTTGTTGTTTAGTGATGAAAGAAAAGATAATATCAAAAGCTAGTGAATTGTTTTTAAAACTTGGTTTTAAAAGCATTACTATGGATGATATTGCCGCAGACATGTGCATTTCTAAAAAAACAATTTACAAATATTTTTGCAATAAAGAAGTGCTAATTGAAGAAAGTACGACTATGGTTCATAAACAAATTCATGAAAGTATTAATACTATTATTTGTCATAACCATAATGCGATAGAAGAGAATTTTGAAATTAGAAAAATGTTTAAAGAAATGTTTAAAGTTTCAGATACTTCACCAATTTATCAATTAAAAAAGCACTATCCAGATATTTATGAAAAAGTAATTAAAAGAGAAATTGATGAATGCAAATCTGTGTTTAAACAAAACATAGAAAAAGGCATAACTCAAGGGTATTATCGAGAAGGAATTAATATAGAAAGTTTTATTCGATTTTACTACACTATAATTTTTAACATTAATGAAACTACAATATCTGAAAAAGAAGCTCAAAAATTAGAACTCGAAGCCTTAGAATACCATACCAGAGCGATGGCAACTCCAAAAGGAATTATTGAACTAGAGAAACATTTACAAAACCTTAATATATAATCATCAATGAAAAATAAAATAATAATAATCCTTTTCTTGATTGCATCGACACTTAGTGCCCAAGATAAAAAACAAGACTCCTATAGTTTTAACTTAAAAGAAGCTATAGATCATGCACTGCAAAATAATTATTCAGTAATAAATGCTAACAGAGATATTAATTCGGCCAAAGAAAAAAAGTGGGAAACCACAGCAGCAGGATTACCCCAAATAAGTGGTAGTGTAGGATACTTAAAAAATTTCGACTTTACACTACAAGGGGTTTCTGGAAATGCATTTAATCCTACAGGAAATCCAAATGATATTGCTCTTTTTGCTTTTGGAACCAGACAATCTATGAATTCTGGATTAACGTTAAGTCAATTAATTTTTGACGGTTCTTATATTGTAGCACTTCAAGCCTCAAAAACCTATTTAAAGTTTTATGAAAATGCCAAGCAAAAAACCAATCTCGAAATTAGAGAAATGGTTGTCAATGCTTATGGCAATGTTTTACTAGCGGAAGAAAGTATTTCTATTCTTGAAAAAAACAAAGCTACTTTATCTAAAACACTTGCAGATACTCAAGAAACGTATAAAAACGGATTGATTGAAGAGGAAAATGTAGAACAACTTCAAATTACTTTGGCTTCGATTAACAGCAACTTAAGCAACACTAAAAGACTACTTGATATTGCAAATAAAATGCTGAAATTTTCCCTAGGAATTGATATTAATGCCGAGTTAAAACTAACCGATAAATTAGATAATTTAACCGTTTCTAATCTAGATTTAGCTCTAACAAAAAACGGTTTTGAAGTTTCTAATAATATAAATTATCAAATGGCATCTAATTTTCAAGAACAACGTTCCTTAGAATTAAAATTGCAAAGAAGTAAAGCTTTACCGTCTTTAGGTGCTGCATTTAATTTTGGGTACAATTCGTTTGGTAATGATTTTGTTTTTTTTGATAGCACTCAAAAATGGAATAAATTTTCAAATCTTGGTGTAAGTTTAAACGTTCCTATTTTTAGTAGTTTTGGAAGAACAGCTAAAACACAACAAGCTAAAATTGCATTCGAACAAGCTAAAACCCAACTTACGCAAACCGAACAACAATTAAAATTAGAATTCGAAAGAGCTAAAAGTGAATACGATTTTAGTATTGAAGAATATGCAACTTCAAAAAGCAATTTGAATCTAGCAGAGCGCATCGAAAAAAAGCAACAAATAAAATTTACCGAAGGTTTATCGTCAAGTTTTGATTTTAGTGAAGCTCAAAGACAATTGTATACAGCACAACAAAACTATCTTCAATCGATGGTTCAAATTATTAATAAAAAAGCAACATTAGAAAAAATTATAAATAAAAATTAATCTATAATAAATATGAAACAAATACTATATATTACTGCCATAACCCTGTTTTTAGTGTCGTGTTCCAATACTAATAAAACAGAAAACATAGACGATTTAATAAAATCAAAAAACATAAAATCTTTACAAGAAAGGAAAGCTACATTACAAGCCGACATTACAAAAATAGAAGACGCTTTAGCAACTCTAGATGTAAAAAAAGAAGAGGCTTTGGTTTCTGTTATGACTTTAAAAGATACGCTATTCAATCATTATCTCGAAGTTCAAGGAAATGTAGATACTAAAGAAAATATTTTGGTTCAACCAGAATTTAGCGGGACTTTAACATCACTTACTGTAAAAGCTGGACAAAAAGTTGCTAAAGGACAAATTCTTGGGCGTGTAGACGATGCTGGAATGAGTCAACAAATTGCGGGATTAGAAAATCAATATGCATTAGCCAAAACTACATTTGAAAGACAAAAAAATCTTTGGGACAAAAAAATTGGTTCTGAAATTCAATTTCTTCAAGCACAAACACAAATGGTGGCAGCACAAAAAGGCGTTGCACAAATGAATGCTCAATTAGCAAAAACAGTTATTCGCGCTCCATTTTCAGGAACAATTGATGAAGTGTTTGTAGAAAAAGGGCAAGTAGTTGCTCCAAGCATACAAGGATTAATGCGAATCGTGAATTTAGGAAGTATGTATGTATCTACATCTGTACCTGAAACCTATATTGGTAAACTAAAATTAGGAGATCAAGTGGACGTTTTCTTAGCCTCATTAAACAAAACCTATAAAGGAAAAGTACGTCAAGTTGGTAATTTTATCAATCCAAACAACAGAAGTTTTGGCATCGAAGTGAGTCTTCCTAACCCTGATAATTTACTGCGCCCTAACCAAGTGGCAAAACTAAAAATCATTGATTATACTAAAAAAGATGCAATTGTAGTACCAACAAATGTTGTTCAGGAAGACGGTGAGGGCAATAAATTTATTTTTACAGTCGAAGGAAGCAATGGCAAAACAGGAACTGCTAAAAAAGTGATTGTTGAAGTAGGAAAATCATCTGACAATGTAACTGAAATTCTAAGTGGTTTAACAGTAGATGATGTTATTGTAACTGAAGGTGTGAACGCTATTTCTAACGGAATGAAATTGAATTTTTAAAAACAGTTTAGAAAGTTTACAAGTTTATGAGGTTTAGATTCATAAATATAATTAAACTTTTTTTTAAATTTTAAACTAAACCAATATGAAAATATATTCTTTTGAAAAGTTAGCAGTTTGGCAAAAATCTAGGAAAATAGCAGTTGTTATCTATAAAATTACTCGTGAATTTCCTAAAGAAGAGTTATTTGGCATTTCAAGTCAAATGAGAAGATGTAGTGTATCTATTGCTTCAAATATAGCCGAAGGTTCCGGCAGACAAACACCTAAAGAGAAAGCCCGATTTACTGAAATTGCATATTCATCGGCTTTAGAGTTGCTGAATCAGTTAATAATTACTTTAGATTTAGAGTATATAAATGAAGAAAAGTATAAAGAAATTAGAACCGAAATTGAAGAAATAACATTTATGTTAGACGCTTTAAGAAAATCACAAATCAATATAAAAGAGTAATAATTAAAGTCGTTTAAAAGTTAGAAAGCGCTTGTGTTAATACAAACCTCTAAACACCTAAACGTCCTAAACCCTCTAAACAATATAATATGAGTCATCAAAATAAAGAATTCGGCATTTCGAGTTGGGCGATAGAAAATCGTGTAACGGTATATATTTTCACGTTGCTTATTGTAATTACGGGCTTAATTGCCTACACAACAATGCCTCGTGAGGACTTTCCAGAAATTATTGAAAATAAAGTGTATATCTCCTCTGTTTTTCCAGGAAACTCAGCCGAAGATGTAGAGAAATTAATAGTAAAACCATTAGAAAAGGAATTAAAAAACATTAGTGGTGTCGAAAAAGTAACGGCAAGTTCTTTTCAGGATTACGGAATGATTATCGCTGAATTTTCGGATAAAGTTTCTATTGATCAAGCCAAACAAAAAGTAAAAGATAAGGTCGATATTGTAAAAGCCGATACCGATTGGCCCAATCTTGATAACGGGAGTAAGGTAGAACCAAGTGTTTTTGAACTAAACATTTCAGAGGAAGTGCCTATTTTAAATATTCATTTGAAAGGAAATTACACTACACAACAACTTAAAAAGTATGGAGAAAAACTGCAAGACGATATCGAAGAAATTCCAGAGGTCAAAAAAGTTGAAATACTTGGTGTTGACGATAAAGAGGTAGAAATCGCTGTCGATATCTTCAAAATGACTGCTGCTCAAGTATCGTTTGACGATATTCAAAACGCAGTAAAATATGAAAACATGACGCTGTCAGGAGGAAACTTAATATCGCAAGGTTCTAGAAATAATATTCGAATTGTAGGAGAAATCAAAGACCCAAAAGAGCTAGAAAACATTGTTATAAAGCACAACGGCGGTACGGTATACCTAAAAGATATTGCCGTAATTTCTTTTAAAGAAAAAGAAAAAACGACTTATGCACGCGAAAAAGGAAAAGAAGTGGTGATGCTTGACGTAAAAAAACGTTCTGGACAAAACATGATTTCAGCCATCGACCAAGTAAAAGAAAAACTAGAACTAGCACACGAAAATTATTTGCCAAAAGATTTACAAGTAGAGCTTACCAACGATCAATCGGCTCGTGTAGAACATCAAGTTGATGAGCTTTCAAACCATATTATTTTTGGTATTGTACTCGTAATGATTGTGTTAATGTTTACTATGGGATTGCGAAATTCATTATTCGTAGGTGCGGCTATTCCGCTTTCTATGATGATTGCTTTTACTATATTAGCTGCTTTTGGGTTAACACTAAACACTATGGTGCTGTTCGGATTAGTAATGGGATTAGGACTATTGGTTGATGACGGAATTGTAGTAGTCGATAACGTTTTTGCTAATATGAAAAAAGGAATGCCACGAATACAAGCCTCAAAAATTGGTATAGGCGAAATTGCTTGGCCCGTAATTTCTTCTACAGCAACAACGTTAATGGCGTTTTTACCTTTTGCATTATGGCCAGGAACTATGGGTAAATTTATGATTTACTTTCCAATTACTTTAACAGTAACCTTAACCGCTTCTTTATTTGTTGCAATGGTGGTAAATGCAGCTATGACGGGTGGTTCTATGGATATTGAAGACAAAAATGTAACCCTCAAAACAGCCAAAACATACACTTTAATTCTAGGAATAATAGGAGTGCTTTTTGTAATCATTGGCAATGTAAATGACAGTAAATTTGCAAGAGGAATTGGTCATTTTGCATTGATTTCTTTAGCGCTTATGTGGCTGTATAAATGGAAAATGTACCAATGGACTCAGGATTTTCAACACAGTTTTTTTCCGAGATTAGAAGAAAAATACAAAACCTTTTTAGGTAAAATTCTAAAAGGTAGAAATGCTTGGTTTGCACTTGTAGGTATTATTGGAATGTTATTTTTATCTGTTTTTCTTTTAGGTCTTTTTCCAAGAAAAGTATTGTTTTTTCCCGATAATATTCCAAGACAAATCATTACTTACATCGAATATCCACAGGGGACTGATATTCAAAAAACAAACAAAGCCACTTTGTTCGTAGAAAAACAAGTGTTTGAAATAATGAATAAATATGTCGATCCAACAACCGATAAAAACTTCTTGGCCGAAAGTATCGTTTCGCAAGTTGGTATTGGCGCAGGAAACCCAAATGTAGATGCGGGTTCGGCTAATGAAACCCCTTTTAAAGGTAAAGTTACCGTGAACTTCTCTGAATTTAAATTCCGAAGAGGCATCAATACTTCTGACGTTTTAGATGAAATTAGAAATCGTGTAAAAGGAATTGCTGGCGCAAAAGTAACCGTTGAAAAAGATGCCAATGGGCCACCAGCTGGGTATCCAATCAGTATTCAATTAACAGGTTCTGCCGGTGCAGATTATGATGTAATGCTCAAAGAAGCTGACAAGATGATTGCTTTTATCGATTCTAAGAAAATTCCTGGTATAGAACGATTAAATGTTGATGTTAACAAAGAAAGCCCTGAACTTGAAGTAAAAGTTGACCGAGTTAATGCTGGAAGTTTAGGTGTTTCGACAGGTCAATTAGGATTTAATTTGCGTCGCTCTGTTTATGGTCAGGAAATTTCTACTTTTAAAGAAGGTGATGACGATTATAATATTGTGGTTCGTATGCAAGACGACCAACGCAAAAACGAAAACATTCTTTTCAATCAGTCGTTAACGTTTAGAAATCAAACTAACGGTCAAATGATGCAAGTGCCCATTTCTGCGGTTTCTAACACGGAGAAAACCAACACGTATAATCAAATTAAAAGAAAAAACTACAAACGAATAATGACCATTTATTCCAATGTATTAAGCGATGCTAATGGCGATGAAATTACGAAACAAATAGCAACCGAATTAAAAGGATATCAATTACCAAAAGGAATTTCCTATTCGTTCTCTGGTGTGCAAGAAGAGCAAGGTAAAAACCAAAGCTTCTTGATGTATGCGCTTTTCCTTGCCATGGCAGGAATAACAATTATTATAGTTTTACAATTTAATTCAGTTTCAAAAACTTTAGTAATCTTATTTACCGTATTGTTGAGTTTTAGCGGTGTGTTTTACGGATATGTTATTGCCAACATGGATTTTGTAATCCTAATGACCATGATGGGAATCATTTCCTTAGCTGGAATTGTGGTTAAAAACGGAATTGTATTAATGGACTTCTTCGTATTGCTTTTAGATAAAAAAGTAGCCGATAAAGGACTAGAAAGCCACAATGATTTATCACTAGTTGAAATTGAAGAAATCATTATTGAAAGCGGTAAAAACCGTCTACGACCAGTTTTATTAACTGCATTAACCGCGATTTTAGGATTAATTCCGCTAGCAATTGGGTTAAACTTTGACTTTTTTGGATTGATTACCGATTTGAATCCGCATTTGTATATGGGTGGCGATAATGTTATTTTCTGGTCTCCATTGGCTTGGACTATTATTTTCGGATTGACTTATGCAACGATCCTAACATTAGTAATGGTACCTGTGATGTTCTTCTTAGTAAAAAGAACGAAATACTGGTTGAGAGATAGACGAAATGTTGCTTAAATAAAATTTAGAATAAAAAAATAATACCGTCTCGAAATTATATTTTGAGACGGTTTTTTTTATGTAAAACTAATGCAGACTATTTAACATTTACTAAACGAAAGGATTCGTTTGAAAAAAAGGTAACAGTAACAACACTAGTTAGGTTCCCGCTAAATTCTTCATGAAAATTACTTTAATATTGGTTAAGTAAAAAAATAAAATTGTACCCAAAAATCATTTTGAAGTAGCCACAAAAAAACCCGAAACAATTAAATTATTTCGGGTTTATATTTAAAACGTAAAAATTAATTTACCGCTAATGATTCTTGTTTCCAATTCTTAACAAATGTAATTTGATTGTTAGAATAATCTACTTCGCTTAAAACGACATCATTCCAAAAAAACCAACTTCCAGTTTTTTTTCCGTTCTTATATTCGCCAATCGATTTTTTGTTTCCTTTCATATCAAAAGCAACCCATTTGCCTTCTAATTTTCCGTCTTTTAGAAATCCTTGTTGCTGAACTTGACCATTATCATAGTAATATGTTGCTTTTACTTCATTTCCAACTATCTCTAATTTTGGCTGTTTTGCTTGTGCGAAAATCATACTTGAAATTAACACTGCTCCGATAATCATATACTTTTTCATAGTGTAGGTTTTTAATAGTTCATAATAACGTAACAAATATAATAATTAATTTACAATAAAAAAACTTTTGCTTAACAATTTGGTAACATTGGGCAAAAACTTAACATTGGAATACCTACATAATAAATAAATCTAGGCTAATAATTTAAAAACTCAAACAAAAAATTGATATTTAATACTAAATTTGCCATCAAATCGAAATAAAAATTCAAAGTAATGCATAGAAGTCATAATTGTGGAGAACTTAACGCCTCCCACATCAATACCAATGTTACACTTGCCGGTTGGGTGCAAAAATCGCGTGATAAAGGATTTATGAATTGGGTTGATTTAAGAGATCGTTATGGCATTACACAATTGGTTTTTGATGAAGGTCGTACCCAAAAAGGGGTTTTCGAATTGGCTAAAACCCTTGGTCGTGAATTTGTGATTCAAGTAAAAGGTACTGTTATTGAGCGTGAAGCCAAAAACAAGAACATGATTACTGGCGATATCGAAATTTTAGTTTCTGAATTAACGATACTAAACGCTTCAATTACCCCTCCGTTCACTATAGAAGACGAAACCGATGGCGGAGAAGATATTAGAATGAAATATAGATACTTAGACATTCGAAGAAATCCTGTTAAAAACAGTTTGCTTTTTCGTCATAAAGTAGCTCAAGCTGTCAGAAATTATCTTTCAAATCTAGATTTTTGTGAAGTTGAAACGCCTTATTTAATAAAGTCTACACCTGAAGGCGCAAGAGATTTTGTAGTGCCAAGTAGAATGAATGAAGGACAGTTTTATGCTTTACCGCAATCGCCACAAACTTTCAAACAATTGTTAATGGTAGGTGGCATGGATAAATATTTTCAAATCGTAAAATGCTTCCGTGACGAAGATTTACGTGCCGACAGGCAACCGGAGTTTACACAAATCGATTGCGAAATGGCATTTGTGGAACAAGAAGATATTTTAAATGTCTTTGAAGGCTTAACCAGACATTTACTGAAAGAAATAAAAGGCATAGAAGTAGATAAATTTCCAAGAATAACCTACGAATATGCTATGAAAACCTACGGAAATGACAAACCAGACATTCGTTTCGGTATGGAGTTTGGTGAATTAAATGCTTATGCTCAACATAAAGATTTCCCCGTTTTCAATGCTGCAGAATTGGTTGTCGGAATTGCTGCTCCTAATTGCTCAACATACACACGTAAAGAAATAGACGCTTTAATTGATTGGGTAAAACGGCCTCAAGTTGGTGCATCAGGTATGGTTTATGTAAAATGTGAAGTTGATGGAACATTCAAATCATCTGTAGATAAGTTTTACGATCAGACCGATTTGCAACAATGGGCTTCAATTACAGGTGCTAAAGCTGGCGATATGATTTTTGTGCTTTCTGGTCCAGCTGATAAAACGAGAACCCAACTTTCTGCACTTAGAATGGAATTAGCAACTCGTTTAGGATTGCGGAATCCAGCCGAATTTGCTCCATTATGGGTTGTAGATTTTCCATTGTTAGAATTAGATGAGGAATCTGGAAGATGGCATGCCATGCACCATCCTTTTACATCACCAAAACCAGAAGACATGCACTTATTAGCAACCAATCCAGGAAAAGTTCGTGCTAATGCGTATGATATGGTTTTAAACGGAAACGAAATTGGTGGAGGTTCTATCAGAATTCACGATAAAGCTACACAACAATTAATGTTCAAATATTTAGGATTTACTGAAGAAGAAGCAAGAAATCAATTTGGTTTCTTAATGGATGCTTTTCAATACGGAGCACCACCACACGGCGGTTTGGCTTTTGGATTAGACCGATTGGTAGCTATATTAGGTGGACAAGAAACCATACGTGATTTTATAGCGTTCCCAAAAAATAATTCAGGAAGAGATGTTATGATTGATGCACCATCAGTAATTGATGAAAGTCAACTGAAGGAGTTGCACATTCAATTGGATTTAAAGTAATCTTTACCTATTTCAACGAATCGAAAACGCTGACTATCAATAATTTTTATAAAAATTTAAGGTCTAGTTGTCTTTCGTATTGTATTAAAGATTACATTTGCGACATTATAAATTATTTATTACTATTACAATGCGTACAGGTACAGTTAAATTTTTCAATGAATCTAAAGGTTACGGATTCATTACAGACGAAGAAACAGGAAAAGACATTTTTGTTCATGCTTCAGGAATCAACGCGGAAGAACTTCGTGAAGGTGACAGAGTGAGTTATGAAGAAGAAGAAGGTAGAAAAGGGAAAGTTGCTGCCAAAGTAGCAGTTCTTGAAGACTAAAATATATAGATTATTTTTGTTACCCAAAATTTTTAAACGTTTCGATTTACTTCGAAACGTTTTTTTTTGATAAATAAATAAAACTATTTTCTTTCAATAACTATGATAATCAACAAAGGTTAAAAAGTTCTTAAACCAAACTTAATTTGTTATTTATAATTAATAAAAATTGTAAATTTACCCCGCAACTGATAAAAGGATTTTTCAATTTTTATTGTTAATTAATTATTGACTGTTATCTTTGTGGCAAAAATAAAATTGAATTAAATATTTCATTATGCAATCGACTCAATTAGATTATTTTCCTATATTAATACAATTCATTTTAGCTGTTGGTTTTGTTGTTGGAATGATTATTATTTCTGGTCAATTAGGCCCAAAAAGAAATTCAGCAATAAAAGATAAAAACTTTGAGTGCGGTATAGAGTCTGTAGGTAATGCACGAATACCCTTTTCTGTAAAATATTTTCTAGTCGCAATTTTGTTTGTTCTATTCGATGTAGAGGTAATCTTTCTTTACCCTTGGGCAATCAATTTTAAAGAATTAGGAATGGAAGGAATGGTTAAAATGGTCTTATTTATGGCTTTACTTTTAGTTGGTTTTTTCTATATCATCAAAAAGAAAGCATTAGAGTGGGAATAAAAAAATATAATTTATTAGAAATGGTTTGCTTTTAGTATTAATCCTAAATCTAAATCCTAAATCTAAAATCAAATATGAGTGATTCAAATATAAATATGGTTGCGCCGCCTGAAGGAGTTGTTGGGGAAGGTTTTTTTGCAACAAAACTAAACGATGTAGTAGGATTAGCTAGAGCCAATTCACTTTGGCCGTTGCCATTTGCTACTTCCTGTTGTGGAATTGAATTTATGGCAACAATGGCTTCACATTATGATTTAGCACGTTTTGGTTCTGAAAGAGTAAGTTTTTCTCCTCGTCAGGCCGATATGCTAATGGTGATGGGAACCATTTCTAAAAAAATGGGACCTATTTTACGTCAAGTATACGAACAAATGGCTGAACCACGTTGGGTAATTGCAGTTGGAGCTTGTGCTTCATCTGGAGGAATTTTTGATACTTATTCTGTATTGCAAGGTATAGATAAGGTAATTCCTGTAGATGTATACGTGCCAGGTTGCCCGCCAAGACCAGAGCAAATTGTAGACGGCGTAATGAAATTGCAGGAATTAGTTAGAACAGAATCTGTTCGAAGAAGAAGCTCTCCTGAGTATCAAGAATTATTGGCCTCATATAACATCAAATAACGAAATGGCTTTAGAAAATTCAGACATTCAAAATAAATTAACCGAAACATTTGGCGAAAATGTTTTCAATTTTCAACAAGAAAAAGACGTTTTTTCTTTTGAAATAAAATCAGATAAAAACACAGCGGTGATTTTATTTCTAAAAAACGACCCAACTTTACGATTCCATTTTTTGACCGACCTGTGTGGTATTCATTATCCAGATAATGATGAGAATCATCAGTTTGCAGTAGTGTATCATTTGCATAATTGGTATGAAAACAAACGAATTAAAATCAAAGCTTATCTTAACGAAACTCCTTCTATAAAAACAATTTCAAACATTTTCCTAAGTTCCAATTGGATGGAAAGAGAAACTTGGGATTTTTATGGTATTGATTTTATTGGTCACCCGCAATTGAAACGTATTTTGAATATGGATGAAATGATTTCGCATCCAATGCGAAAAGAATTTCCGATGGAGGATTCAGGAAGAACAGATAAAGACGATCGTTTCTTTGGAAGAACAACAACTAATAGCTAAAAAATATAATTTTTCACATTCTATAAATGTCAGAACTATTATTACCACCAGAGCATCGATATGCTAAAATTATAAAAGAGAAACTAAATGATGACGGAAGCGAGCTTTCGATTCTGAATTTAGGGCCTACTCATCCTGCAACACATGGTATTTTTCAAAATATTTTGTTGATGGATGGCGAACGAATTCTTGAAGCCGAACCAACTATTGGCTACATTCATCGTGCGTTTGAAAAAATTGCTGAAAACCGCCCGTTTTACCAAATCACGCCTCTTACTGACCGAATGAACTATTGCTCCTCTCCTATTAATAATATGGGGTGGTGGATGACATTAGAAAAATTACTAGACATTGAGGTTCCTAAAAGAGCTCAATATCTTAGAGTTATTGTAATGGAGTTAGCAAGAATAACCGATCATTTAATTTGTAATTCGATACTTGGTGTAGATACTGGTGCCTATACTGGCTTCTTGTATGTTTTTCAATTTAGAGAAAAAGTATACGAAATCTACGAAGAAATTTGTGGCGCACGTTTAACTACAAACATGGGAAGAATTGGTGGTTTCGAAAGAGATTGGTCGCCAAAAGCCTTTGAGTTATTAAACACATTCCTTGAAGAATTTCCAGTTGCTTGGAAAGAATTCGAAAACTTATTTGAAAGAAATAGAATTTTCATTGATAGAACAGTAAATGTAGGAGCAATCTCTGCCGAAAAAGCCATGGCTTACGGATTTACTGGTCCAAATCTGCGTGCAGCAGGTGTCGATTATGACGTTAGAGTTGCACAACCGTATTCTTCTTATGAAGATTTTGATTTTATTGTTCCCGTAGGAAAATCAGGTGACACTTACGATCGTTTTTGTGTTCGTAATGCCGAAGTTTGGGAATCATTAAGTATCATTAAGCAAGCATTAGCAAAAATGCCAGCTGGTAACGAATATCACGCTGACGTTCCCGATTACTACCTTCCTCCTAAAGAAGATGTATATCATAATATGGAATCATTGATTTATCATTTCAAAATTGTAATGGGAGAAGTTCCTGTTCCAGTTGCCGAAATTTACCATCCCGTAGAAGGTGGAAATGGAGAAATAGGTTTTTATCTAGTTACTGACGGAAGTAGAACTCCATATAGATTGCATTTCAGAAGACCTTGCTTTATTTATTATCAAGCCTATCCAGAAATGATAAAAGGAGCATTATTATCTGATGCGATAGTAATTTTGTCAAGTTTAAATGTTATTGCTGGAGAATTAGACGCATAAATTATGGAACATACACACTACAAACAAGAAATAAATATAACTGATGCATTGATGACTCGAATCAATGAATTGATTAGTCATTATCCAGAAGATAAAATAAAATCGGCTTTATTGCCAGTTTTACATGAAGTTCAAGATGCCCATGACAATTGGTTGAGCATCGAATTGCAAGATAAAGTTGCCGAAATACTTAAAATAAAGCCTATTGAAGTATATGAAGTGGTAACTTTCTATACCATGTTTAATCAACGTCCCATAGGAAAATACATGTTCGAATTTTGTCAAACTTCTCCTTGTTGTTTAAACGGTGTGGAAGATTTGATGGATTATACCTGTTCTAAATTAGGCGTAAAAATAGGAGAACCAACATCTGATGGTCTATTTGAAGTTCGTGGAGTAGAATGTTTAGGAGCTTGTGGTTATGCCCCAATGATGCAATTGGGAGATTTTTACAAGGAACATTTGAATAAAGAAAAAGTAGATCAACTAATTGCTGATTGTAAAGACAATAAAATAGTTTTACACGATAAATAATATGTCACAAAAAATATTATTAGACAAAATAAACGTTCCCGGTATTAAAACCTACGAAGTCTACCGCAAAGAAGGTGGTTATGCTTCTGTAGAAAAAGCCATAAAAAAAATGACTCCTGACGAAGTAGTCGAAGAAGTAAAAACTTCTGGACTTCGTGGTCGTGGAGGAGCTGGTTTTCCAGCTGGAATGAAATGGAGTTTCATCGATAAAAAATCTGGCAAACCAAGACATTTGGTTTGCAATGCTGATGAATCAGAACCAGGAACCTTCAAAGATCGTTATTTGATGGAATTTATTCCTCACTTATTGATTGAAGGGATGATTACATCTAGTTATGCTTTGGGCGCTAATCTTTCCTATATCTATATTCGAGGAGAGTATATGTGGGTTTATAAAATTTTAGAAAAAGCCATTGCAGAAGCAAAAGCTGCAGGTTGGTTAGGAAAAAATATTTTAGGCTCAGGTTACGATTTAGATTTATATGTTCAAATTGGTGGAGGTGCCTACATCTGTGGAGAAGAAACCGCATTAATTGAATCTTTGGAAGGAAAAAGAGGAAATCCTCGTATTAAACCACCATTTCCAGCAGTTTCAGGACTTTGGGCAAATCCAACAGTTGTAAATAATGTAGAAACTATTGCCGCTGTACCATGGATTGTGAATAATTCTGGTGCCGATTATGCAAAAATTGGTATTGGGCGTTCTACTGGAACTAAATTAATTTCGGCTTCAGGGCATATCAAAAACCAAGGTGTTTACGAAATTGAATTGGGATTAAGTGTTTATGAGTTTATGAATTCTGATGAGTATTGTGGTGGGATGAGTTCAGACAGACCTTTGAAGGCATTCGTGCCAGGAGGTAGTTCTGTGCCAGTTTTACCAGCCCATTTAATATACAAAACTGCCGCTGGAGAAGATCGATTAATGACTTATGAAAGTTTATCTGATGGGGGATTTGCAACAGGATCTATGTTAGGTTCTGGTGGGTTTATTGTTTATAACGACACCGCTTGTATTGTTAGAAATACTTGGAACTTTTCTAGATTCTACCACCATGAAAGCTGCGGACAATGTTCACCTTGTCGTGAAGGAACAGGTTGGATGGAAAAAGTATTGCACAGAATAGAAAACGGTCACGGCCGTGAAGAAGATATTGATTTGCTGTTAAGCATTCAAAGCAAAATTGAAGGAAATACGATTTGTCCTTTAGGTGACGCGGCAGCATGGCCAGTGGCAGCGGCAATTCGCCACTTTAGAGAGGAGTTTGAATACCACATCCGTTTCCCAGAAAAAATAAAAAATAGAGACCATTTTGTTGCCGAACCTTTTGAAAAAGTGAAGCATTTAGTTTCTAAAGTAACAGTATAATTAAAAGTCAAAAGTTGGAAGTTAGAAGTTAGAAGTGATAACACTTAAACTTTTAAACTTTTAACTTTTAAACAAAAACACAATGAAAGTAACGATAGACGGTCACAGTATAGACGTAGCACCAGGAACAACCATCCTGCAAGCTGCTCGTATGATTGGTGGAGAAGTAGTTCCGCCAGCGATGTGTTATTACTCAAAACTAAAAGGAAGCGGTGGAAAATGCCGTTGTTGTTTAGTTGAAGTAGCAAAAGGAAGTGAAGCTGACCCAAGACCAATGCCTAAATTAATGGCGTCTTGTGTAACGGGCTGCATGGACGGAATGGAAGTAAATAGTAAATCATCACCTAGAGTACAAGAAGCAAGAAAATCAGTAACCGAATTTTTGTTGATTAACCACCCTTTGGATTGCCCTGTGTGCGATCAGGCTGGAGAATGTGATTTGCAAAATTTAAGTTTCGAACACGGAAAATCTGAAACTCGTTTTATAGAAGAAAAAAGAACGTTTGAGCCAGAAGACATTGGGCCAAACATTCAATTACACATGAATCGTTGCATTTTGTGTTACCGTTGCGTTATGGTTGCCGATCAATTGACTGACAATCGTGTTCATGGTGTAATGGACAGAGGAGATCATTCGAATATTTCGACCTGTATTTCTAAAGCAATAGATAATGAGTTTTCAGGGAATATGATTGATGTTTGTCCAGTGGGTGCTTTGACTGATAAAACTTTCCGATTCAAATCGAGAGTTTGGTTTAACAAACCCTATAATGCGCATAGAGATTGTGATAAATGTTGCGGAAAAACTACGGTTTGGATGTTTGGAGACGAAATACAAAGAGTTACAGGGCGAAAAGACGAATACCATGAAGTAGAAGAATTTATTTGTAATGAATGTCGTTTTGACCACAAAGACATTAATGATTGGGTAATTGAAGGGCCAAGAAAATTCGAAAAAGATTCTGTTATTAACCAAAATAATTATACTCGAAAATTAGATAAGGTAGAAATTGCTACCGAAAAAAACATTCTAATGGGAAGAGATATTGACCGTAAAAAAATTAGTATGCCAGCCATTGCTTTAACAGAAGAGGACATTATTAACCAACAAAGTTTAAGCGATAATGAATAGTACACTTATTATAGATAAAAGCGTCATTGTCTTTATAGTTTTTGCTGTTACCATGCTAATGGCGATGTATTCTACTTGGGCAGAACGTAAAGTAGCAGCTTGGTTGCAAGATCGAATTGGTCCCAACAGAGCGGGTCCATTAGGACTTTTACAACCTCTTGCTGATGGAATGAAATTGTTTGCTAAAGAAGAGTTTGAGCCTAACACTCCTAATAGATTTTTATTTTTTGTTGGTCCAGCAATCGCTATGAGTACCGCATTAATGACGAGCGCTGTAATTCCTTGGGGCGATAAATTTCACTTATTTGGAAGAGATATAATCTTACAAGCGGCTGATGTTGATGTGGCTTTATTGTATATTTTCGGAGTGCTTTCTGTAGGCGTTTACGGAATTATGATTGGAGGCTGGGCATCCAATAATAAATTTTCATTAATGGGAGCAGTTCGTGCAGCTTCGCAAATGGTTTCTTATGAAATTGCCATGGGGCTTTCTGTTATTGCATTGTTAATGATGACGGGTACTTTAAGCTTAAGAGAGATTTCAGCACAACAAGCAGGAATGGATTGGAATGTGTTTTATCAGCCTCTATCATTCTTAATATTTTTGATTTGTGCTTTTGCAGAAACCAACAGAACTCCTTTTGATTTAGCGGAATGCGAAAGTGAATTAATTGGCGGATATCATACTGAATATTCGTCTATGAAGATGGGATTCTTTTTGTTTGCTGAGTATGCCAATATGTTTATTTCATCGGCTATATTAGCGATATTATTCTTTGGCGGATACAATTATCCTGGAATGAGTTGGGTTATTGAAAATTGGGGCGGAAACCTAGCCAATGTTTTAGGAATCGTTGCTTTATTTATTAAAATTTGTGGGTTTATATTTTTCTATATGTGGGTTCGTTGGACGATTCCAAGATTTAGATACGACCAATTGATGCATTTAGGATGGAGAATATTGATTCCGCTTTCGATTATTAATATTGTAATTACTGGAATTGTAATTTTGAGAGCAGATATCGCTGCCTATTTTGGGTTTTAATTAAAATTGTATTGCCCTAGCCCTGATAGCAGTGAAAATCCTTTTATGTTTTTCTTTAAAACATAAAAGATTGTAACGAATAGCAGGATTAGCTTCAAAAAATAAAAATAAAAATGTCAATAGAAACTATATCATTATCGGGTAGAAAAAAATTAGTCTCTAATAAGGAGATGACTTTTTTAGAACGCTTGTATCTTGTAGCCATTATTAAAGGTTTATGGATAACCATTAAGCATTTGTTTACTAGAAAAGTAACGATTCAATACCCTGAGCAGGTTCGAACCATGAGTCCTGTTTATCGCGGCCAACACATGTTGAAAAGGGATGAACAAGGTAGAGAAAACTGTACTGCTTGTGGTTTATGCGCTTTGTCTTGCCCTGCTGAGGCTATTACTATGACTGCTGCAGAACGAAAATCTGACGAAAAACACCTGTACAGAGAAGAAAAATATGCATCTATATATGAAATCAATATGTTGCGTTGCATTTTCTGCGGTTTGTGTGAAGAAGCTTGCCCTAAAGACGCTATTTATTTAACCACTTCAAAAGTATTGGTACCTTCAAGTTACGAAAGAGAAGATTTTATTTTTGGTAAAGATAAATTAGTTATGCCTTTAGAAATGGCAATTAAAAATACTCAACTTAAAAACGCTAATTAATGTCAATTATACTTATACTATTTTGTGTATTATCTGCGGTAACTTTAGCCACAGCCTTTCTTACTATTTTTAGTAGGAACCCAATACATAGCGCCATTTATTTGGTTATTTGTTTTTTTTCTATTGCGGGACATTATTTGCTGATGAATTCTCAGTTTTTAGCAATTGTGCACGTTATTGTATATTCGGGCGCTATCATGATTCTGTTTTTATTTACCATAATGCTGATGAATTTGAATAAAGAAAATGAAGTTCATAAACCTAGAATTACCCGTTTAGGAGCTATTGTTTCTTTTTGTTTAATATGTTTAGTGCTTATTCTTATTTTTATAAATTCAAATCCAATTGTTGGAGAATATATAACTACGGGCGAAGATTTTCAATCTATTAAAGTACTTGGAAAAGTGTTATTAAATGAATATATGGTTCCGTTTGAATATGCGTCGATATTACTTTTAGTTGCCATGATTGGAACTGTTTTATTGTCTAAAAAAGAAAAACTAGAAAAATAGTATGAACAATATTTTAAACCAAATAGGTATTGAAAATTATATTTTCCTTTGCGTAATACTTTTCTGTATTGGCGTTTTTGGAGTATTATACAGACGAAATGCCATTATTGTCTTTATGTCAATAGAAATCATGTTAAATGCTGTTAACTTATTATTTGTAGCCTTTTCTACCTACCATCAAGATGCACAAGGTCAAATTTTTGTTTTCTTTTCGATGGCAGTTGCTGCAGCAGAAGTAGCCGTTGGTTTGGCAATTTTAGTGTCAATATTTAGAAATTCAGGCACAATTGATGTGGCTAATTTAAAAAACTTAAAAGGATAATTTTCAATGGATACCAATTTAGCTTTAGTTTTACTTTTAACTCCTTTGCTAGGATTTCTCATCAATGTTTTCTTTGGTAAACAATTAGGAAAATCAGTTTCAGGCACAATCGGGACACTTACAGTTGTTGTTTCATTTGTAGCTTCAATTTATTTTTTCTTTCAAATAAACCAAACCAAACAACCAATAACTATAGATTTATTCGATTGGATAACTATTAGTAATTTTAAGGTTAACTTTGGGTTGCTACTAGACCAATTGTCGATTTTATGGTTGCTTTTTGTAACCGGAATTGGTTCATTGATTCATTTGTATTCTATAAGTTATATGCATGATGATGAAAACATGCATAAATTTTTTGCTTATTTGAATTTATTCGTATTCTTCATGATTACTCTAGTTATTGGAAGTAACTTATTAGTAATGTTTATTGGTTGGGAAGGCGTTGGTCTTTGTTCGTATCTATTAATAGGATTTTGGCATAAAAACCAAGAGTATAATGATGCCGCTAAGAAAGCTTTCATCATGAATAGAATTGGAGATTTAGGTTTATTAATTGGAATATTTATTTTAGGAGTATTATTTTCAACAGTAGATTTTACAACTTTAAAAACTTCTATAGAAACTAGTACAACTCTCAATTCGTATTGGATTGGAATTGCTACTTTTGCTTTATTTATTGGAGCTTGCGGAAAATCAGCGCAAATACCATTATATACATGGTTACCAGACGCTATGGCTGGACCAACTCCAGTTTCGGCATTAATCCATGCTGCGACTATGGTTACCGCTGGAATATTTATGGTTTCAAGATTAAATTTCCTATTTGATTTAGTACCAAATATTCAAAACATCATTGCCATTGTTGGAGCTATTACTGCATTAGTAGCAGCAACAATAGGTTTGGTTCAAAACGATATTAAAAAAGTTTTAGCCTACTCTACCGTTTCACAATTAGGCCTTATGTTTTTGGCTTTAGGAGTTGGTGCCTATGAAGTAGCCATATTTCATGTTATTACCCATGCATTCTTTAAAGCTTGCTTGTTCTTAGGTTCAGGTTCAGTAATACATGCTTTACACGGTGAGCAAGACATGCGAAAAATGGGCGGATTGAAAAAGATTATGCCAATTACTTATCTGACAATGTTAGTTTCATCATTAGCCATATCAGGAGTTCCTTTATTCTCAGGTTTTTTCTCAAAAGACGAAATTTTATTGGTTGCTTTTGAACATAGTATCCCACTTTGGATTATTGCTTCTGTAGCCTCAATTATGACAGCGTTTTATATGTTTAGGTTGATGTTTCTAACGTTCTTCAACACCTTTAGAGGAACCGAAGAACAAAAACATCATTTACACGAAAGCCCTAGTTTGATTACTTATCCATTGATTGTTTTAGCAATACTTGCCACTATTGGAGGTTTGATTAGCTTACCAGGTCACAGTTGGTTGAATGAATACCTTATTCCTATTTTACCCAAATTAGCTACAGCCGAGCATCATTTAGATGCAACAGCATATATTCTTATGACTATTGCCGTAATTGGAGGAATCGTAGGTATTGTTTTAGCCTATATTAAATACAATAAACAAAATACTGTGCCAGAATCAGACGAAGCTATTATAGGTTTCTCTAAAGTTTTATACAACAAATATTATGTGGATGAGGCTTATACTGTTCTTTTTGTAAACCCTATAAATGCATTGTCACGCTTTTTTAGAAATTATATTGAAACTTTTATTTCGTCTCTTATTTTTGGATTAGGAAAAGTAACAATTGCATTAAGTGCTCAAGGCAGAAAAGTACATAATGGTAGTATTGGACTGTATCTTTTTGTTTTTGTTATTGGAATATGCGCCATAATTTCTTATTTATTTTTAGCTCAATAATTCTTTTATTATGAATGTAACTCTTATATTAATTTTACTTTTAGTTGGCTCATTTGCAACTTTCTTAGCTGGAGATAAACTCGCCTCTAAGATAGCATTGTTCTTTAGTGTATTGTCTCTAGGCTATTCTATAGTATTATTAAACCTTTTTAATGCTGGCGAGAATATTAGTTTTATAAGCCAATGGATAGCTCAGCCTAATATTTCTTTTGCACTAAAGGCAGATGGTCTTTCGCTAGCCATGATTTTATTGACAACTGTTTTAACGCCTTTGATAGTTTTTTCTTCTTTTGGCAATGAATATAAAAACTCCAAATCGTTTTATGCTTTAATCTTATTTATGACATTTGCAATGGTTGGAACCTTTCTTGCTGCTGACGGTTTGTTGTACTATATTTTTTGGGAATTAGCATTAATTCCTATATACTTTATTGCGCTTTTGTGGGGTAATGGCGATGCCGAAGATCGTAAAAAAGCGGTTGTAAAATTCTTTATTTACACTTTAGCTGGATCATTATTTATGCTAGTGGGTTTCGTTTATTTATACCAAAAAGCAGGAAGTTTACTACTCGATGATTTGTATAAATTACAATTATCAGATGCAGAACAATTATGGATATTCTTAGGTTTCTTTTTAGCGTATGCAATTAAAATTCCGATTATACCTTTTCATACTTGGCAAGCAAAAGTGTATCAGAAAGCACCAACCGTTGGAACTATGTTGTTATCTGGAATAATGCTTAAAATGGGATTGTACAGCATCATTCGTTGGCAGTTACCAATTGCGCCATTAGCAGCAAAACAGTATCTATTTATTTTTGTTGGACTAGGAATTGCAGGAGTTATTTACGGATCGATTGTTGCTTTACGCCAAAAAGATTTAAAAAAATTATTGGCTTATTCTTCGTTAGCTCACGTAGGATTAATTGCTGCAGGAACCTATACCCTTACTCTTGATGGATTGCGAGGAGCTGTTTTGCAAATGATAGCGCATGGTTTCGTAGTAGTTGGATTATTCTTTGCTGCAGAAATCATTTATAGAAGATATGAAACCCGAACCATTGCAGAAATGGGTGGTATTCGGTCTCAATCGCCAAAATTTACTTCTATGTTTATGATATTAGTATTAGCATCAGTTGCTTTGCCTTCTACTTTTAACTTTATTGGAGAATTTACTGTACTATATAGTTTATTTCAAATTAATCTTTGGTTTGCTATTTTGGGCGGAACAACAATCATTTTGGGAGCCTATTATATGTTGAAAATGTTTCAACATGTCATGTTAGGCCAAACAAATGCCAAAACATTTACAGATGTAACTATCAGTGAAGGAATAACAATGATTACAATTATTGCTGTTTTATTCTTCTTCGGATTGTATCCAAAACCTATCACAGATTTGATAACACCAAGTCTCGAAAATATCCTAACTATAATAAACCGTAACTAGTCAAATAAAAAATGAATACATTAATAGCTATAACAGGATTAGGTGTTTTATGCCTTTTATTTGAAATTTTTAACCTAAGAAAAGGAATTATTCCAATGACAATTATTGGATTATTAGCCATCCTTGGATTAACAGTATCGGAATTTAATACTCCAGGAAGTTTCTATCACAATATGATTGTAGTAAACAAATTTTCAGTGGCTTTTTCGAGTCTATTTATAGTGCTGACAATATTTTTAGTGACATTAAGCCATAATTTTTATGAAAATCATCAAACAAAACTATCCGATTATATTGCCATAAAAATATTTTTATTATCTGGTGCTGTTGCGATGGTTTCTTTTGGAAATTTAGCGATGTTCTTTTTAGGCATCGAAGTTTTATCCATATCCTTATACATTCTAGCGGCAAGCAATCGTTTGAGTCTAAAAAGTAATGAAGCTGGAATGAAGTACTTTCTAATGGGATCTTTTGCTTCAGGGATTATATTGTTCGGTATCTGCTTGATTTATGGAGCGATGGGAAGTTTCGATGTTGTTGAAATTAGTGAGTTATCACAATCAGCGGAATTACCTATTTGGTTTCCAATAGGTATTGCAATGGTAACTATCGGAATGCTTTTCAAAATAGCTGCAGTTCCGTTTCATTTTTGGGCACCCGATGTTTATGAAGGTTCTCCTGCGCTTACAACTGCAACAATGAGCACTCTTGCTAAAGTAGTGGCTATGGCTACACTCTACAAATTACTATCTGTAATGAATGCAGATATCTCTTATTCTTTTCAAATCATCATTGTGGTAATCTCAATTTCTTCTATGACCCTTGGAAATATTATGGCGTTACGACAAGCAAATGTAAAACGAATGCTGGCTTTTTCAGGGATTTCTCATGCAGGATTTATGTTAATGACCTTGTTAAGTTTATCCTCTTCGGCAAGTAGTTTATTGTATTATGCTACTGCCTATACGCTATCAGGAATTGCTGCATTTAGTGTTCTCTTGTACGTTTGTAAAAATAGAGACAATGAAGATATTGTCAACTTCCATGGATTAGGAAAAACCAATCCGTTACTAGCAGCGATACTAACAGGTGCATTACTTTCTATGGCAGGAATTCCTATTTTCTCAGGATTTTTTGCTAAACTAATTTTGTTTAATCAAACCATTCAGGCGGGCTATTTAGTAGTTGTAATTGCTGCAGTTATTAACTCTATTATAAGTGTGGGTTATTATTTTAAACTTATTTTGGCCATGTATACAAAAGAGCCTAACGAAACTCGAACAGGAACCCCAATCCTTATTTATGCTGTTGCTGTTATTGCAATTGTATTAAATATTGCTTTGGGATTATTTCCTTCACTAGTATTAGATACATTAGGCTAATCTTTTACTTAAAACAATACTTAAAAACAATCCCCTCAAAAGGATGGTTTTTTATTTGATTAAATAAACACTTCACTTTTTATATTAACGTGAGTTCTATGTAAAAAAGTTGCGTCGATATAAAGAACTAAATAATGTATATCTGATCTAAGGTTTAACCAAACTAAAACTTCTTCTCGACTATCTTTAATCAAGTAACTAATCTGTTGTTTAATATAATCTTTTCCGTAAATTTCTTCATAAACATCGCTGACTTGCTCGGTTATTAAACCTTTTTTATACAAACTAAAAATAAGTTTGCGATATTCTTCATCTTCACCTCAAAGTTCATTTAGTAATACAGGATAAAATCCACCATTTAGGTTCTAGAAACTTTTATAACCATTTGTTTTTCAAAACCGGGTGATATTCTCTCGATACCCATTGGCATAGGCATCAGTATTTACTTGTTGATGAAGATGACGTTCGCTTTTCATAAAGCGTTGAAAGTCATTTGCATTAGTAAATTGGTGCCGCTTACTGAACTTGCTATTTTCAACACTAATTCAGAAATTTGTTCTTGTATAAAGTTCATTAGTCTGTAAGTCTATCGTTAGTAATTTAAAAATTACAAATTTTTAAATTTACTCACTTTTTTAGTATAGTATCTAAATTAATACTTTTCAAATCAAAATAAACCCCATCAAAAAAAATCCATTCACTAAGATTGATGAAGTAATTAATATAGTTTGCTGATGAGTTTAATAAGTATTTAAAATTTTATTGCTTTATAAACTTGCCAATTACTATTGATTTATTATTTTCATTTTTAACTTTATAAAAGTATATTCCTTTAGCAAATGTAGACACATCTATTTTTACTGTCTCTTTTTGGTAAAATTTTTTCTGTGTTTTCAATCTGTCTAAAACATCAAAAACATCAATGCTTCCGATATTAAAATCAAACATCTCTGTAATTATAAAAATATCGTTTTTTGCAGGATTAGGATAGCAAATCGAGGTAGGTATTTTATTTTCAGAAAATTGAACTTGCGCTAAATTTTGTTGAAAATAGCTACGAAGCAGTAACTCTCTATCCGTTTTAGTAGTTGGAAAAACATTGTCATAATATCCTGTTGAATGCTCTACACTCCAGCCATTCCATGTTCGGAAAGAATAATAATCATAATCCCAATTGTATTCTTCGAAAATTTCGATACAATCCCGAATATAATTAAAAGCACTGTTGTTTGGAGCCCATCGAATACAACTAAACTCTCCAATATAAATAGGCACTCGGTATTTATCTTGATATGCCTTTAACGGAGCCAAGAGCTCTTTTAATTTAGCTTTGTCATAATATACATTATCAATAGTTCCAGGATATGAAAATGCAGGTATCTCTGGTCCAAATTGGTGAGTAAGTTGCCTTGGCAAATACATGTGTACGCTGTAAATAATATTTGGGACAGATGCATCGATTGGTTTAATATCGTCCAAGGTTATGCCATAATTTAAACTTTCGATAATGATTGCCTTTACTGGATCAATTACTCGGATTGCATTTACAAGAACTTCTGCCAATTCAGGCCATCTTAATATAGAATTATCTATTGGATAGGTATAATTATATGGAAATTGTTTACTAACTACTGGCTCATTTGCAAGATCATATGCCCAAACTGTATTATTCATTTTATATCTTTCTGCGATCAATTTCCATGCGTTGATGAGTCGTGTTTGTGCTGCCTGACTGCTGAATAAACCATCTGAAAGACCTGCTAAACCCACATTCATCTTGAGTCCATTTGCTGTACACCAGACCACTAACTCATCCATTCGTAGTAGTTCTTCCTGTAAAATGGCATCAAAATTTGAGAGAAGTAAACCATCAGGATAATATTTTTCTCCACCAATCATAACACGAATCGTGTTCGCTTTCCAGTCGTAACTTAGTTCATCTAAACTACTTTTGCTTATGGTATTGGCTGGGTTATCACTTGTAGCAGCTACATTCACCCCTCTATACATGCCTTGATGGGTTTTATTAATTGCAATTGAAGGGTCACGAGCTGGAGGCATAGGCTCGGAAATTACTTGAATGTGAAGGTCATCTACCCAAAATTTTCCGGTGGCATTATAGATACCAATATTTAAACTTAAACTAACTATATCATCATCAATCTTGAAAGTTCGCCCTACTTGTTCCCAAGGAAATGTGCCAGTTTTTAAAGGAATTCTACAATATTTTAACCCCCCTGAACTAGGTGTGGCGACCAATTGAATTACCATTCCGGGTGTTCCACCTCCAGTTAAATTTTCTCCCTTCATACTTGCCGAAATAGCAATAGTTCTTCCTATCAAGTTCGTTAAAGAAATGGTCGCTGAAGAGGTAAAATTTGTTATTGAATTATTGCTATTGAATAGCAACCCATTGCCAGAGAAGCCCGAATCAATCGAATAATAGGAAGTTGGAGTCCAAATGGCTTGAATATTGGGTAATGCTTTTTCAAAATCTTCATGAAAAACTTCACGGTTTATTTGAGAAAATCCCGTAATGTATGAAAACAGAGTGCAAGTAAAAATCAGAAATTTAAATGGATTGCGATTAAATTGTTCATTCATTTGTAATAATTTCTTTGAATTTTAAAAACCAAATTAGTCCATTAAAATTTTGATTTAGAATAAATAAAGAACGAAAATATGATAATAATTTAAACTAACTAGATAATATAGCTATACAAAAACTATACATCGTTAATTATTTTACCTAGAACATTGTTAAAAAATCAAAGAAAGACTTCTAGTCTTCTAGTTTCTTCAACTCAAAAGTATTTCCATCAAAAACACCATATGTGAAATAACCTATCCAGTCACCAAGATTAACATATTCGGAGTTTTCCCCTACTGCGAGTTTCATTGGTAAATGGCGGTGTCCGAAAATAAAGTAATTGTAATGTTTGGTTTCGAGTTTGCGTTTAGAGTAGAGCACGAGCCATTCATTTTCTTCGCCTAGAAATTTTACATCTTCAGCTCCTGAAATTAGTTTGTTTTTTACAGAAAGGTATTGCGCCAGTTTTACGCCAATGTCGGGATGTATCCATCGGAACAACGTTTTGGAAAACGGATTGGTAAATACTTTTTTCATGCGTTTGTATCCTTTGTCTGCGGGGCCTTTTCCGTCGCCATGCCCTATGAGAAAGGTTTTTCCGTTAAAAGTAAATTCTTTGTTGTCGTGGTATACTGGAATGTTAAGTTCTTTTTCGAAGTAATCAGACATCCACAAATCATGATTGCCTACAAAAAAATAAATAGGGATACCACTGTCACGGATTTCGGCTAGTTTGCCTAAAACACGCACAAACCCTTTCGGCACAACAGTTTTATATTCGAACCAAAAATCGAATAAATCGCCAAGTAAAAAAACAGCCTCGGCATCAACTTTTATTTCGTCGAGCCAAGCCACGAATTTTTGTTCTCTCGGAAAACTCAATTCGGTTGTTGGAGCTCCAAAATGCTGATCGGAAGCAAAGTATATTTTTTTATTTTGGGTTAACTGCATAAAGCAAATGTTGAACTTTTAAATTATAAATTATCACTAGCATACCACTCTGCAAATGAGGTGTCTGTTTCCTGTAATTTTAGAGAATGAAGCTTTATAGCCTCTGGCAATCGACTTATAATTTTTTTTGCAAAATCAATGACCATATTCTCACTTGTAGGTTGATAATCAACTAAAATTACATGATGACCACGTGATTTTAATTCGGCAGCCAATTCAATATGTGGGGTTGTTTCGTTAAAAACGGTAGCATGATCAAACAGGTCGACAATTTCTTCCTTTACAATTTTTTTTAAATCAGAGAAATCAATTACCATCCCAAATTTTACATTAGTTCTGTCAGTAATAGGTTTGCCAATAACGGTAACCGATAATTTATAGCTATGACCGTGAACGTTTTTACATTTTCCGTCATAACCATATAGTGCGTGACCTGTCTCGAAACTAAATTGTTTGGTAATTCTAATGTTACTCATTGTAATGATTTTGATGCAAATTTAGTGAATAGAAATGATTCTATTTTGAATTTTATAATTTGCTTTTTTAAAACGAAAAAAATGTATATTTGCCTCAGATTGGGGGATTAGCTCATTTGGCTAGAGTACTTGCCTGGCAGGCAAGGGGTGACCGGTTCGAATCCGGTATTCTCCACAAAAAAACGCAACATTTAAAGTGTTGCGTTTTTTTGTTTAATTATAATTTCTTTAATTTTAAAAATCTAATCTATATCTCTATTTCAAGCTCATTCTCAATTCTAATAGCATCATAAATTTCTAAATTTGAATTTAATATTTCTATTGATACAACTAACGAATAAGACACTTCGCTATTTGTTTTGTCCCATCCCTTATGTCCTCTAACTGCAAAGCTTATATCATTTGGAAGTTCATGTGACTTTATAATTGTCCAGTCCTTTTGGACTGTACTATTTGTTCTACTAATCCCATCAACAGATCCTCTAGAATCACTTTTAATTTTCCAATCCCAACCACTCATTCCATTTCTGACATCTCTATCATAATTCGTGTCATCTTCTTCGATTTCTTTTAGAACATAGTCTCTAAAATCTTCAAATGATTCTCCAACTTTTGAACTCGTCCAGTCAAGCCAAGATGACAAATATGATTTTGTTTTTTGCCTTGTACGTCTAACCCTAGTTGTATATGATAAAGTGACCTCAATTAAAATGTCATATTCCTCGACAGGAGACCTTAAAAATTCTGGAATGTTTAATGAGTAGATATGACCTTCTTCTGCTCTTATTTCGCCTACATTATAAAAAGTTACTCTTTGATGAGTGTTTTTTGTAACACGCTCCAAAGATGGAATTCCGTACCCAAAATGTCTAATACTTTTTGATGTTGGATTTTCAAAAAAATTATTTGGTAATCTAGCTCCTTGTACAACTAAAGCACGAAGTAAATTAACATCTTCATCTGGATATAACTTTAATAATTGGGCAACTATATGTGAAACTTTTGGAGTTGCAAAAGAAGTCCCAACAATATCATTCCCTACAGCTGAACCACCATTCAAAGTTGAACGAATTAACTCTGGAGAAATTGCTTCTTTTCCAGAAACAATATTCCCTGTTTTAGAAACGGTTAGTCCGCCTCCATATTCAACAACATCTGGTTTAATCATTCCCCAAATTCCTGTTCCTATTCTTGAAAACGGAGAAACTTCGTCTTCAATTCCCAATGATAAACAATGTGTATCATCAAAGGAAGCATGATTTACTGAGCCGACTGAAATTGCAAAACTGCTCTGCGCAGGATTAGCTATTCTGCAAAATGGCTCTTCTAAAAAATCGGGATAATTTAATCCACTACCTAAATAATGCCTTATGTCATCTTTTGTAATATTTCCAGTTGATATTAAAAAAATGACCTTGTTGTGGTTTATAAGCGAATCAATAGTTGCTGCCCAAGATGACATGTGCTTTAAACGAGAAGCAACATTAGAATTTATAGATAAATTGAAAATTTTGCATTCTTCGTTATCCTCTACAATTTCTTTCATAAGTTCTGCTGGTAATTTATGAGTAAGAGTATTGTTTTTATCTAGTACTCTCAAATTCCTAACAAAACACGGCAATTGATAGGGTTGGTCTACAGATGAAATTCCATAAGGATATAGAATAGCACCAGCAACTCTAGTTCCGTGCCCTCCATTTTTTACATAATCAGCCGTTGAAACATCTCCTTCAATGTAAGATTTTGAATTACCTTCAATTATAGCTGGAGAAATATATTTATGCCCCTCCATTATACCGCTATCAATTACTCCGATTTCTGGAGAATTGCCATGTGGTGCTATAACTTCAATTTCTAATGTTCCCGCTTCATCTAAATCACTACTCAGTCCCACAACCTCATCAATTTCTGAAACCTCAAAAACAAACGGATAATTGGACACTAAATCTTTTAATCCTTTACCTGTAATTTCAACTTCACAACAAAAGCTATCTTCTAAATCAATTAAAGAACTAGTTATCTGTCCGTAATAATTTATAAATTTTTCAAACTCTTCTTGTCGCTCATTAAATCGTTCGTCTCGTTCAATTTGCTCTTGTCTATGCTTTTCTAATTTATTTTCAAAACCTCTTTTATTTGGGTATGGAGATTTCCCTACGGGCTTGTCGAAAGCAATACCTACTTCAAGTTTATATAATTCACTTTCTTCAATTGTTCTCCAGATTGATTTAAGTTTATCGGAGAGTATATGACTTGGCTTCCATTGTTTGCCTTCTACAATTTCCCAAAAATCTGCAACTTTAGCACCACCTCTTTCATCATCAAGAAATTTTTGAATTTTCTCATTTAATGAATTGAAACCATCTAAAGATGCACCAATAATAAACCCCTCTTCCTCTTGTGAAATTACTTCAATACCAAATTGTTTTAAATCAAAATCATAACCTATTAAATCTGGATTTATTTTTAAAAAGATTGGAATTACATCAGCATCTAAAGGTGCTAAATCTAGCTGTTCTCTTTGGTTAATTTCATTTTGCCAGTCGGACTTTATTTGAGATGTCCTGCCAGATAAATAGCCAAAGTGTCCTTGTCTATTATCTTTATTTTGTGCTGATTGTGGATTCTGTTTTCCTCCACCATGCAAACGAGGTTTTCCCGTAACCTTTTGAAGGAATTTTAAATGCGGAAATTTCTCCATAAACCAAACTATTTGTTAAAAGCTAAATTTTCTTCTAATGCTTTATCCAAATCATCGGCAGAAATTTCTTTATGAGAATTTATAATTGATTTTTTTGCTGCATCATTCGCTATCTTAACAACTAGAGCATAAGATAATCCTTGCATATCTTTTGCATAAGTTTCAAGTTTAATCTTCTTATTAAGATTTAATGCAGAAAAAGTTATTTTAAGTAAATCTACAATTTCGTTTTCATTTGGTTTTGGAAGTTCAATTATCTCATCAAATCTTCTAAATAAAGCCTTATCTAAGCTACCTTCTAAATTAGTTGTAGCAATTAATATTCCTTGACCACTATACTCTTCTAATAACCCCAAAACAATATTTACGATTCTATGAATTTCTCCAACATCGTTTGATTTCAGGTCTCTTTGTTTACCGATAATATCAAACTCATCTAATAGAAGTACACAAGGATATTTTTCTAGGCTTTCAAACAATTTATTTAAGTTTGATGCTGATTCTCCAAGATAAGATGAAATTATCGTATCAAAACGAACTTTATAAAATGGCAATCCTAAATCCCAAGCTACTCGTTCAGCAGTCATACTTTTACCGCAACCTGAACTTCCATAAAGAAGTATTTTTTGTCGAGGTTTTAAACCGTGATGAGCAAGTCTTTCTCTTGCTATATATTCCTTTTCTATTCTTAATATTTTTTCTTCGACAACCGGAGCCAAAACCATATCATGTCTTAAAAAATCATTTTCTATATGAGTGGCTAATGGTAATTTGTACCTTCTGTCGGCTGGAATTAAAAACACATCATCCCTATCTCTTGTTAATTTAAGAGTAGGATTCTGTTGAGACTCTAAAACTTTTGCCAAATTACCTTCCAAAATAGTATCAAGTCTATCCGCTAATTTGGTATGTCCTTTTTTTCTTTCTTCTTGAATAATTGTATGGGCTATCCTTACCAAAGGTTCTTCTTTATTCCCTTCGATAGATTTAAACAATCTTGTAAGTAGCGTTTGGTTCATTTTAAGAATAATTTATTTCGTTCAAATATACTAAAATAGTAAATATTTTGAATGCTATAAAGTGTTATAGTTAATTTTTTAGGATTAATTCTACTGGCAGGCAAGAGGTGGTCGGTTCGAATCCGATATTCTCCACAAGAAAAAACGCAACATTCAAAGTGTTGCGTTTTGTTTTATAAGTTATCCTTAATTTTTTTTGCTAAAGCTTCGAACTCTTCTTTTTCTAACTTTACTTTATTCTGAAAACGCATTTCGTCCATTTCGTTAAGCGGAATTAAATGTACGTGAGCATGAGGAACTTCAAGTCCGATAACTGCCATTCCTACTCTTTTGCATGGAACCGCTTTTTCGAGTGCAATTGCCACTTTCTTAGAAAATTGCATTAAAGCCAAATACTTTTCATCTTCTATATCAAAAATCTTATCTATTTCGGTTTTAGGAATGCATAATGTATGTCCTTTAGCATTTGGATTTACATCTAAAAAAGCTAAAAAACTATCGTCTTCAGTGATTTTATAACAAGGGATTTCTCCGTTTACTATTTTTGTAAAAATACTTGCCATTGTAGTTAGTCTCTTGAAATTTCTAATATTTCAAATTTTAAAACTCCATTAGGTACTGTTATTTCTGCAATATCGCCAACTGATTTTCCCAGTAAACCTCTACCAATTGGCGATGTCACTGAAATTTTTCCTGCTTTTAAATCGGCTTCGCTTTCTGCTACCAGCGAATATTTCATTTCCATTCCGTTGGCCTGATTTTTAATTTTTACATTAGATAAAACCAATACTTTAGAAACATCAAGATGCGTTTCATCAATAAGCCTTGCATTAGAATGTACTTCTTCTAATTTGGCAATTCGCATCTCTAGCATACCTTGTGCTTCTTTTGCGGCGTCGTATTCTGCATTTTCAGATAAATCACCTTTATCTCTTGCTTCTGCTATGTCTTGAGATGCTTTTGGTCGCATCACTGATTTTAAATAGTCTAATTCTTCTCTTAATTTTTTTAATCCTTCTGCTGTGTAATAAGATACTGCGCTCATAATTTCCTCGTTTATATAAATAGAAAAAATCCCATCGGGACGGGATTTGTAGTTACAAAGATACATTATTATTTTTAATATTAAAATTATATGTTAATCCTATTCAAACCAAAGTGAAATAATTTAAATTTGTTTGTTTTATTA
>CANGUZ010000008.1 GCA_947457255.1 Flavobacteriaceae bacterium
ATAAAGTAATGTTTGAATTTCAAGAAATAAAAAAAAATCAGGCAACTAACCTAAATATTCGATAAAATACCAAATTTATGCTCTTTTTTGTAAAGTTTTTATTGCAAAACTTTTTAATTTCTCCAATTGTTAAATATGAAATAGTAAATATAGAGTGTAAACATAAAGCATTGAAATAATTAAGATTACATTAAAAAAACAAAAAGTCCAACCTTAATTAAACAGTAAAATCAATTATTATTGAATAACATCTGCTAATTAAATCATAACATACAATATCACCTTTTAAAACTTTTTGGTAAATAATTAAAACATAAATTTAAAGATTCAATCCTATATTTTAAATAAACCCTAAACTTTACAACCATGACAATTGTTTTTGCAACAAATAATAAAAATAAAATCATTGAAGTACAAAGCATGCTACCAAATAGTATTAATTTATTAAGTCTTTTTGATATTGGCTGCCATGAAGAAATTCCCGAAACTGCTGATACAATTGAAGGTAATGCTATCTTAAAAGCAAATTATATTACTGAAAAGTATGGCTACAATTGCTTTGCTGATGATACTGGTTTAGAAGTGGAATCCTTAAATGGAGCACCAGGAGTTTATTCAGCGCGTTATGCCGGAGAACAAAAATGCGACGATGATAATATGAATAAGTTGCTACAAAACTTAAAAGATAAACCCAACCGCAACGCCCAATTTAAAACTGTAATTGCCTTAAATAGCAACGGAGAACAGTACCTTTTTACTGGAATTGCAAAAGGAACAATCACTTTTGAGAAAACTGGAAATCAAGGATTTGGGTATGACCCTATTTTTCAGCCTGATGGTTTTAAAAAGACATTTGCGCAATTTTCTCTTGAAGAAAAAGGCAAAGTCAGCCATCGCGGAAAGGCTACGCAACAGCTCATTGATTACTTAAAAAACTAACTTGCTGATTGTCAAATAGTATTAAATTATTAAATCTGGGTTTTCTGTTAGATTATATGGTTTTTAAAGCGTACTTTTGCACCAAATTTTAAAAATACATATGAACAAATTTGAACAATTAGGATTGAGTGAATCGCTACAGCGTGCGATAATCGATCTAGGATTTGAGAATCCGACCGAAGTGCAGGAGAAAGCGATTCCCCTATTATTGGAACAAGACACAGATTTAGTTGCGTTGGCTCAGACAGGGACAGGGAAAACGGCAGCTTTTGGTTTTCCAGTGATTCAAAAAATTGATGCTGACAACAGAAATACACAGGCGTTAATTTTATCACCTACTCGCGAACTATGTTTGCAAATTACAAATGAGATTAAAAACTACTCTAAATACGAAAAAGGTATTAATGTGGTGGCGGTTTATGGTGGTGCAAGTATTACGGATCAAGCTAGAGACATCAAAAGAGGTGCACAAATTATTGTAGCAACTCCAGGTAGAATGCAAGACATGATTAACAGAGGATTGGTCAACATTTCTCAAATTAATTACTGTATTCTTGATGAAGCAGATGAAATGTTGAATATGGGTTTCTACGAAGATATCGTAAACATCCTTTCGACTACACCTGACGAAAAAAGCACGTGGTTGTTTTCAGCAACTATGCCACAAGAAGTAGCACGAATTGCAAAACAATTCATGCACAATCCTTTAGAAATTACCGTTGGAGCTAAAAACTCTGGCTCGGCTACCGTTTCTCACGAATTTTACTTAGTAAATGCCAGAGATCGTTATGAAGCTTTGAAACGTTTGGCAGATGCTAATCCAGATATTTTTTCTGTAGTGTTTTGTCGTACTAAAAGAGATACACAACAAGTTGCTGAAAAATTAATCGAAGACGGATACAATGCAGCCGCCTTACACGGAGATTTATCGCAAGCGCAACGAGATTCAGTAATGAAATCTTTTAGAGGCCGACAAATACAAATGCTAGTAGCTACTGATGTTGCCGCTCGTGGTATTGACGTTGATAATGTAACTCACGTTGTAAACTACCAATTGCCAGACGAAATAGAAACCTACAACCACCGCTCAGGTCGAACCGGTCGTGCTGGAAAACTAGGAACTTCTATTGTTATTGTAACGAAAAGTGAAATCCGTAAAATTTCTTCTATAGAAAGAATTATCAAACAGAAATTCGAAGAAAAAACAATTCCATCTGGAATAGAAATCTGCGAAATTCAATTGTTGCACTTGGCTAACAAGATAAAAGATACAGAAGTAGATCACGAAATTGACAATTATCTTCCAGCAATCAATAATGTTTTAGAAAGCCTATCTAAAGAAGAGTTAATTAAGAAAATGGTTTCTGTTGAATTCAACCGTTTTATCAATTACTACAAGAAAACAAGAGATTTATCTTCTCAATCTTCAGGTTCTGACAGACGCGAACGTGACGATAGAGAACCAAGAGAAAATAACAATGGCGGAGCAGTTCGTTATTTTGTAAATATTGGTTCTAGAGACAATTTCGATTGGATGACTCTAAAAGATTATCTTAAAGAAACTTTAGATTTAGGTCGTGATGACGTATTTAAAGTAGATGTAAAAGAAGGTTTCTCTTTCTTTAATACCAATCCTGAATTTACAGATAAAGTAATGGATGTGTTAAATAATGTTCAGTTAGAAGGACGTAGAATCAACGTTGAGATTTCTAAAAATGACGGTGGCGGAAGACGCGACCATAATGGTAGAAGCTCAGGTGGTTTTGGTGGCGGAAGAAATTCTGGCGGTGGCGGTTTTAGAAGCGATAGAAATTCAGCACCTAGAAGCGGTGGTTTTGGACCAAGAAGAGAAGGCGGTTTTTCTGAAAGAGCACCACGTGAAGGTGGTTTTGGAGGAAGAAGCGAATCTAGAGGTTCAGCAGCATCAAGACGCGAAGGCGGTTTTTCATCTGATAGAGCGCCAAGAAGATCGGATGCACCTAGAACAGATGGTTTTTCAGATAGAGCGCCTAGACGTTCAGAAGGTTCATCAGATACTCCAAGAGAAAGAAGGCCAAGAAAAAGTTAAATCCTCACTCTTAGCCCCTCGCCTAAGAGAGGAAAATTATGGAATTGAAAATTAAATCTTTTGTTAATTTTCTTATAATAATAAAGAAGACTATTCAATATCTTATCGTGTTTTATTACTTTTAAACTTTTTAAACACCATATGAGATATTTAGTAGTCTTTTTTTTTATAGTATTGTCATTGAATTGCTTTTCTCAAGCTTCAACCCCCCAAAAAATTTCTGGTACTATACAAAATGATCAAACATTACTTCCCATATCTAATGTAAACGTCATAAACCTAAATAAATCTAGAGGTACCAACACTAACGAAAAGGGATTTTTTGAAATTGAAGCTACCGTTAATGATACCCTACATGTTTCCTATATTGGATTTCAATCTATAAAAATTAGAGTAACAAACGATTGGATAAAAAATAAGACTACAAAAATTCAAATGACCGAGAAAGCTATTGCGCTTGAAGAAGTTATTATTATGCCTTATAATTTAACCGGTTATTTAGAAGTAGATTCGAAATTAATTCCGTCAAGAGAGAACTACAGGTATAGCATTTCTGGCTTACAGCAAGGGTATGAAGCTGGCGAATATTCTCCAAATGCTTTTAATAGAGTAATGGGTTCTATTTTTAACCCTGCCGATATGTTGTATAACTTTTTCGGAAAAAAGCCAAGAGAACTCAAGCGTCTTAAAGAAATGAAAAAAGACAACAATGTAAGAACCTTACTAGAATCTAAATATGATAGAGAAATGGTTTCGGTACTTCTTGGAATAGATAAAAATGAAATAGCAGAAATTTTAGAACGTTGTAATTATTCGGAAGCGTTTGTAAAAGAAGCCAATGATTTACAAATTATGGATGCAATTAGTCAATGTTATGAACAATATAAAGTCTTAAAGAAAAATTAAATCTCATTTTTAAGCTATTAAGCTATTTCTTCTTTTCATCATAATATCGTGCCTCAATTCGCTTTATATCTTTTATAGAATTCCTAGCCCAATCTAAACGCTTTTCCAAAATTTCTTCTTCAGATAAATGCCAATCTACAGTTGAATTACGCAGTCTATTTGTGAGATTTTGAATAATAATGGCTGCCGAAACAGATATATTTAAACTTTCCGTGAAACCTACCATTGGAATTTTAAGAAACCCATCGGCGCGTTGTAAAATTTCCTCCGACAATCCGTCTCTTTCAGTTCCAAAAAACAATGCACTGGGTTTTGAAATATCAAAATCATCTAGCAGACAATCATTTTCATGTGGTGTTGTAGCAATAATTTGATACCCCTTTCCTTTCATAGTATTAATACAATTTGATACACTATCAAAAGTTCTAATATCAACCCATTTTTGTGCACCCATTGCAATTTCTTTATCGATTCTTTTCCCAAATCGTTGTTCAATTACATTTAATTCTTGAATACCAAAAACTTCACAACTGCGCATTACTGCACTGGTATTGTGCATTTGAAAAACATCTTCTACTACAATCGTAAAATGCTTGGTTCGGTTTTGTAGTACTTTCAGAAATCGTTCTTTTCTATTTTCAGTCAGAAAGTTTTCTAAATAATTAAGATAATCAATATCAATCATTAGCCTATTATTTTTTGGTAAAAATAGTAAAAAACAGTAGTTTTATAACCAAATGTATTTTGTCTGATGAAAAAGAAACTTGTAGTCTTAACAGGAGCTGGAGTGAGTGCCGAAAGCGGTATAAAAACCTTTCGAGACAGCGACGGACTATGGGAAGGCCATAATGTGCAAGATGTGGCAACCCCAGATGGATGGCATAAAAACCGAACATTAGTACTTGATTTTTACAATCAAAGAAGACAACAACTGAAAGAGGTACAGCCGAACTTGGGACACCAAATTTTAGCCGAATTAGAACAGGATTTTGATGTGTCTATTATCACTCAAAACGTTGATAATTTACACGAAAAAGCGGGAAGCACAAAAGTTTTGCATTTGCATGGCGAGTTGTTAAAGGTTCGAAGCACTAAAAATGACAACTATATTTTAGATTGGCAAGACGATTTATCAATTTCCGACACAGATGACAAAGGGAATCCCTTACGACCTCATATCGTTTGGTTTGGAGAGGAAGTTCCTGCATTGGAAGAGGCCATTGCTATTGTTGAAAAAGCTGATCTACTCATTATAATTGGCACCTCATTACAAGTTTATCCGGCAGCAGGTTTAATTAGATATACAAATCCTGAAATCCCAATTTATTACATTGATCCAAAACCTGCGACCATCTACGATGTTCCAAATGACATTAAAATTATTGCAACAACTGGCTCTGAAGGTATGAAAATCGTTCAAAAAGAACTTAAAAAATTGCAGTGACAAAAGTCGATTTCAATAACAATGAAAATGACAATGGCAATCACAATTTTAATTTAAAATCTGAAAATCTATTATCTGAAATCTATTATCTTTGTTCACTCGAAACAACAACACAACAATGACTACATTAAACGAATTGAATGCTATATCTCCTATTGATGGTCGATATAGAAACAAAACTATTGCACTTTCTCCTTTTTTTTCTGAAGAAGCTTTAATCAAATACCGAGTTCTGGTTGAAATTGAATATTTCATTGCTTTATGCGAAGTGCCTTTACCTCAACTTGCCACTGTAAATCAGAGTATTTTTGAAAGTTTACGAAACATTTATAAAAATTTCTCTACTGATGATGCTTTATGGATAAAAGAAACTGAAAAAGTAACCAACCACGATGTTAAAGCTGTAGAATATTTTATCAAAGACACTTTCGAAAAATTGGGTTTGTCACCCTACAAAGAGTTCATACACTTCGGATTAACCTCTCAAGACATTAACAATACGGCTATTCCGCTTTCTACCAAAGAAGCTTTTGAGAAAGTATACATGCCATCACTTATTACTTTAACTTCAAAACTAAAAGAGTTAAGTATAGAATGGCGTGATATTCCGATGTTGGCAAGAACACATGGTCAACCTGCCTCTCCTACTCGTTTAGGTAAAGAAATTGGCGTTTTTGTAGAACGTTTAGAGGAACAGATGCGTTTGTTATTTAACATTCCGTTTGCAGCCAAATTTGGAGGTGCTACAGGAAATTACAATGCACATCATGTGGCTTATCCACAAACAGATTGGAGAAAATTTGGCAACCATTTTGTGGAAGAAACTCTTGGATTACATCACTCCTTCCCCACGACACAAATTGAACATTACGATCATTTTGCGGCATTTTTCGATGCCCTAAAAAGAATAAATACTATTGTTATTGATTTAGACAGAGATATTTGGGCATATGTTTCTATGGACTACTTCAAACAAAAAATAAAAGCTGGAGAAATAGGTTCGTCAGCCATGCCGCACAAAGTAAATCCAATCGATTTTGAAAATTCAGAAGGAAATTTAGGAATTGCCAATGCTATATTCGAACATTTATCAGCTAAATTACCTTTATCGAGATTGCAACGTGATTTGACTGATAGTACTGTTTTGAGAAATATTGGTGTACCAATGGGACATACTATTATTGCCTTTGAAGCCACTTTAAAAGGCCTGAACAAATTACTTTTAAACGAAACTAAATTTCATGAAGATTTAGAAAAAAATTGGGCAGTTGTTGCCGAAGCGATTCAAACTATTTTGCGTCGCGAAGGGTATCCAAATCCTTATGAAGCTTTGAAAGGTTTAACAAGAACTAATGAAGCTATTGATAAAAAAGCGATTCATGACTTCATAGCCACTTTAAACGTATCGAATGAAATAAAAACTGAATTGCTACAAATTACCCCGAGTAATTTTTTGGGGATTTAGTAAAATTTAAAATACAATTCTAAATACGGTTTTAATACCTTTTTTTGTTTTATATTAGCACTAATGCTGAAAAAAGCATAAAAGTAGTAGTTCCTATATACAAAATTATGAGCGCAGTAGCAGAAATAACTCATCAGTTAAAACCTCTAATTAGTGATTTAGGGTTAATCCTAATTACTGCAGGAATTGCAGTTTTACTATTTAAAAAACTGAAGCAGCCATTAGTTTTAGGGTACTTGATAGCGGGTTTTTTAGCAGGCAATCATTTTGATTTTTTTCCATCCGTAAAAGATATTAAGAGTGTTGAAGTTTGGGCAGAAATTGGAGTCATTTTTCTATTGTTTAGTCTAGGATTAGAATTCAGTTTTAAAAAACTCATGAAAGTGGGTGGGACTGCATCTATTACTGCTGTTACTCAAATAACTACAATGTTGCTACTAGGCTATTTAGTTGGTAGATGGATGGATTGGACTACAATGGACAGTATTTTTTTAGGAGTTATTCTATCAGTATCATCTACAACAATTATATTAAAATCGTTTGATGAGTTGGGTGTAAAGGCCCAAAAATTTGCTGGAATTGTTATTGGATCCTTAATTGTTCAGGATATTGTGGCTATTTTAATGATGGTATTGCTATCTACTATTGCAGTAAGTGAGCAATTTTCAGGAGGAGCCTTATTACTATCTATATTTAAATTGGCTTTCTTTTTGTTGTTATGGTTCATTGGAGGTATTTTCTTCATTCCAACATTACTTAAAAAAGCAAAACATTTGCTAACAGATGAAATGCTTCTCATCATTTCAATTGCTCTTTGTTTATTGATGGTTATATTGGCATCAAATGCTGGTTTTTCTCCTGCTCTTGGCGCCTTTATTATGGGTTCAATTATTGCCGAAACCACACAAGCTGAACATATTGAACATTTAGTAAAACCTGTTAAAGATTTATTTGGTGCTGTTTTTTTTGTGTCTGTAGGGATGTTAATAGATCCCCACGCAGTTTACGACCATATTTTTACAATTATGCTTTTATCAATGGTAACAATATTTGGACAGTCAATAAGCTCTACTATTGGTGCCCTACTTTCTGGTCAGCCTCTAAAAGAATCGGTTCAAACAGGAATGAGTTTATCTCAAATTGGTGAGTTTTCATTTATCATTGCATCATTAGGAATTACATTAAATGTTACAAGCTCTTTTTTATATCCTATAGTAGTTGCCGTTTCAGCTATCACAGCCTTTACAACTCCTTTTATGATAAAAATGGCAATTCCTTTTTCAGAAATTTTATCTAAAAAATTGCCTAGAAAATGGATCAAAAATATTGAAAGGTATAGTGCGAATACTCAATCTATAAAATCAGTCAGCAACTGGCAAAAAGTGTTAAACGCCTTTCTTTTTCAAGTCATTTTTGTCTCTGTAATTATTGTTGCAATTATTTTACTTTCATCTCAATATATAATACCACTAGTAGCTAATTTTAAATTCGGTAACGCCTTAGGTGCATTAATTACACTAGCTGTACTTTCTCCTTTTTTATGGGCACTATCACTTCGCAGAGTAGCTGTAGCAGAAGTAGATTTATTGATGGAAGAGCGCAAATACCGTGGACCAATAGTAATGATGATTTTATTTCGATTCCTATTAACACTGTTTTTTATTGGCTTTTTGTTGAACATATTTTTCTCACCAATAGCTGCCATTTTTACATTAATTGTAGCTGTTGTAACTTATTTCCTATTTCGTAAAAAATTAAACGCTCAATATCATAAAATAGAAAATCATTTTTTAACCAACCTAAATGACAGAGAAATAACAAAAGCAAAAAGAAGTAGAAGTGATTTGTCGCCCTGGGATGGACACATGGCTTATTTTGAAATCGCTAAAGAGTCTAATATTGTTGGAAAAACATTAAAAGAATTAAAGATTAGAGAACAACTAGGTATTAATATTGCTTCAATAAAAAGAGGAGAAATAATGATTCATATTCCCAAAAGAAATGATCGATTATTCCCAAGTGATGAAATATGTGTCATAGGAAACGATATTCAAGTCAACGAATTCAAAAAATATTTAGAACAACATGAAATTGAAGTTAAAACCTCAACTTTAGAACCTGAAATAGTATTGCGACAAATAGAATTAAAAAATGAAGCCTACATAGGAAAATCCATTAGAGATTCTAAAGTTAGAGAAAAAACTCATGGTCTTGTGGTAGGCATCGAAAAAAGAGGCAATAGAATTTTAAATCCTGAATCGGATATCATTTTAGAAAAAGATGATATTCTTTGGATTGTTGGCGATAGAAAATTATTAGCAGAATTAGTTCATAATTAAGATTGAAAAGAGTAAGATTTTATGCCTACTCTTTTAATACTCTAATACTTTTATCTCGAATAATTTGGCGCTTCTTTAGTAATGGTCACATTATGCGGATGGCTCTCGTTGATACCACTAGCAGTAATACGCACAAAACGACCTGTTTCTTGTAATGTTGGTATGTCTTTAGAACCACAATAGCCCATTCCTGCTCGAAGTCCGCCTATGAATTGTTGCATACTTTCATTTAATTCACCTTTATAAGGCACACGACCTACTATTCCTTCAGGAACAAGTTTCTTAACATCGTCTTCTACATCTTGAAAATAACGGTCTTTAGAGCCATCTTCCATAGCTTCAATAGAGCCCATTCCTCTATAGGATTTAAATTTTCTACCTTCAAAAATGATGGTTTCACCGGGAGATTCCATGGTTCCAGCTAAAAGCGACCCAAGCATCACACAATCAGCTCCTGCTGCAATAGCCTTAGGAATATCTCCTGTATAGCGAATTCCACCATCGGCTATTACTGGGACTCCTGTGCCTTTGATGGCTGCAGCCACTTCTAAAACAGCGGAAAATTGCGGAAAACCAACTCCAGCAACTATTCTTGTAGTACAAATAGAACCGGGTCCTATACCAACTTTAACTCCATCAGCTCCATTTTCGACCAAGAATTTAGCCGCTTCTGGTGTCGCTATATTGCCAACAATAATGTCAATTTTAGGAAACTGAGCTTTAATCGCTTTTAGAACATTAACAACACCTTGAGTATGCCCGTGAGCCGTATCAATAATTAAGGCATCTACACCAGAATGAATAAGTGCAGTAGCTCTTTCTAGAGAATCCGCTGTAACGCCAATAGCTGCTGCAACTCTCAAACGTCCGTATACATCTTTATTGGCAATAGGTTTTTGAGTAAGTTTCGTAATGTCTCTAAAGGTAATTAGGCCAACCAATTTATAATTGGCATTCACGACAGGAAGTTTTTCTATTTTGTTGCCTTGCAAAACCACTTCAGCTTGTTCAAGTGAAGTGCCTTCGGCTACCGTTACTAAGTTTTCACTTGTCATTACCTCAACAATAGGTCTAGAGTTGTTTTTTTCGAAACGCAAATCTCTATTGGTAACAATTCCTTTTAATATTTGATTTTCATCCACAATTGGAATACCGCCAATACCATATTCTTTCATGGCATTTTTAGCATCGGCTACCGTAGATGTTAGCGGTAAAGTGACTGGATCGATAATCATTCCAGATTCGGCACGTTTTACTTTACGCACTTTAGCAGCTTGTTGCTCGATGGTCATGTTTTTATGCAAAACACCAATTCCTCCTTCTTGAGCCATAGCTATTGCCATCGAACTTTCAGTAACGGTATCCATTGCTGCCGATACTATGGGAACATTAAGCATGATGTTTCTTGAAAATTTAGATTGGATACTGACTTCTCGCGGAAGTACATTCGAGTAATTAGGAACTAATAGTACATCGTCGTAGGTTAAACCTTCTCCGACTATTTTAGTATTGTGTGCGTTCATTGCAATTTGTAGTTGTAGTTAAATTGCGTGCAAATATAGTAAAAAATGTAGTTGGTAAACAGTAATTGGCGTTCGATTTTGAAAATTTAATACTAATTGCTATTTGATTAGCCCAGATGGAAATGAAAATCATTTTATTGAAAAACCCTATTTTTTGTTGGACTAAAAAAGCGACCAACGGAAGCTCTTTTTAGCGCATACAAAAAAAGGATTTTTGATAAAAGAATTGGAATGGACAGCTGGAAATTGCTCCTAATGAAACTCACTAAATAATTTGGTTGCCTGTGTATATGCCTTTTCGAAATGCGTTGGACTTGTATTGGTTTGCTCATTTATGGCAGTAAAAAAAGACAACAATTTTTCTGTAGGCATATTGCCTGTTAGTGTGTTTGTAGCCATAGGACACCCACCAAAACCTTGAATAGCACCGTCAAAGCGACGGCATCCCGATTTGTAAGCAGCGTCTACTTTTTCAAACCATTTATTGGGTGTTGTATGTAAATGAGCTCCAAATTCTATTGTTGGATATTTCGGGATTAAATGTGAAAACAAATAGGTAATGACTTCTGGTGTCGAACTTCCAACTGTATCTGAAAGAGAAAGAATTTTAACGCCCATATTCGCTAACTTTTCTGTCCACTCTCCTACTATCTCGACATTCCAAGGGTCGCCGTAGGGATTTCCAAAACCCATGGACAAATACGCTACAACTTCTTTATTGTTTTTATAGGCAATTTCAAGAATCTCCATTAAGGTAATTGTAGATTGCGCAATGGTTTTATGGGTATTCCGCATTTGAAAATTTTCGGAAATAGAAAACGGAAAACCTAAATATTGAATTGCTTGATACTCTGATGCTAATTTTGCGCCTTGTGTATTGGCTATAATTGCCAATAATTTACTAGTTGTCTGTGATACATCTAATTGAGATAAAACCTCGCTTGTATCTTGCATTTGAGGAATGGCTTTTGGAGAAACAAAGCTTCCGAAATCTATCGTATCGAAACCAACTTCTAGCAATGATTGAATGTAAGCCACTTTCCTATGAGTAGGAATAAAGGCTTTTATACCTTGCATGGCATCGCGCGGACATTCAATGATTTTTATTGGTTTCATATAGGTAAAGATAGCAAAGAATTGGTTTTTATACTCTTTCTACTATTTTTTTGTTTATGGCTTTTACTAAAGCTGGCCCTTCATAAATAAAACCGGTATACAATTGAATTAGACTCGCTCCCGCATCTAATTTTTCAATGGCATCTTCTGGAGAATGAATGCCTCCTACTCCAATAATAGGGAAGGCTTTATTGCTTTTTTCGGATAAAAATCGGATGACTTCAGTGGAACGTTTGGCTAATGGCTTTCCTGACAGGCCTCCTATTTCTGTTTTATTTTCAGATTGCAAACCTTCTCGCGAAATGGTGGTATTGGTAGCAATTACTCCTGCAATTTTGGTTTGGGTTACAATATCAATGATGTCTAGCAACTGATCATCTGTCAAATCGGGAGCAATTTTTAACAGTATAGGTTTTTCTTTTAGTTTTTTTATATTCTTATTTTGTAACGTTTGCAGTAATTGCGTCAATGGCTCTTTGTCCTGCAACGCTCTAAGATTAGGCGTATTGGGAGAACTTACATTTACTACAAAATAATCGACATAGTCGTATAAGGCATCGAAACAAATTTCATAATCGGATGTTGCTTCTTCGTTTGGGGTAACTTTGTTTTTTCCGATATTACCTCCTATCAAAACACCATTATTGTTTTTTAATCTTTCAACTGCTTTTTGTACCCCTCCATTATTAAAACCCATTCTATTGATGATGGCGGCATCTTCTTTAAGACGAAACAATCTTTTTTTAGGATTTCCCTCTTGCCCTTTTGGGGTTAGAGTTCCAATTTCTATAAATCCGAAACCAAAATTGGACAACTCTTTATATAAGGTTGCATCTTTATCAAAACCTGCCGCAAGACCCACAGGATTTTTAAATTTTAAACCGAAAACTTCCGTTTCTAATCGTTTGTCGTTGACAAGATACATTGCCTGGAATAATGATGAAAAACCTGGAATATTTGATAAAAAACGTATTAATGAAAAAGTAAAATAGTGCACCTTCTCAGGATCAAACTTGAAAAGAATTGGACGAATAAGTAATTTGTACATGGTAGTTGTGTTGTGTATTGCAAAAATAGAATTATCATTTCAATTTTCTTATGATTCATACTAATTTAGAGTAAATATAAATTTTCAGATGCCCATATCATGTAAGAATGTATGGATATAATGGAGCGATACCTATAAAAAATACCTTAAAGTCTAACAAACTATTTTACGTCCCAACTTTTGGATTTGGAGTTGATTTCAAACCTAAAGATAAAGGTAGAAATGGATATTGGTCATTGGCTTTATTGGTGCCTATAAGGAGTTCTGATGTAGACCAATACATCGATGATTTAAAAAACAATGAACGAATTGAATTTGAAAATTATTTATTACCCCATAGGATTTTCGATAGGTTATCACATCAAAATTGATTGATTATAAGCTTTAATAAAAACTCTTTCCACGACCTTATTGGGTTCATTTAGGATTTATGCATTTAAATTTTAATTCTATTAAACCTAATTGATTAAAGATATAGAATTAAGAATGATTTTGCTTTTTTATTTTTGAATAATTAATTCAATATCTTTTTTAGACAAAGGTTTACTCAAATATTTTTTTACATCTGTATAAGTGATACAATTTTTTTTATCGTCTGGATTCAATGAAGAAGTAACGATATAAATAGTACAATTAAAATTTAATTCTGTTTTTAAATAATAAAATTCAGCTAAAAACTCCCAACCATTCATGACTGGCATATTTAAGTCTAAAAGAATAATTACATGTTCGTCTTTATCAATAGTTCCCTTCATATTCTGTAATAACTCAAGGGCCGTTTTTCCATTTAAGCAAGTCTCGATTTTATCTTTATCAAAAAATGACTGTAAAAGTCGATTATGGAAATAATTGACTGTTAAATCATCATCAACTAATAGTATTTTACTTATATTCATAGTTTAAATTTTTTTATCTACAGTGAAATAAAAAGTACATCCCTTGTTTGGGGATGAGTTTACCCAAATCTCACCATTATGAATTTCAACAATTTTTTTACAATGTGATAATCCAATCCCATTGCCTTTATAATCATTAGCATTATTTAATCTTTTAAACATGATAAAGATTTGATCAAAATTTTTTTCATCTATACCAATACCATTATCTTTAATGCTAAACAACCATTTTTGTCGGGTTTCCTTAACCAATAATATTATTTTAGGCTTTATCGTTTTCTTTTTAAATTTTAAGGCATTACTAATTAAATTTTGAAGTAATAATCTAAAAAAAACAGGATAACACTTAATAGTGGGGAGTTTGGTATAGTTTATTGTAGCTCTTGTTTCTAAAACACAAGAATTTAAATCATTTAATACCTCAACAATTAAATCATTTAAGTCGCATGTGAGCGTCTCTTTATTCTTAACAATACGATTGTATTCTAATAATCCTGAAATTAAAGCTCTCATTCTGCCAGCAGAATTACTTATGAATTCTAAGAATAATTTTCCTTCGTCATCGAGTTTCTCATAGTAATCGTCTTTGAGTAAATTAGAATATCCTATCAATGACAATAAAGGTTCTTGTAAATCGTGTGATGTTATGAAATTAAACTGCTCAAGTTCCTTATTTTGTTTGATTAACAATTCATTTTGAAACCGAATTTCTTTTTCCTTTTCCTTTTGGGAGGTAATATTTCGAATGTAGACAACAAAATTTGAATTTAATCCCTCGCTAATTAAAGAAACAATAATTAACTCTATAATAATTTCTTCATTTTGTTTTGTTACGGCATTAAATTCAAGAGTTTTCTTATTCTCTAATAAACCACTATTTTTTTTGAAATAATCACGAATATCATAATTAACATTTTCGATTTTTGGAAAAATAATAAGAGATAAATTATGGCCCATCACTTCGCAAGATTTCCAACCAAATATGTTTTCAGCCTCAGGATTCCAATAAGTTACAGTCCAGTTATTGTCAATTATTACTACACCATCTAAAGCAGATTTAAGAATTAATTCGTTTTGATATTGGGTGTCGTCTAATGTTTTTTGAAGATTTTTCAACTCAGAAACATCTATTCCATAGCCTATCATATTGGTAAACTCACCTTCCATAAAAATGGGATAAAATCTTCGCAAAACGGATTTGCTTTTTCCATTTACATTGATTTCATCAATCCAATCTACTTGTTTTTTTGTTTCTTTAGCTTCATTAAAATAAGTTCTTCTCATTTTAGCTATAGAAGTATCTATTCCTCTCATTTCGCAATAGTCAAAATCATTTTTTCCAATAAGCCAGTTTCGAGTGGTATCATCAGAAATTCCTTGAGGATTTATAAACAAATAATTATGATCTTTATCAAAATAAGCTATATCTGCAGGAATATTATACAAAATACTGTCATTGAAAAATCTTTTTTTACTTATCTCTGCTTCTTCTTTCTTACGTTCTGTAATGTTTTGTACAATTCCATTGAACATTATTTCATCATCAGTTATAATAGGAATAGCATTGGTATCAAACCAAATTATTTCTCCACTACTCAATTCAAATCTACCTGTAAATTTAAATTCTTGGAGATACGCTATAGCCTTATTTTTAGCCTCAACAAACGAATTATAATCCTCTGGATGAAGTACTAATTTATTGTCCCATTTTGATTGATACGTAAGTAATTCAAAACCGAAAATTTCCTGAAAAGATTCACTTACGTATTCAAAATAGGTTTCCTTGTCTGGAGTAACTTTTAACTGAAAAAAAGCCGCTGGAAAGTTTTTGTGCAAAAAATCAATTTCATTATGCTGCTCCATTATGATTTTATTATCTGATACTTTTTTGGTAATATCATTATAAATTAGGAGGTAAAAATTACGGTTTTCGTAAATCTTTTTTCGGATCTCGGCTTGATAAAATTTGTTGCTTTTGTTGAAAGTAAATTTAATCGTTTTTTGAAGAGATAACGAATTAATGTTTTCTTTCCAACTGTCCTTATTTATAAAATAATCAAATATATCCCATACATGTAGTTTTTTTTTATCTGTATCAACAATTTCAAATAAATTTTTGGCTTTCTTATTTGTAAATTGAAGCTTGCCATATGCATTAAGAACTAAGACTCCTTCTTTAATAATATCGATAAAATCCTCAAACGCTTTATATTTCTGCTGAACCACATACTGTTTTTTTTCAATGAATTTATTTTGATTTGTTTTTTGAAGAAATAGTAAATAAAATTCATTTTGGCCTTTATAATTAACCATTTCTACATCTACAGCAACTGGATACCCTTTTATATCATTTAAAAATTGACTTTTTTTAGATTTTTGAAGATTAATAGAGGGGAATAATAAAGAAATAGTATTGATATCCTCTGGTATGTTAATTTCCTTAAAAAGTATGATTGTGTTCTTATTTCTAAAAATTATTTTACCATTACTATCTGATACTATAGTTGGTACAGGTGAATACTCTAACAGATCAAAATCAGTTATCATTATTAAACAAGATTTGGGAATGAATCTAATACTATTTAAAGTTACTCATTACATAGTAGATATAAATTATTTTAGCTCAAAAACCCAAAAGTGTATTCTAAAAGGCTTTTAGTGTAGACGAATGGTTTATTATAAGTGTTTGTTTTTCTTGAAAGTGTTTATCTTAATTGAAACTTTTGCTTATTTCAACCAAAAAAGAAAAAATAGACCAAATTACTATATAATTCTTGTCTTAATAGGGATAATTTAAGCAATCCTGTATTAGATAAAGTAATAATTTACATATGTTTTTTGAACTATATATACTACTGATTGTTAGACTTATAAACTTAACAATTAGTTGATAAGTAAAAAGAATTTCGACAAAAAAATTCACTTTTTTTATGTAAATTTATAGTAGTGAATTGAATCTTAATTTAAATTGTAGAAGACATGAAAAATTGGAAAAAACAAACCGGAGTTTGGATTGATGTTTCTAAAGCAATCATTGTAACGCTTTTTGATGGTGGTGAAAATGTAACTGAAATTAAATCAGGTATTGGAAACAAAATTCATCAAGATGATAAAATTAACAAAGAAACTTATTCAAGTTATGGTCAAGAAACGCATCGCAATCAATTTGAACAACAAAATAATAATCAATTTGACCATTTTCTATCTGACGTTATGTCCCAAGTTAAAGAATCAGATGAACTTTTTATTTTTGGTCCTTCTGAAACAAAATCCAAGTTGCAACGAAAAATATACGATGAGCATCTTATTGATTACAGAAAACTAATAGATGTTCAAACCACCACTAAATTGACTCCTACTGAAATCCTTGCAAATGTTAGGGAATTTTATAAAAACTAAAATCCCTTTTCTTAATTTGACTATAATATAAAAGATAGCAGAAGCTCTAGAATTTGAATTTCAAGAGGCTCTTCCGAAATAATTATAGTCACTTTCATCCGTTGTTTATAGCAATAACAAATTATATCTTTGTGATTCTAATAAACTACAAACAAAACCATGCAACATACAATCGACCGCTTTATAAGCTATGTCACTATTGATACCGAATCTGATCCAAATTCAGAAACAACTCCTAGCACCAAAAAACAATTAGTTTTAGCCAAAATATTAGTAAAAGAACTAAATGCTATTGGAATGACCGACGTCACACTCGACAAAAACGGCTATGTCATGGCAACTTTACCTAGTAACATTGACTACGAAGTGCCTACTGTTGGATTTATTTCGCATTACGATACTTCGCCTGATTTTACAGGTGCAAATGTAAAACCACAAGTCATAGCTAATTATGATGGTGGAGATATTCTTCTGAATGCAGAACATAACATTATTTTATCACCCAACTATTTCAAGGATTTATTGCAATACAAAGGGCAAACTATAATCACTACCGATGGAACTACACTTCTTGGTGCCGACGATAAAGCAGGATTGACTGAGATTGTTACCGCAATGGAATATATGATTAAAAACCCTGATATCAAACACGGAAAAATAAGAGTTGGTTTTACCCCCGATGAAGAAATTGGTCGAGGAGCTGATTTGTTTGATGTAGAAAAGTTTGGAGCAGACTGGGCTTACACTATGGACGGAAGCCAAATAGGAGAATTAGAATATGAAAATTTTAATGCAGCTGGAGCCAAAATAACATTCAAAGGAAAAAGTGTGCATCCCGGTTATGCTAAAGACAAAATGATTAATTCGATGCTGATTGCCAATGATTTCATAAACGAACTTCCTAAAAAAGAAATTCCTCAGGAAACAAAAGGCTATGAAGGTTTTTTTCATGTACATCATTTAAGTGGAAGTATTGAAGAAACTGTTTTAGAATTGATTATTAGAGATCATAATGCAAAGAAGTTCAAAAAAAGGAAAGAATTAATTCATGATATTACCAAAAAAATAAACAAAAAATTTGCCAAACAATTTGGTGACAATATTGTCATTACTGAAATAAAAGACCAGTATTACAACATGAAAGAAAAGGTTATACCTGTTCTATTTATTGTAGATTTAGCCGAAAAAGCCATGAAAGATTTAGGTATCAAACCTATCATAAAACCCATTCGAGGAGGAACGGATGGTTCTAGATTATCCTATATGGGATTGCCTTGCCCAAATATTTTTGCTGGTGGACATAATTTTCATGGTAAATACGAATATGTTCCTGTTGAAAGTATGCAAAAAGCCATTGATGTGATTATAAAAATTGCTGAATTAACAGCAACTACTGATTTCTCGATTAAAGCAATTGGCAAAAAGAAAAAAAAGAAGAAATAACGATTTACTAAAAAAAATGCCTCCAAATTGGAGGCATTTATAATAAAATTGATTTGATTATTTTTTATTCAATTCTGCAGTCATTTCCATAGAAATAGCAGAGCGCTCTATTTTTAATTTTCCTGACATTGTTTCTATAACTACAGTCGTTGCTGCTAGTTCTGAAACTTTACCATGAAAACCACTTTTTGTAATGATTCTATCGCCTACTTTTAAATCAGCTTCGAATTGTTTTTCTTTTTTTGCCTTTGTTTGTTGTGGTCTAATCATAAAAAAATAAATGACTACGAACATTAACCCAAATTGTAGATACAATGTATAATTTTCCATATGTTTTTAATGTGAAGTTAGTCCAGATTGTTTTCTGGGTTTTGATTGAATTAAAGATTTAATTGTTAGAATTTCATTTCCTTCTAAAGTGTTGGTAGTAAGCGATACCGTTTTCATTTGTTTTCCGTTTTTTCCAGCCGAATTAAATGAAACTACAATTTTAGCCGATTTCCCCGGTGCTATAGGCTCTTTAGGATATTCTGGAACCGTGCAACCACATGACCCAACAGCCTTAGAAATAACCAAATTTGATTCGCCAGTATTTTTAAAATTGAAAACAGTTTCTACTTTTTCTCCCTGTACTATATTTCCAAAATCATGTTCTTTTGTTTTAAAAGTCATTACCGGATATTTCCCGTCTACTGGAACAATTTTAGAAGTTATTGCTTCTTCTGTTTGATTTTCTTTGGCTTTCTGAGCTTCTTTTTCTTTCGCTTTAAGTACTAGCGCCGTTCCAAAATGAGTTTGTGTAGCTTCTTCTTTTTTACAAGAAAAAATTATCAGGATAAAGAATAGAAAAAATGAAAGTACAATTTTTTTCATCATCGGGTAATTTGTTTACACTACATTAAACCTCTTCCAGTTTTTTGAATTTTATTATTAGCTTGAAATTCCTTAACTAAATTGTCTAAAATTCCGTTGATAAAAATACTACTTTTAGGAGTAGAATATTCTTTAGCCACTTCTAAATATTCGTTAATAGTTACTTTTAAAGGAATAGATGGAAATTTCAAAAACTCGCAAATAGCCATTTTTAAAATAATAGTGTCAATTTCGGCAATACGTTCAGTATCCCAATTAGGTGTTTTATCTAGGTATTCCTTTGCTAAGTCTACTTCGTTTAAAACAGTTTTCCGAAACAAATTAGACACAAACTCCTTATCTTCAGTATCTTTATATAATTTTGGCACTTTAAAACTATCGTTGGCTGATTTTAGAGCACCCAATTGTTTAATTATTTGAGTATTTACTAACGGAATATCATCAACCCACGTTAGCTTATTGTCCTCTAAATAATCGTATAATTTATCGTTAGCGGCAATTACATCCGAAAAAATAGCTATTACAAACTCCTTATCTTCTTCAAAAGTGGCGGTTTTTTTTGACATGTATTTCTTATACAAATCACTTTCTTTAATAGCTGCCAAAAGCAACAAAATATAATCGTCATTCAACGACCAATTGTTAATTTTTCGGTCTTCTAAAGCAATACTTAACGAATTATTTTCAGCAAGCATTTTGAAAATAGCGTTATTTACAAATTTTTTATTGGGATTTCGTTCTTCTGAAGTAGCAAGATGTTTCTTTGAAGATTTTTCTAAAAAAACAAGTTCTTTTTTAGCAATTTCAATCAAAGAAGAAAGCATAACCAAATATAAATCTTGAATATTTTCGATACTAAACAGCAAGAATTTTTCTTCTTTTTCTAAACTGTCAGAACCATTTTGATGCATTGCATATATGGTTTGCATCACTTTAACGCGGATATGTCTTCTATTTAACACTAGGTAAGAACTTTTTATAAAAATTAGAATTCGAAATAAAAACTTTCGCAGTGCAAAAATAACAATAATATTGAAACCCGAAATTATTTAGCCCTTTCTTTTCTCGTTAATATCGTCTTAAAAATGCGCCAAAGTTAATATCGCCCATCTCATTATTGCTTTTAAACCCCTATATTTGCTATTGAAAAATTGGCAGGAATCTTAGCATGAAAGAATTAAACTATTTAAACAAATACTTTGTCAAATACAAATACAGCTTTTTAATTGGCATTGTAACCACAATTGTAGCTCAAATTTTTTCACTATTTACTCCCAAATTAATCAGTAAATCGTTTCAAGCCATTGAAAGTCATGTAAAACAATCGGCTGTCGATTCGACTCTTATTCAAAAAGAACTGATACATAATATTCTTCTAATAATCGCTACCACAATAATTGCCGGTTTTCTCACTTTTTTGATGAGACAAACCTTAATTGTAATGTCACGTCATATTGAATTCGATTTAAAAAATGAAGTTTTTCGTCAGTATGAAAATCTCTCCCAAAATTTCTATAAACAAAACCGAACAGGTGATTTGATGAATCGCATTAGCGAAGATGTTGGAAAAGTGCGAATGTATGTAGGCCCTGCCGTTATGTATACTATAAATACTTTTATTCGCTTTACTATAGTCATCATTTACATGTATGACGTTTCGCCAATATTAACTTTATATACTTTGCTGCCATTGCCCATTTTATCATATGCTATTTTCAAATTAAGCTCCGAAATAAATATTCGAAGTACTATTTTTCAGCAATACCTTTCTAAAATTTCGAGTTTTACTCAAGAGATTTTTTCTGGAATTAGAGTGATAAAAGCCTATTCGTTAGAAAACCAGCATCAAAATAATTTAGAGGAATTATCAAAAGAGAGCAAGGCCAAGAGTATGAATTTGGCAAAAGTGCAATCATTGTTTGGTCCTTTAATGCTCGCTTTAATTGGCGTAAGTAACTTAGTGGTGATTTATTTTGGCGGTATGATGTATATTAACGGAAGTATAAAAAGCATTGGTACCATTGCCGAATTTATTTTGTATGTAAACATGCTTACATGGCCAGTAGCTTCGTTGGGTTGGATATCGTCATTGGTTCAAGAAGCTGAAGCATCACAAAAACGTATTAATGAATTTTTAAAAATACAACCCGATATTCAAAACAATCATCCTGAAAAGTCAATTATTGAAGGGACAATCGAGTTTAAAAACGTATCATTTACTTATGATGACACCCAGATACAGGCACTTAAAAACATTAATTTTACTGTAAATAAAGGCGAAACTTTAGCCATTTTAGGTAAAACAGGTTCCGGAAAATCGAGTATTGTTTCGCTAATTAGTCGATTGTATGATACAACTCAAGGAGAAATTTTAGTAGACGGAAATCCTATTCATCAAGTTAATTTATTCGATTTAAGAAACAGTATAGGAATAGTGCCGCAAGATGCCTTTTTGTTTTCAGATACTATAAAAAACAACATCAAGTTTGGTAAAGAAAGTGCTCTTGATAATGAAGTTATAGATGCAGCCAAGAAAGCGGCAGTTCATGACAATATTATCAATTTTAATTTGCAATACGAAACCATCTTAGGCGAACGTGGCATAACCCTTTCTGGCGGACAAAAGCAACGCGTTTCTATTGCAAGAGCCATAATTAAGGATGCTCCTATTTTATTGTTAGACGACTGTCTGTCGGCAGTAGATACCGAAACCGAAGAAACCATCCTAAATAATTTACTTGATTTTTGCAAAAACAAAACCACAATTATTGTTAGTCATCGGGTATCATCAGCAAAAAACGCAGATAAAATAATTATTCTTGATGAAGGAACAATCATCGAACAAGGCACTCATAATCAATTAATAAACCAAGAAGGATACTACGCCGCTTTGTATTTAAAACAACTTTCAGAAAAAGAATTAACTTAAATGTTGTTTTGTAAATGTTTTTTTACCATTTTTGAAAAGGAATTAAATGTAAACAAAACGTAAATAAATTGATAGAAGGATTATGAGAGAAAATGACATGTTAGAAAAAGAAGAGATTTTTTCTAAAGTTTTAAGAGCCGGTAGACGAACCTATTTCTTTGATGTAAGAGCTACTAAAGCAGATGATTATTACATAACAATTACTGAAAGTAAAAAATTTACTGAGGAAGACGGTTCCTTTCATTTCAAAAAACACAAAATTTACTTGTATAAAGAAGACTTTACAGCTTTCTCAGAAATTCTAGAAGACATGACAACTTATGTTTTAAACCACAAAGGTGAGGAAGTAATTTCTGAAAGACACCAAAAAGATTTCAAGAAAGAATATGCAAATGACTTTGCGGAAGAAGAAAACCCAAAATTAGATAAAAGCTTTACTGATATAGAGTTTGATGATATATAAATAAACAAAAAAATAATACTAAAAGTCTGAAAGTCGTATGATTTTCAGACTTTTTTATTTGAATTAAAACTAAAGTTTAAACCATATTAATATTTTGCGATTATTTTAGATTTTGGATCTCAAATCAAATTTTATCTAAAAAAAATACTCTTTTATGTAATATTAAAATATTAATCTTATGTTGTACTAAAAACAATATGATAAAAGTCATAGCTCTGAAGCGTATTGAATGGTAACTTTATTTCGATAATCATAAAACTTTAATAGCATGAAAAAAATTCTTTTTCCAACAGACTTTTCTGAAGCGGCAACTAATGCTTTCCTGTATGCATTAGAACTTGCTAAAATTGTTAAAGGTGAGATAATATTGTTACATACTTTCGAACTAGCATTAGCAGATAATGTCTTTGACCCTATAAATTACAAAGAAACTTATGATATTTTAGAATTATCAAAATTTGAGCAATTTAAAGAGGAGCTTCTAAAACTACGATCTATTGCAGGATCACGAAATTTAGGACATATTAATATGTCTCATCGCTTAATGGAAGGTTACTTAATTCCAAACATTCAAGAATGTATTAAAAATGAGAAAATAGACTTTGTAGTTATGGGAACCTATGGTACATCAGGTTGGAAAGAACTTTTCATAGGAACAAATACTGGCGAATTAATTACTGCTGCAATACATGTACCGCTATTAATTGTTCCTATTAAAGCTAAATTCGAAAAAATTGAAACTATTGGTTTTACCACTCGATTTAGAGAAAAAGATAAAGCTGCACTACAACAAGTAATAGCAATTGCAAAAAAAACTAATGCTAAAGTAAAATGCTTATATGTTAAAACTAAAAATACTGATAACACCGAAGCCACTTTTAATAATTGGAAAAACCAATTCAAAAATGACCCCGTTCGATTTTACATTATTCCACATGAAGATGTAAAAGAAACAATTCTTGATTTTATTACAAGCCAAGAAATAGATGTTTTAACAATGATTACTTTCAAGAGAAATTTCTTTGATACTATATTCAATTCGAGTTTCACAAAAAAAATGTCAAATATTAGTGATATTCCTATTTTAGTATTGCATGAATAAAATAATACTTCTTAAACAGAACCTAAAAACACAAATTTAAGACAACATATTATCCGTTTTCCCTAAGAATCTTACTGAAACCTTTTTGGATTTTAAGTAAATTTGGAATAATTAAAAGATTATTTTACGAAATTATTAAAAAAATAACACGAAATTACGATTAAAATACTATTTACGCAATAAATCACTACAACGATATATTTAACTGTTATTAAATGAAAAATTAATACAAAATGAGTATATTACCAATCTAAAAGTTGAATATTAAAAGAGTATTAGGTTTGAAATAGTTATTTATGGAAATTTTTCACATTAGTGCCGAATGTTATCCCGTTGCTATACAGGGTGATTTAGCAGATGGCATTAGCTCACTTTGTAAAAACCAAAAACTTTTAGGACATCAGCCAAAAGTAGTTGTCCCTTTTTATGATAATATATTTGCAAAAGAAAACGTTTTTGAAGAAATTTATTCAGGCGAGCTCCATTTAGGATGGTTTCGTTTTTCGTTTACTGTTTTAAAGGAGAAAACAAACAAATTAGGATTTGACTTATTTCAAATAGCTATTCCAGAATTGTTTGACAGACCAAATATCTATTCCTACGAAGATGATACCGAACGTTTTGTAGCTTTTCAGATTGCTTTTCTAGATTGGATTTCAAAAACCAATCAAAAATCTGATATTATTCATTGCCATGAACACCATACAGGTTTAATTCCTTTTATGGTGAAACATTGTTTTAGCTTTTTTGATTTAAAAGATACACCCACTGTGTTAACCATTTATAATGAAAAACACCAAGGAGCATTTAGTTCTGATAAACTAAATTATCTGCCTACTTTCGACCAATCTAAAATTGGTCTTTTAGAATGGAATGGAATGATAAATCCTTTAGCTTCAGCCATACGATGTGTATGGAAAATTACCACAATCTCACCGAGTTATTTGGATGATATTTGTAGTAATATAAGCGGTTTAGAAAATTTATTGCACTACGAAAAGCAAAAAGCTATTGGAATTCTAAACGGAATAGATACTCGTGTTTGGAACCCAAAAACTGATTCTTTACTAATTGAGAACTATTCAATAGAGAATTTTCAAAAAGGCAAACAAATGAACAAAGAATATATTTGTGAACAATTTAATTTAAACGTTTCTAAACCTTTATTCGTTTTTATTGGAGACTTAACACCTGAAAAAGGTGCCGATATATTACCCGAGATTTGCAGTGTTGTACTAAACAATCATCCAAAAGAAATTAATATTTTAATACTAGGAAAAGAAAATCCAGTTCTGGAAAAAAGTTTGCAAGGTTTAAAAAATTTCTATTCCGGAAACTATAATTCCAGTATGAATTATAATGAAAAACTCGAACATCTTGTATTTGCCTCAGCCGATTTCTTGTTGATGCCTTCAAGGGTTGAACCCTGTGGAACAAACCAAATGATTGCCTTACATTACGGAACAATTCCCATAGTGAGAAGAACTGGAGGCTTAAAAGATACGGTATTAGATATGGGAGATGGAGGTTTTGGCATATGTCACGACCAAACGAATATTTTTGATGTGAATCATTCTATAAAAAGGGCTATTACTTTATATAATGATACCTCAGAATTAAATACAATTAGAAAAACAGCAATGGAAAAAGACCATTCATGGGAAAACGTTGCAAAAAAATATATAAAAACATACGAATCTTTAACTACATAAATCATGAAAAAAAGCACGCTCGCCATTATTTTAGGAGGCGGCCAAGGATCTAGATTGGCACCACTAACAGAAAGTCGGTCAAAACCAGCTGTACCTATAGCGGGGAAATACAGACTGGTAGATATTCCAATCTCAAATTGTATCAATTCTGATATTAAAAGAATGTTTGTTTTAACACAATTTAATTCGGCTTCTTTGAATCAGCATATCAAAAACACCTACCATTTTAGTCACTTTAGCACTGCTTTTGTTGATATTTTAGCCGCTGAGCAAACTCCTGATAACCCAACATGGTTTCAAGGAACGGCCGATGCAGTAAGACAATGTATGCAACATTTTATGAATCATGATTTTGACTATGCTCTTATTTTATCAGGAGATCAGTTATATCAAATGAATTTTAATGAAATGATAAATGCTCACGAAAAAAGCGGTGCAGCCATTTCTATTGCAACATTACCCGTAAATGCTAAGGAAGCTTCAGAGTTTGGTATCCTAAAAACCGATGATGAAAATTTTATATCCTCGTTTATAGAAAAGCCAGCCGCAGAACTTTTGCCTGATTGGATATCTGAAGTAAGTGACGAAATGAAGCAAGAAGGAAAGATTTATTTGGCTTCTATGGGTATTTATATTTTTAACCGCGAATTATTGCTAGAGTTAATGTCAAATCCTGACACCAAAGATTTTGGAAAAGAAATTATTCCACAGGCCATTGGAAAACACAAAATATTGAGCTACCAATATGAAGGCTATTGGACCGATATTGGAAACATTGATTCTTTCTTTGAAGCCAATTTAGGACTAACTGATGACATTCCTAAATTTAACTTATTTGACAATTCAAGTAAAATATTTACCAGAGCAAGGGTTTTACCGCCTTCAAAAATAACCGGAGCATCAACCCTTGACAAATCAATTGTTACTGAGGGATGTATTATAAACGGCACTACAATTAAGCATTCAGTTATAGGAATAAGAAGCAGAATTGGTTTTGGTTCTTCAATATCAAATTCATATTTAATGGGAAATGATTTCTATCAAAATATAGATGAAATTAGAACTAATTATGAGAAAGGAATTATAAACATCGGAATTGGTGAACGTTGTTCGATAAATAACACTATTGTCGATAAAAACTGTAGAATTGGAAACGATGTAACATTAAATGGTGGAAAACATTTAGAAAACACAAATACAAATCTTTACACAATTAAAGATGGAATTATAGTTGTTAAAAAAGGAGTTACTATTCCTGATGGATTTACCATTTAATAGGAATTCATAAACATAAAAAAACACATCTTTTATCGCAAAAGATGTGTTTTTTTTAACCTGAATTATTACAACTGCGAATTAATGTAATTTGAAATAGAAGCCATTTCAGCATCAATTAAATGAGCTTTCTTTTGCATACTGTACAAAATGGGTTTCCATTCCTCAGCAGAAAATTCTTTTGCACCATAAAGTTTGTGACAGTTAGCGCAATTATTTTCATACAAATTTTTACCTTCTGCAATACTACTTGTTACTACTTCTTTTTTGGCTTCAACCACTACAGGCGCTGGCAAGGTTGATTTTGAAGCACAGGAATAAATCATAAACCCTAAAACTGCGATAACAATAATTTTTAATTTCATATCTGTAAATGTTATTTGTTAGCGATCATATTTGGGAATTTATATAATCTAAATAATAGACTAATGTATGCTTTCTTTCTGTTTAAAAGGAAACTATTTCACATCCATTAATTCTACATCAAAAATTAATGTTGCGTTTGGTGGAATTACTCCACCAGCACCACGAGAACCATATCCTAAATGTGATGGAATAACAAAACGAGCTTTATCGCCAACTTGTAACAAAGTAATTCCTTCATCCCAACCTTCAATAACATTTCCTCTACCTAAAGGAAATTCGATTGGCTTTTTTCTTGGATACGAGCTATCAAAGACTTTTCCGTCTTCAAGTTGTCCTGTATAATGAACCGAAACCGTTTTTCCGTTTTCTGCTTTTTTCCCGTTTCCTCTTTGAATGAATTGGTAACGCAAACCACTCTCTGTTTTTTCGAAACCAGCTGCCAGTTTTTCCATTTTTGCTTCAGCGACTTCTCTTTCGGCAGCTTCACGTTTAGCGCGAGAACCTTCAAAAGTTCTGAAAGCTTCAACGGCATTCCATTTTTGAGCTTCCTCGCCTACTCTAATAATTTCTAAAGTTTCTAAAACATCACCTTGAGCAACAGCATCAACAATATCCTGACCTTCAACTACATGTCCAAAAACAGTATGCTTGCCATCTAACCAAGATGTTGGAACATGGGTAATATAAAACTGCGAACCATTACTTCCTGGTCCGGAGTTGGCCATAGCCAAAACGCCTGGTTTATCGTGCTTTAGACTTGGATGAAATTCGTCATCAAATTTATAACCTGGATCTCCTGTGCCTGTACCTTGTGGGCAACCTCCTTGAATCATAAAATCAGGAATTACTCTATGAAATTTTAGTCCGTCGTAAAATTTAGCTCCTTGTGGTTTCACTTTATTCTCTAGGTTTCCTTCTGCTAATGCTACAAAGTTGCCAACTGTTCCTGGTGTTAAATCGTGTGTTAATTTTACTAAAACCGAACCTTTTTCGGTGTTGAATTTAGCATATATTCCGTTTTCCATTATTTTTGATTTTTTATTGAAGTGCAAATTTAATACATAATTTACAGAATGAATAGTGTATAATTGTATTTTTGAATAATTAAAATTAAATACAATGAATTCTATTTATAATGAAAGTGATAATGCTAAAATTGTTCAACGAATTAATGCTTTAACATCTGAAAGCAAAGCTCTTTGGGGAAAAATGACCGTTGACCAAATGTTAAAACACACAAACGAAGCGATACTTATTGCTTTTGGAGAAAAGAATATTAAGATAAATTTCTTAATGCGTCTATTAGGAAGAATGTTAAAAAACAAAGTCTTTAATTCTGAATTTCAAAAAAATAGCCCAACTGCTCCCGAATTTATTTTTAAAGAGCATTATGATATCGAAGAAGCTAAAAAAGTGTTAGTAGCCAATTTTAGTAGGTTTGCAAAAGGACATGAAGTAATTAATATAATGAATCATCCTTTTTGGGGAAAAATGACTTATGACGATTGGAACAAATTAATGTGGAAGCACATGGATCATCATTTAAGACAGTTTGGAGTTTAGTTTATAATAAAATAACCTATTTAAATAGAAAAAAGAGTACTTAAAATAACTTTATACCTTTGCCACTTTCAAAACTAAAACATGCGAATAGACATCATCACCATATTACCTGACCTATTAAAAAGCCCTTTTGAAGCTTCAATAATGAAACGTTCAATAGATAAAGGTTTGGTTGAAGTTCATTTTCATAATTTACGTGATTATACGACTAACAAACAAAAAAGTGTTGACGATTATCCTTTTGGTGGTGGAGCCGGGATGGTTATGACCATTCAACCCATTGATGCATGCATCACACATTTAAAAAGCGAAAGAACCTACGACGAGATCATCTATATGACTCCTGATGGAGAAACTTTAAATCAGAAAATGGCAAATACCATGTCGATGTATGAAAATATCATTATTCTTTGTGGTCATTATAAAGGAGTCGATCAACGAGTTCGCGATCATTTTATCACTAGAGAAATTTCTATTGGTGATTATGTTTTGAGTGGCGGAGAATTAGGTGCTTTAGTTTTATCCGATGCTATAATCCGTTTAATTCCCGGTGTTTTAAGTGATGAAACTTCAGCTCTTACAGATAGTTTTCAAGATAATTTATTATCAGGACCTATTTATACACGTCCGGCAGATTACAAAGGATGGAAAGTTCCTGACGTTTTAACGAGCGGAAATTTTGCAAAAATCGATAAATGGAATGAAGATATGGCTTATGAACACACTAAAAATAGAAGACCTGATTTGCTAGAAGAAAGTTAAATGCTATAAGAAAAAAAGTTGATCGTTTTATTAAAAAAAAATCATAACTCATAACTCATAACTCATAACTTTTTTTTACATTTGCACCCACATTTGACCAACCTCTGGCGAAAACCGCGAATGTTGCTCTAATTTAAAACCATAATTAAAAAAATATCATGGCAGATTTAATGAAATTCGTTCAAGACGAATTCGTAACAAGAAAAGATTTCCCTGTATTCGGAGCTGGTGATACTATCACTGTGTACTACGAAATTAAGGAGGGTGAAAAAACTAGAACTCAGTTTTTTAAAGGAGTAGTAATTCAAAGAAGAGGTTCTGGAAATACAGAAACATTTACTATTCGTAAAATGTCAGGTGCAATTGGTGTAGAACGTATCTTTCCAGTAAACTTACCTGCTTTACAAAAAATAGAAATCAACAAAAAAGGTCACGTTCGTAGAGCTAGAATTTTCTACTTTAGAGAACTTACTGGTAAAAAAGCAAAAATTAGAGATAAAAGAAGATAGTTTTTCTCTTACTTATATTAAATCCCGATACTCTCGGGATTTTTTTTTGAAATAAATCAATAAAATTCTACCTCTAAAAAACAATTAAAATAGCAAATTGGAAGTTTCTAGTTATTAAAATTATAATTAATGTTTTTGTTCAAATACCAGTATCGATTTTAAACTGATTTTCATATATTTGCGCTCCTTTTATTTAAGTAAAAATACTTATAAATAAAATAACCCTGATTTAGATTTTACAATAAAAAAAAATGACACAAAAATCAAAAATTTTTTACACACTTACCGATGAAGCGCCATTATTGGCCACTTATTCTTTTTTGCCTATTGTTCAAGCTTTTACAGCAACTGCTGGTATTGAAATTGAAACTAGAGATATTTCCCTTGCTGGAAGAATTCTAGCAAATTTCCCTTCTTATTTAAAAGAAGAACAAAAAGTTGGGGATGCATTATTAGAACTAGGAAAATTGGCAACTACTCCTGAAGCAAACATCATTAAATTACCTAATGTTTCTGCATCAGTACCTCAGTTAAAATCAGCAATTACCGAATTACAATCTCACGGATATGCAGTTCCAAATTTTCCTGAAGAACCTTCAAATGATGAAGAAAAATCTATAAAAGCGCAATATTCAAAAATATTAGGTTCTGCGGTAAATCCTGTTTTACGTGAAGGAAACTCTGATCGTAGAGCGCCAAAAGCTGTAAAAAATTACGCAAAAGCCAATCCACACTCCATGGGGACTTGGGCATCAGACTCAAAAACAAAAGTAGCTTCCATGGAAAGTGGAGACTTTTACGGAAGTGAAAAATCATTAACCACTACTGAGGCAACCGATGTAAAAATTGAATTTTTTGGAGAAGATGGATCGTCTACAGTTTTAAAAGCTAGTACTCCTTTAAAATCAGGTGAAATTATTGATAGCTCAGTAATGAACATTACCGCTTTGAAAAGTTTTATTGCAAAAACAATCATTGAAGCCAGAGAAAAAAAAGTATTGCTTTCTGTTCATTTGAAAGCAACAATGATGAAAGTTTCAGATCCAATTATTTTTGGAGCCATTGTTGAAGTATATTTTGCTGAGGTATTCGAAAAATATGCTACTCTATTTAGTGAATTAAATATCGATACCCGAAACGGCTTGGGTGATGTTTATGCTAAAATTGCAGGTAATCCATTGCAAACTGAAATAGAAGAAGCGATAGACGAGGCTATAGAAAACGGACCAGCATTAGCAATGGTAAATTCTGAGAAAGGAATTACAAACCTTCAAGTTCCGTCAGATGTAATTGTAGATGCATCTATGCCAGCAATGATTCGTACTTCAGGACAAATGTATAATAAACGTGGAAAATTACAGGATACTTTTGCAATTATACCTGACAGATGTTATGCAGGTGTTTATACAGCTACTATAGACTTTTGTAAAAAACATGGTGCTTTTGACCCAAAAACTATGGGAAGTGTTCCAAACGTTGGGCTCATGGCTCAAAAAGCTGAAGAATACGGTTCGCATGATAAGACTTTCCAAATGAAAGCCAATGGAACAGTTCGGGTTATTGATACCAATGGAGCAATCTTAATGGAACAATCTGTAGAAAAAAATGATATTTTCAGAATGTGTCAAGCTAAAGATGCTCCTATTCAAGATTGGGTAAAATTAGCCGTAAACAGAGCCCGTTTATCTAATACGCCAGCTGTATTTTGGTTGGATGAAAACAGAGCGCATGATAGAGAATTAATTAAAAAAGTGTCTACTTATTTAAAAGATTACGATACCTCAGCCTTAGATATTCAAATTCTTTCACCTATCGAGGCAACTAACTTTACATTAGAGAGAATTATTAATGGATTAGACACTATATCGGTAACAGGAAACGTTTTACGTGATTATTTAACCGATTTATTTCCTATATTAGAAGTTGGAACTTCAGCTAAAATGCTATCGATAGTTCCTTTAATGAATGGTGGTGGATTGTTTGAAACTGGTGCTGGTGGTTCTGCTCCAAAACACGTGGAACAATTTTCAGAAGAAGGTTATTTACGTTGGGATTCTTTAGGTGAATTTTTAGCTTTAGGTGCTTCATTAGAACATTTAGGACAAACATTAAAGAATTCAAAAGCACTTATTTTAGCAGAAACACTCGATGTAGCTACTGAGAAATTCTTGGCAAATGATAAATCACCAGCACGTAAAATTGGAGAAATTGACAATCGTGGTTCTCACTTTTATTTGGCTATGTACTGGGCTGAAGCACTAGCAGCACAAACCAAAGACGCTACTTTGAAAGCTATCTTTACCCCTGTTGCTTCTGAATTTTCTCAAAACGTTGCAAAAATAAACTCAGAATTAATAGGAGCTCAAGGAAAACCTCAAGCGATTGGTGGCCATTACCAACCAAATCCTGCTTTGACAGAAAAAGCCATGCGACCTAGTGAAACATTTAATTCTATATTAGCTCAAATTGCTTAATTTAATTAAATTTATAATATATAAAGACAACTTTAAACGGTTGTCTTTTTTATTCATAAAAAAATTAAGATTAATTAACATTTGATTTGTAACAACATAATCCAAAATTCGTCTACTTTGTACTACTAAAAATAAATTATGCAGTTTTCAATTAAATTCCTTACTTCTATACTATTACTACTACTATTTAATAGTATGAGTGCTCAAGAAAAAAGTAGCTCAGATAATACTAAACAAAAATTTACTTTAAGCGGAATTATTACTGATGTAAAAAATAATGAAACCCTTATTGGTGTAAATGTGTACATTCCATCGTTAAAAACTGGAGTAACTACAAATGAATACGGGTTTTATTCGATAACAATTCCTAACGGAAGTTACGAAATACAAATTAGTTATGTTGGCTTTCAAACGCTCGAACAAACCATCACTTTAGAAAAAAACTCAAAACTCAATTTTAAACTTTCGAATTTAGAGGAACAACAACTGCAAGAAGTAGTAGTTACTGATAGCAGAAAAGCTACCAATATTCGAAAGGCAGAAATGAGTGTGAATAAACTATCTATATCAACAATTAAAAAAATGCCAGTAGTTCTGGGAGAAGTAGATGTCATAAAATCACTTTTATTATTACCGGGAGTTACTAATGCAGGAGAAGGAGCTTCAGGATTCAATGTTCGTGGAGGTGGAGCAGATCAAAATTTAATATTACTTGATGAGGCAACCATTTTTAATTCTTCGCATGTTTTTGGATTTTTCTCGGTTTTTAACCCTGATGCGATTAAAGATTTAAAACTTTACAAAGGAGGAATTCCTGCTCGTTATGGCGGGAGAGCGTCATCTGTGTTAGACATTTATCAAAAAGACGGAAGTAGTACTGGTTTTCATGCAAATGGAGGAATAGGTTTAATTACTAGTAGATTGCTTGTTGAAGGTCCTATTGTAAAGGACAAAGGCTCATTCCTTATAGGCGGGAGAGGCTCCTATGCACATCTTTTCTTAAAACTTTCAGAAGAACAAAAAGATAATTCTGCTTACTTTTATGATTTAAATGCAAAATTCAGTTACAAACTCAACCCAAATAACAATTTGTATTTATCAAGTTATTTTGGTCGAGACGTATTTAGTTTGGCAAAAAGCTTTACAAACACGTACGGAAATGCTACCTTAAATTTAAGATGGAATCATTTATTTTCAGATAAATTGTTTTCAAATTTATCATTAATATATAGTGATTATTATTATGGTTTAGATTTAAATTTCATTGGATTCAAATGGGATTCTGGCATTAAAAACTACAACATCAAATACGATTTCAAAAACTATATTACAGATAATTTCAAACTCAATTTTGGATTAAACGCAATATACTATGACTTTAATCCAGGCACAATAAGACCTGCTTCGGCAGATTCTGGATTTAATTTCAGTCAATTAGAGAAGAAAAAAGCTTTTGAACCTGCAATTTATATTGATGCTGAACAAGAAATTTCAAGCAAAATTGATTTAACTTACGGTTTACGTTACAGCCTTTTTTATAGGTTAGGGCAATCGAATGTAGATATTTACGAAAATAACAATCCCGTACTTTTTAATCAAGATTTACAAATTTACGAGAAAGCTAAACCTATAGGAACAAAATTTTATGATTCAAACGAAGTGATTGCCAGTTATAATTATCTTGAGCCAAGAGCTGCAATAGCTTATCAAATAAATGACAACCAATCAGTAAAAATGAGTTACAACAGAATGGTTCAGTATTTACAACTTATTTCTAATACTTCATCTCCTACTCCATTAGACATTTGGACACCAAGCGATAATTTTATAAAACCTCAAATAGCAGATCAAGTAGCAGTAGGTTTTTTCAAAAATTTTAAAGAAAATATGTATTCATTAGAAATAGAAACCTATTATAAAAAAGTAAAAAACAGACTTGACTATATTGATGGTGCTAATTTGATTGCCAATGAAGCTATAGAACAAATAGTATTAAACGGTCAATTGCGATCGTATGGTTTAGAACTAATGTTGCGAAAAAATGAAGGAAAATTAAACGGTTGGATTTCCTATACTTTATCAAAATCTGAACAGCAAACACCCGGAAGAACGCCTGATGAATTGGGTATAAACAATGGTGATTGGTATAATTCTGTTTTTGATAAGTTGCATAATGTTGCGGTAACTAGTGCCTATAACTTGAATAAGAAATGGAGCTTTGGCGCTAACTTTATTTTTCAAACTGGTCAACCCGTAACTTATCCAACTGGTCAATATCAATATTTAGATATAAATGTTCCCAGTTATGGTCTTAGAAACGAAAATCGATTGTCTGCTTTTCATCATTTAGATATTTCAGCCACACTAACTCCTCATAAAAACAATAATAGAAATTGGAAAACAGAATGGGTTTTTAGCATTTATAATCTATATAATCGCAGAAATGCAGCATCTATAAACTTTAGGCAAAATGCTGATTCTGGCGCAAATGAAGCGGTTCGAACATCTATATTTGGTATTGTACCGGCTGTGAGTTATAATTTTAAATTTTAAATATCATGAAATATATATATCTATCATGCCTCATAATTTTTGCCTCATTTTTTAATAGTTGTGAAGATGTTGTAAACGTTGATTTAAACGCTGCACCACCCAAACTCGTGATTGATGCGTCGATAAATTGGGAAAAAGGAACATCTGGTAATCTTCAAAAAATAAAATTAACAACTACGTCTGATTATTTTAGTTCTGAAATCCCTACTGTTTCAGGAGCTACAATTTTTGTAAAAGACAGTAAAAATAGTAATTTTGATTTTATTGAAAATGCTAATACCGGTGAATACTTTTGCACCAATTTTATTCCGATATTAAATGAAGAATATACTCTTACTGTAATTGCTAAAGGACAAACTTATACTGCAAAAGAAACCCTATTGGCAATTGCTCCTATTGATGAAATTGTACAAAACAACGAAGGCGGAATCTTAGGAAACCAAATCGAAATTAAATCATTTTATACAGACCCTAAAGATTCTGATAATTATTATCTGTACAAATACAACTATTCTAATCAAATTAAATCTGATTATTATGTTGATGAAGATAACTTTTTTCAGGGCAATACCTTTTTTAGTCTTTCACAAAATGAAGAACTTAAAGTTGGTGACGTTATTGAGGTTAAACATTTTGGTATTTCAAAAAGATACTATAATTATTTGAGTATTTTATTGAATATTTCAGGAAATAGTGGCGGAGGTCCATTTCAATCGCCACCTGCTACTGTAAGAGGAAATATTATTAATTCTACAGATAAGAGTAATTTTCCTCTTGGCTATTTTTCATTATCAGAAGTTGTTACTAAAAGTTATACTATTAAATAAGAATAATCTCATAACAAAATTTTGAATTACTACATTTGTATTAAACATCAATCTATAATTCCTAATTTATAATGTCTTCTCACCATATTGTTCGTGACGATCAAGAGCCAGCATTAATAATTGCTAACGGAGCATCCTGCAACGAAGAATTATTAGGGCAATTGTTAGAATGGTCACCTCTTGTAATAGTTTTAGATGCTGCTATAGAAAGAGTAATCGATTTAAATATTAAGGTAGATGTTGTTTTAGGAGATTTTGACAGAGGTTTTAATCCGCATGAGTTGCTACAATCGCAATATCCTATTGAAATTATTCATACTCCAGACCAAAACAAAACCGATTTAGAAAAGGCCTTTGACTATTTGATAGAAAGAAAAATACCAGCTGTTAATGTAGTTTGGGCAACCGGAAAAAGAGCCGACCACACTATTACTAATTTAACAACTATTATTCAATATAGAGACTCATTAAAAATAGTTATACTTGATGACCATTCAAAAGTGTTTTTATTACCCAAAAAATTCGAGAAATGGTATACTGCAAATACTCCTATTTCTTTAATTCCAGTAGGAAGAGTTTCAGGAATTCATTCTGAAAATTTATTCTATCCTTTAAAAAATGACAGCCTCACTATTGGTTATAAAACTGGAAGCAGTAATCATGTCACTAAAGATGGTATAGTAACTATTTTGCATGAAGAGGGCGATTTATTATTAATGGAGTGTATGGATTAGCTCAAAAAATTATTCCTTCACTACGATAATAGTTGCTTTAAAACCTGTTGCTAAATTCCATTGATTAGAAGAAACCAATATCCCTTTATCATCATAAACGACAAACTGAGCGGTATTAGGACCTGAATACCCTTGATTCAAAGCTTCGAAATCTATTTTATTAAAACCATTTTGAAGGTCAAGCTTAAATCCTTTAAAATTTCCTTCGAGATAAACCTGAGAAACAATTTCTTTACCATTTACTAGAACTCGAATGAGATCGCCATCTACTTCTCCAAAATCGCGATAGCTTATGTTTACAAACTGGGATTTGATTTTAAAATCACCCAAAAACTGATTGCTTCTAAACATTTTCGAATCATCTTCTCCACTTTTTTTATTGAGTTTTTCTTTATAAATATCGCCTGGATTTTTAAAATCATTGGTGTTTGTAAACTGTATTTTATTTTTTTCTTCTATAAATTTAGAAGTATAAGGTTCTGGCTTAGTATGTAATTTAAAAACAGACGGGGCTGCTGGAGTTGGAGACGGTTTAACAATATTTGGTCCAATTGGTTTAAAAGAGTTCGACTTGTTTTGAAACTCAGATTGAGACAAACAATGCAACGAAAATAAAAATATAAATGCAATGACAGCAATTTGCTTCATAAAAATATTTATAATTTAATAATTTTATAAAATTAATGCTTTTAAACATTAACCAAACTATTTTATCATTTTTTTATAATCTGAGATTATAAAAAAATGAATTACTATTCACAATTACTATTTGCTATATTAGCACTAAAATTAATTACTCTTTAATGACAAATCCAAAAATAAAAATTACAAAAAACGAAATCCTTTCTGATAATTGGTTTACACTAAAAAAAGTCACCTACGAATATCAAAAAGAAGATGGAGAGTGGCAAACCCAAATAAGAGAAGTATATGACAGAGGAAATGGCGCAAGTATTTTACTTTTCAATAAGGAAAACAAAACAGTAGTTTTGACCAGACAATTACGAATTCCAACTTATTTAAACGGAAACGATACAGGAATGATGATAGAAACTTGTGCTGGAATGCTCGAAGAAGAAAATCCTGAAGATTGTATAAAAAGAGAAACCGAAGAAGAAACAGGGTACCAAGTAAAAGAAGTTCGAAAAATTTTTGAAGCTTATATGTCACCGGGTGCAATTACAGAAATTCTTCATTTTTTTGTTGGAGAATATTCAAAAGAAATGAAAGTGAATGACGGTGGCGGACTAGACGAAGAGCAAGAAAATATAGAAGTTTTAGAAATGCCATTCGAAAAAGCAATGCAAATGATAACCACTGGCGAAATAAAAGATGCTAAAACCATTATGCTATTGCAATACGCAAAAATCAACAATTTATTACTATAAATTTTCTGAACGTTTATTATATTTGTTACACTATGCAAAACGAAAAGCCAGAAATTGTTGTCGAAAAAATCAAATTACATCCCAAAAACCCAAACCGTTTTGGATATAACTTTGAACAGTTAATAAAAATTTCACCAGAACTAAAAGACTTTTTTTCTGTCAATGAGTATCATACTCAAGTCTTTGATTTTAGCAATCCAAAAGCTATTAAGCTGCTTAACAAATCTTTGTTAATTGCTCATTATGACATTGAATTTTGGGAAATTCCTGAGAATTATTTATGCCCTCCTATTCCAGGAAGAGCCGATTATATTTATAATATTGGCGATTTATTAGCCTCTAGCAATAATGGAATTGTTCCAGTTGGTGAAACCGTTCAAGGGTTAGATATTGGAATTGGAGCCAATTGCGTTTATCCAATAATTGGAAATGCTGTATATGAATGGTCATTTGTTGGGACGGATAGCGATGAAAAAGCCATTCAAAACTGCAAAAAAATAATTGAGGGCAATTCGAAATTAATAGACGCGATAAGTTTGCAATTGCAAATTAACTCACGCCATATTTTTAAAAATATCATTTTACCTGAAGATCGGTTTGCCTTTACAATGTGCAATCCTCCTTTTCACTCCTCTAAAGAAGAAGCTACAATAAGCAACATCAGGAAAATAAGCAATCTTCAAAACACTAGAATCGATAAACCTGCTTTGAATTTTGGCGGACAAAATGCGGAATTATGGTGTGAAGGTGGTGAAATTGGTTTCATTACCCAAATGATTTACGAAAGTGCCAAATACCCCTTGCAAGTGCTTTGGTTTACCACATTAGTTTCTAAAAAAGACAATCTAAAAAGCATTTACAAAACCTTAAATAAAGTAGATGTCGTTGCCATAAAAACCTTCGATATGGCTCAAGGTCAAAAGAAAAGCCGAATTGTGGCTTGGACTTTTTTAAGCGAGGCCCAACAGAAAGCGTGGAAATTTGAGTAATTTTTGTCTTTAAATTTGAATTAAAAAAATAATTTTTTAAGACTTATTTCCCAAAAACAATTCTGATAAGTATAAATTATTAGGGGCAGTTCCTATACCATTACCTAAAAACTGACTTACAATAAACCGTTAAATCTAAAAACTTTACTCTAGTTCTTGCAATCCATTTTCTATTATAATCGCTTCTTGCAGGAGTATTTGCAATTTAAGTTGCTGTTTTGCTTGAACATGCAAGCCGTTTTTGTGAACAGCCTCTTCTGCCGTACCCTGTAATTCCTCCAATAGCTCCTTATGCTTTTGGTACAATTGCGCTTCATGGAGTTCTAAAAAGCGAATGAACTTCAAGCCCGTCATGGCGTACTCATATTTTTTTTCTATCAATGCCAATTTTCTTTCTACCATCATTATACGGTGGGTATTGACCAACTGCTGGTCTTCATACACCTTTTTGATTTTAGCTTGCTGAGATTCTAGGTGCGGAAAATTTTCTACCGTTGCCGGTTCTGATTGGTGAATGAACGCCAACATGCTTGCCAATTGATTTTTAGCCGCAAGAGGTAAATCCCGCTCTCCTATTTCATACATAGACCATTGAGTTCGAGTGACCCGCAAAAGCATCGCCATGTTTTCTTGCTTCATGCCTAGGTACTCTCCTATTTTTTTATCTTTTTCCATATCGTTTGCTTTTTGTTTTTGTGTGTATCTTGTGGCATTTCTTTCTAAACGAATTTTTTGCCACAACTATTGTGTCATTTTTTTTAAAATGAAAATTTTGCCACAGATTTTAAAAGTTTATTTAATATATTTGAGAAGGATTGTTATTGCTACATTGTAAGACCAATATAACTAAAATTGGGGTGATATGTTTGAAAATGTCAGTAGTATAAACTGGTTATCGGTCAGTTTAAAAAGACAGCCAACCGCACATTAAGAATATAAAATAAATGAACGAAGAAAAAATATCAGCAAGTGGAGAAAGAGCAGCCATAGGAGGGTATTTGCCTCAATTTGACGAATTCGCTTGGTTTGTTTATTTGAATCTAATAAACGAGAAACTTGAGTGGATAAGAGTTGCTGATGATAAAGCTGAAAAACTTGACGACATTCAATATTCCACTCATTTAGAACTTCACGCCTATCAAGTAAAATGGACGATTGCAGATGCAAACATATCGTTTGCAAATTTTAAGGAATTAATTCCACTTATCTCATCAAGTTGGAAAAGTTTAAAAACAAATAACCCAAGCAAAAAAGTAATACCGCACCTAATAACAAACAAGCCAGTTTCTTCACATGATAGTTTGAAAGACGGGAACACTAAAATCGGTTCATTTGAAAATTTTCTTGCAGAGGTTTGGACAAAATTAAAATCCAATCAAGCGGTTGATGTAAAATGGAATCTAATCATCACTGAGTTTAAAAAAGCAACAAAACTTGACGACAACGAATTTGATGAGTTTGTTCGTGTTTTCGATTTTCAGCCCAATTACGAACAGAAAAAGTTTAGCGTAAAAAACACCAGATATGCAAAAGAAGATGAAGACCTTCAGCAAATTAGCCGCTTTATTATTGAAAAAGTAGCAAGCTCAGAAAGAAGCGTTCAATTCAACCGACAAGAAATAATCAAAGAATTAGGTTGGACAGACAGATTTAAAACAGTTTTTAATCACGAATTAATCGTTGACAGACAACGGTACCAACCAATTCAAAGTACAATTGATTTACTAAATTCAAAGTTAGCTGAACATAAATGCGGATATTTGTTCTTGCAAGGTAGTCCGGGTTCTGGAAAATCAACTTTATTAAATCAATGGTCAAAAGGTTTAAAAAAAAGAATTGTAAGATACTACGCTTTTGATTTTGTCAACCCTTCTTCTGAACGTAATTTCTACAATCGAGGAGATGCTACTCATCTATTCTTTGATTTAGTTTTTCAATTAAAGGAGGCAGGAATATACAAAAGAGATATTCTCCCATATAAAGATTTGATTTTTCTAAAAGACGTATTCAATGAACAACTAAAAGTCGTTGGAGAAGACTTTGCAGCTACTGGTCAGCAAACCATAATAATTATTGATGGCTTAGATCATGTGCCAAGAGAGTATAAATTGACAGCAGATAGCTTCCTGAGATCTTTACCTTTGCCAGCCTCTCTTCCAGAAGGCGTTTTTATCATTTTGGGAAGCCAATCTTATGACCTTGACGACATACAACAAGAAATAAAAACTGAATTTCAGAAAGGCGATAGAACCATTCAAATTGATTCTCTAAAAAAAGAGGAAGTCTATAAATACATAAGCAATCTAAATATTCCTGTTCAACTTAGCGATACTCAAAAATTGCAAATATTTGAAAAGTCCCAGGGACATCCGTTATACCTTTCTTATTTAATAGAAAAAATCATTGAATCAGATTCTATTGACGATACAATAAACACTTTTGAAACCATTGATGGAAGTATTGATACCTACTATCGAAAAATATGGAATCCAATTCAACAAGAAGAAGCCTTGATTTATTTTTTGGGATTAATAGCTAGGATTAATGGTTCAATTAATCTTCAGTTTGTCCAAGAATGGGGAATTGACCAAAGTGTTTTAAAGTCATTCAAAGGAAAAGCAAAAGTGTTGTTCAATGAGTCTGCAAATTCTTTGTCGTTTTTTCATAATTCATTCAAGCAGTTTCTTCTTTATCATACATCATTAAATTATCTAACAGATAAATTTGACCAAGAGAAAAATCTAAATTACCATAGTCAACTTGCAAATTTTTACTTAAAATCTAAAGTTGAAAAATCATGGAAACAAAATCATCACCTTTTTCAAGCACAGCAATATGATAAATTCGTTTCTGAAGTTACGCCAGACAATTTTACTGCTCAACTATTAGATTTTAGGCCTGTTGAAGAAATAAAACAAGACGCAAAATTAGGGATTGAAGTAGCCCGACAAACTAAAGATATCAATACACTTGTAAGGTATCTGTTTTCTTTAGCAGAACTAGAAAGACGACAGTTTAATATTGACCCTGCCTCATTTACCGAAGAATATTTAGTAATAGGGAAACCTGATATAGCGAGAAATTATCTACGAACAGGAAACGTCCTTCATTGTAGTAGTGCTTATGCGTTCAAGGCTTCACGCTTATTCATGCAATTCGGACATATTTCCGAAGGAGCATGCTTATACAATTTAGCCTATCCAGAAATCATTACAGATTCGGGGATTATTATTGATGATTCACACAGGTATGAAGAAATCAGAGATTCATTAGAAGAATGGGTTTATACTGCTCCATATTTTGAAACAACGGAACACATTTTGTCAAAAACTGAGAACATTGAATTCTCTGAAAATGCACGTTCAAATAGGTTTGAAGAAAAAGAAGCGGATTTGCATTTGCGGTTAATCGCCAATCTTGGTTATAGTTTAATTGACCAAAACGAATGGGATGATTTAAAAACGGTTTTAGAAAAAATAGGAACAACTGAACCGAGAGAAAAAAATACACTATTTCAAATTATTCAATATGCCATTGAACAGTGCTTAGAATTAAATGACAATAGCCGTGCAAATCAATATCTATCAATATTGATAAGTCAGTTCACAAAAGAAAATACTAAACCAATTGGTAAAATATACATTGCTGATTTAGTTTTTAAAGTTACCAGAAATGTTGATGAAACACTTAGTTGGATTGATGGTATTGAACAACCTTTGAATATTGATAAAAATCGTATGGATTATAATGGTTCTTTAGAACCTTTTATTCCGTTAATCAAACTCAATAAGCTCCTTAATTTGTGTGGAAAAGGAATCACTATTACTTCTGCAATTCCGTCTGCTATAAGAGGTTCTGATGAAGAAGTATTAATAGAATTTGAGAGAATGTTGTGCATTATAACTCAAATTTTAGCTGATGGAATTTTGAAGACTCAAACCTCTGGGGATGTTACGAAAAGAGCATATCCTATTGTTAGGTTTTACTACAAGGATGTTTCTCACCGAAATAGTTATTGGTATAAATTAACACAAGCTAAAGGGAAATATTTTGACTTTTTAATTTCGGCAGTGTCAGAACATGGCAAAGAAAACCTAGAAACTTTTGGCGACTATTTATTCAATGAGTTTTCAATTAGCCCTAAATATTGGAGCACAAGCAATCAACGAAAAATAATAGAGTCATTATTGAACAATGGCTTTAATCCTAGCAAAGCCAAAAGGCAGCTAAGCAGTTTAGAAACTTGTATGCTAGACGACCATGACATAGATGGTCGTGTTACAGAATGTGTAGCACATTCAAAAGTGTGGTTTATTTTAGGAGAATTTGAAATTGGTGAAATGTGGCTCAAACAAGCAATTCAGGAATCTATTGGAGTTGGATATAGAAAGGATTATCAGTTTAGCACATGGATTGAATGGCTAAGAAAAATTAATCATAAAGATCCGTCAAAAGCTACGGAAAGAATTAAATGGTTCTTATCACATTTAAACCACATAAAAGAAACCACCGAAGGAAGGGCATATTGGAACGCCTCCGAAGAATTATTGGATGTGTCATACGAGCATAATCTAAATGATGGACTTGAACAAACTATTTGGCAATTGGAAAACGATTTAATTGATTTTAAAGATTCAATTACTTTGTTCATTAAACACTTTGTCAATCGTGTAAAAAATGAAGATGAATTCAGAAGCATAATTCAACTTTACAATGGTTTGTATATGCTTCTTGCTGAGTCAGCCAACGCTTCTTTACTAAAAACGATCTTAAACAAAGGAAACGAAATATTACAGCAAAAGTTTTTAGAAAATTATTTACCTGGTATAATTTCAGCCATAAACATCAAGTCATACGAAGAAAATAGGTATTATTTACTTTCTGAAATTGAAAACTTTTGTTCGGAAAACGGAATAATAATCAAGGATTATTATTCTGATTTCAAAGTTCCCAAAAAAAATAGAAAGGACGATTCTTCATCATCCTCTAACTCATTAATTTTAAAAGTAAATCACGAAAGAATTGATGAAAATGAAGTTTTAAAACGAGTTGAAAATTTTGACGACTTCAAAAATATTATTCAACAGGAAGACCAAGCCAATTCATACTTTAATTGGTCAAAAGTTATTGACAAAATCGCTTCTTCATTGACTTCATCACAGATTAATGAAGTTGCCGAACTCGTTAAAGTTGGAAGAAGAGAATCTGACTTTTACTCTAAACTAAGTGAAGTTGCTTTTGAAATTGGAGACAATAAACTTGCCGAAAGTTTAGCCAATAAAAGTCTTGAACTATCGAGTTCATCTGGTTGGGTAAAATTCTACGATGGTGGAACAAGAATCAATGCTTTTAATGCATTGAGAAAAATAAACTCTGCTCTTGCATCCGCTAAAGCATTTGAAGTGTTTGCACATGATATTACCAGTAGCAATTATCCAAGTTCGTATATTGAACATCTTGACGATATTGCTCCGTTAATAACGGAAAACTATGTTGAAGAAGGAATTTGGTTTGAAGTATTTGGCTATCTGCAAAGATTAATGTCGAATAGCAGACCTGCCGAAAACCTACCTTCACTTCAATCAATAGAAAAACCAATCTCTGAAACGTTGGTGGATTATTTATTGTATCAATCAAAGAATTCAGTTTCATTAATTCGGGAAGAATCTCTTCTGCTCTTAGCAAAATACATCAATCAAAACAATGACTACGCATCAGCTCAATTACTAAACGGGAGAATGAATGATTACACTTCTATGGATATGATAATGACATTAAGAGAGCTGAATTCTTCAAAGATTAAAGAGGTAAAATTAATAATTCAAAACCTAGCTTCATCAAATGACTATTTGCTAAGAGAAAACGCAAAACAAATTTTAAATGAGTTAGGCGAAGATATTCCTGTTTCTAAAAACATTGACTTGCCAAGCGTATATTCTTTACATCTTCCCAAACCACAAACATTAGAGATTAATAAAGAGGTTGACCCATATTATCCAAATGTTGATATTACCAATCCGAGAGACTTAATACGGCCATTTGAATTTTTAATCAGAATATTATCAAAAGAATCTGGCATTGACGAATCCAATCTTATTTACAGGGCTTACTCAATAATGAAAGAAATCGGAAACAAAGAGGAATGGACTGCTGAATATGAAAAGAAACTTAGAAATCATTTAGAAGAAGTTTCTCTAGAATATTCTTATCCGAGACCGAGGGTTATTGTTGCCCGAAGAGCAATAATGCACGTCACTAATGAATTAATTGATTCAGGCACGATTGATGACGAAAAACTTCGAGACATTTTCATTTCACACGATTACGCAGTTTCTCATTTTAATGAAATTGAAAAGCCAGAGTTCATTCAAACAATTAAAGAAAGAGATTTTGGCGGTGTTAGCAACGATTGGATAGAGAGAATTGGTGAATCAAAAAGATTAAACGAATCATTATTGAGATATAATGAAACCTTCAAAATTATCGCAGAATATAACCAAGTCAAAAATTTAGACTGGGGCTCTCCTACGGAAGAGTATATGTATCAACTTGCGGTTAATGATAAATTGGACAAGAGCGAGAATTATATTTTTGGTTCGGTTTTCCACCAATTAAGCAGTAATTACCACAATATAAGCGGAGGAGGACATTTTATCATTGTAATAAGAGACCACAGGTTTGATAGATTTGATATAAAATCTAATTGGATTGCGATTAATCCAGCATTAGCAAGACATTTAGGATGGTTGCCCGAACCAAATAAATTATTTGCTTGGAAAAACTCAAAAGGTGAATTGATGGCTGAATCTATCTACTGGGCAAATGGAAATATCCAAATGAATCCAAGAAAAGATGCAGAAGTTGGAGAAGGATGGTTTGTGGTTGTTTCAGAAACTGCATACAAGCAGATTAACTCAATAGAACAAAACCTATTTTTACAAAAGAAATTGGTGAGAACTAAATATGAGGATTCAACCCTAACGACAAAAGAGATTTTCAACGTAATAAAAATACAACTATGATACCAACCCTTCACAGTCACACACATTGCCCCGCTCACCCCGATATCCAAAATCTCCCGAAATCGAAATAAATTAAAAAAGTATTTCTTCCACCCACTAAATGTTGTGGCATTTTTTTTAAAATGAAAATTTTGCCACAAGTTTTTTTATTGAATTCCTTTGTACCTTTGTACTTCTGAATCTTTGTCCCTAATCAATGAATTTCCAAGTCGTATCTGATTACAAACCAAAAGGCGATCAACCACAAGCTATTGAAAAATTAGCTAAGGGAATTCTTGACGATGAAAAATTCCAAACTTTATTAGGCGTAACGGGTTCCGGAAAAACATTTACCGTTGCCAATGTCATTGAGGAAGTGCAACGACCAACTCTGGTTTTAGCGCACAACAAAACGTTAGCTGCCCAATTGTATTCAGAATTCAAACAATTTTTTCCGAATAATGCCGTAGAATATTTCGTTTCCTACTACGATTATTACCAACCCGAAGCATTTATGCCCGTAACTGGCGTTTTCATCGAAAAGGATTTATCTATCAATGAGGAATTAGAAAAAATGCGAATGTCTACCGTTTCGTCTTTACTTTCCGGACGGCGCGATATTATTGTAATCTCTTCTGTTTCTTGTTTATACGGAATAGGAAATCCTATTGAATTTCAGAAAAATGTAATTCCGATCGAGAAAGGACAAATCATTTCTCGAACCAAATTATTGCATCAATTAGTTCAAAGTCTTTATTCTAGAACCGAAGCCGATTTTACTCCGGGAAGTTTCAGAATAAAAGGAGATACGGTTGATGTGTATCCGAGTTATGCTGATGATGCCTATCGCATTCATTTTTTTGGAGATGAAATTGAAGAAATAGAGCGTTTTGAAGTTAAGAATGCTACCGTTATTGAAACCTTTGAAAAGCTAACGATTTATCCCGCCAACATGTTTGTGACTTCGCCCGATGTTTTGCAAAATGCGATTTGGGAAATTCAACAGGATTTGGTAAAACAAGTCGATTATTTTAAAGAAATAGGAAAGCATCTTGAAGCCAAACGATTGGAAGAACGTACGAATTTCGATTTAGAAATGATTCGCGAATTGGGTTATTGCTCTGGAATAGAAAATTACTCTCGTTATCTTGACGGTAGATTGGCCGGAACCAGACCTTTTTGTTTGATTGATTATTTTCCGAAAGATTATTTAATGGTGGTTGATGAAAGTCACGTAACCCTTTCTCAAGTGCATGCCATGTATGGTGGTGATAGAAGTAGAAAAGAGAATTTAGTAGAATATGGTTTCCGATTACCCGCTGCCATGGACAATCGTCCTTTAAAATTTGAGGAATTTGAAAGCATGCAAAATCAAGTGATTTACGTTTCAGCAACTCCAGCCGATTATGAATTGCAAAAAACAGATGGTGTCGTGATTGAGCAGGTCATTCGCCCCACAGGATTATTAGATCCTATAATAGAAATTCGTCCGAGTTTGAATCAAATTGATGATTTGATTGAAGAAATTCAAGTTCGTGCTGAAATAGATGAACGTGTTTTAGTGACCACATTAACCAAAAGAATGGCGGAAGAACTGACGAAATATTTGGCAAAAGTTGGTATTCGTTGTCGCTACATTCACTCAGAAGTGGACACCTTAGAACGAATCGAAATCATGCAGGATTTACGAAAAGGATTGTTTGATGTTTTAATTGGTGTTAATTTACTACGTGAAGGATTAGACTTGCCTGAAGTTTCCTTAGTTGCTATTTTAGATGCGGATAAGGAAGGTTTTTTACGAAGTCATCGTTCGCTAACCCAAACTATTGGTCGTGCTGCGAGAAACCTGAACGGAAAAGCCATTATGTATGCCGATAAAATTACGGCGAGTATGCAAAAAACGATTGATGAAACCAATTATCGACGAACCAAACAAATTAATTTTAATACTGTAAATAATGTCATTCCAATGGCATTGAATAAAAAAATTGAAAGTGCTTTTACTAAAAATAAATTAGTTGATTTTGAATTGGGGTATACTTCTGGAAATTTAGCCGCTGAACCTGAAACGGAATATTTAAGCAAACCTGAAATTGAAAAACGCATTCGTGAAAAACGAAAAGCAATGGAAAAAGCAGCAAAAGAGTTAGACTTTATGCAAGCTGCGAAATTGAGAGATGAGATAAAGGCTTTGCAAAATCAGTTAAACTAAAAAAGCCAAATTCAATTTCTTGAACCTGGCTTTTAAGAAAAAAACTATTTATTTTTATTTGGGATTTTGAAATATAAATTATTTAATCATAAGTTTTTGTGTAGAAACTCCATTAGAAATATCTTGAACACGAACCATATACATTCCTTTGCTTAATTTTGAAACATCGACTTTGCTTGTAGAAGCTGAAAGTACTTTTTGTCCTAATATGGAATAAATTTCAACTGATTTCAATTCTGATTTCATCACTATGTTTATATATTCATTCGTAGGATTTGGATACAAATTGAATTTTAAATTAGACTGAAAATCATTATTTGACAAAACACCATTCAAAACACTATTCAAATTTGATACGTCACCAGAATTTAATGCTTCATTGTAAATTCGTAAATCATCAATTCTTCCGTTAAAAAAACCTCCAAGACCTGTTGATGTTCTTCCTATTCTAAATATACTTCCTATAGTATTTGGGGTAATAGAAGGACTATAACCCACTTGAAAACCATCTTTGTATATCTTAGTATCCAATCCATCGTAAACAAAAACCATATTATAATAGGTTCCAAAGTTTACCGGATTACTAAAACTAATATCATTTGACCAAAAATAATTTGTTGCCTGAGCAGCCGTGTTTTGATTATATCCAAAAGATTGATTTGTAATTGCTGAACCATAACTAAATACATTGTTCTCTTGTGCTAAAGCACCTGATTCAAACATAACTCTAATGGCTACAGTTCTTATTCTTGAACCCAACGGTAAAAATGGTAAATTAAGTGCTTGAACTTCATTGTTCAAACGGATAGCCTTATTATTATCAACAAAGCCCCCTGAATGCGGATTTTGAAAAGCAACAGTCGGATCATTTTTGTCCTGCCTATTTCCATTGAATTCAAAATGATAAACAGGCGTTTTTTCAAAGTTTGAATCAAGCGTACAAAATGCTTGATTAGTAGAAGCTACAGCATTTCCAGCGCTATTTCTAGCTTGAATACGATAGGTATAGCAAACTCCTGGCAACAAACCAGTAAGGTTATAATTCAATAACTGTGTTGTATTTCCTGATGCACTTGGCCCTTCATAAATACCACTAATTCCAGCACCAAAAGCCGTTACAACAATTTCTGTAGTTGTTGGTAAACCTCCTGGATTGACTTCAAAAAAAAGAGCTACACTATTCGGAGTGGGAGAGGAAGAATACGCATTACTCAAAACTGGCAGTGTTCCTGTAGCCGTTGGATTATACAAAACGGCAATTTCTGATGCAGCCAAAGCTGTATTGTAAATTTTTAAATCATCTACTTGTATTGCATCACCATTTCCGCCACTAGAATTTACAAGTCTATTAAGATACAATTTTAGATCTACAGTGCTTAGTGTTCTAGAATAACTTCCTGCGCTAGCACCATTGTAATATGTTGTTAAAGTACTACCATTATGTGTCATTGCAATATGAACCCAACCATTGTTAACTGTTTGAATTTGTGCATTGGTTTGTGGAAAATTATAATCATTTCCTGCTCCCCAAGTGTAATAAGAATTTTGCACTCCATTTCTCCAAAATCCAAAAGCGTTAGAAGTAGTATTAATTCCCCAACCAACAACAGGATATGTTCTGTTATCAGTATCATTAATAAATTTCACCCAAAAACTTAAAGTTCTTGAAGCGTTTCCGCCAGGCAATGCATTAGCTATAGCGTTAAAATTAATAGTGTTAGGAATGTTAATTGCTTTATTCGCTAGACCAAATCGGTCATTAACATAGGAAACCGAACCAGCTCCAGTTGATACCCATGGGCCAAAATTTGAATTTGAACCAGAATTTGTCATGTTTTCATCAAAATCAAATTGATAAATAGGAGTTTGTGCATTGGTCGTTCCAATCGCAAATACAAATAACATAAAGTGTAAAAGTTTTTTCATTTTTAAAGTTTTAAAATTATGAAGCAAATTTATTTTCAATTACTTCTTAAATACTTTATAACTTCATGAATGGCAGATATGAGTTTATAAACTGTAATTTGTAGTGGAAGAACTTCAAAAAAAATGACCTACTTTTGAAAATTGAAAATACGCACTATGAGAGCAATTATCGTTGATGATGAATCACATGCAAGATCTTTACTTTTTAACACCATCAAAGAACATTGCAACGGAATTGAAATTGTTGCAGAAGCTGAAAATGTAAAAGAAGCGGTTAAACTCATCAATAAAAACAATATAGAATTGGTTTTTCTTGATATTGAAATGCCTAATGAAAACGGTTTTGCTTTATTTGAATATTTTGATAAACCTAATTTTGTAACCATTTTTTGCACGGCTTATTCAGAATATGCCATTCAAGCATTTGAAGTTTCTGCTGTAGATTACTTACTAAAACCTGTTACAATTAGCAAGTTGCAAAATGCAATAGAAAAAGCAATAAAAACATGTGGTCAAAATCAAATTTTGCAAAGTGTAAATACGCTTCGAGAAAATATTACGGTCAACCAATTGCAAAAAATTGCTTTGCCTCTTTCAGATGGTTTAGTTTTTATAAAAATTGATGATATCTTATACTTTGAAGCTGACGGATCTTATACTCATGTAATTACAAATAAAAGCAACTATTTAGTTTGTAAAAAAATAAAAGAATTTCACGAATTACTTACTAATGACTCTCGTTTTTTTAGAGTTCATCGCTCTTATTTGGTTAACATTCAACAAATAAAAAAATACAGTAAAAAAGATGGTGCTACTTTAGTTTTTGAAAACAACAAAATCATTCCTGTTGCACGAGAAAAGAAAAACGAATTTGATAATTATATTGGTAGTATTAGTGTTTAGTCTATGAAGAAAATAGTATTGTTTGCCCTTTTTATCTTTAATCTAAATCTGTACTCTCAAAGTCTAGTAAAAAATGTTGAACTGTTACTTTGTAAAAATTTAAATTCAAAAATTGAAAACGAACAAGACGAATCTATTTGGATTAAACAAAACCAAGAGTTAAAAAAAATAGTTTTAGCAAATATTAATAAATCAAATCTTTCCCAAAGCGAAAAAAAAGAATTTTTAAAATATTATAGTATAACTTATTTGAATGAGGGTGCTTACCAGACTATTATAAGTAACTATAAAGAATCAATTATTTTATATAAAAAATCATTTACCACAGCAAGAAGCATCAATTATTATGAAGGATGTGCTTCAAGTTTGCAAAACATTGCAACTTCATTCGACTATTTAGGAAAAGCAGATAGTTGTTTAGTTTATTTCAAAAAAGCATTACAATTTGCAAACAAATCTAAAGATGAATCAACGATTGCCTACGTTTTAACAGATTTAGGTTATATAAACAACAATTTAGGAAACAGTAAAATCGCTATTGATTACAATCTTAAAGCACTAAAATTGTTTGCAAAACTCAAAGATGATGAAGGATTAGAACGCACCAATTTTGCCATTGGAAGAATTTTTGACCAATTAAAAGAATATAATAAAAGTCTTGAGTACTATAACAATGCTTTACAAATTGCTATTAGAACGAACAACGAACAACGACAATGTTTAAACTTAAACAGCATAGCCTCTATTTACTTAATACAAAAAAAATTCAGTAAAGCTAAGTCAGTATTATATAAATGTTTGCTTGTTTGTAAGAAAAATAAATACGAGTCAATTTCAGGTGTTTCTCATAATCTACTAGGTGATATTGAGTTTGAATTAAATAAATTTGAAGAAGCTAAAAAAAATTATTTCATTGCCAACGCGATATTTAAGATCGATAAAAATAATTTTTTCTATTCGAAAACACTTTACAAGTTAGCACAAATCTATTATTCTGAAAATCAAATAAAAACAGCTGAAAAATATGCTTTAGAGGGTTATCATTTATGTATAATCAACAAGTACCCATCAGAAATTATTGCGGTTTCAGAATTACTTTCTAAAATATATACCAAACAAAAAAAATTTGAATTTGCTCTTGAATATAAAAATATTGCTTCAAAACTTAGCGATAGTATTTATTATGACGAAAACAAAAATATTGCTTTAAAAGCTGAATTCAAATACAATTCGAATTTAAAAGAAGCACAAATAAAAGCATTATCACAGCAAAAGAAAATTGCGACATTAGAATCGCAACGACAAAAGAATATTGCATTGATACTTGCAATTGTAATAATTTCTATACTATTTACATCTTACTTTTTGTTTCATCGTTACAAAATCAAACAACAAAATAAACTATTAAAATCGCGACTCATCGAAGCCGAAAAAACCATAGAAGCTGAAAAAAAAGCTACTGAAAGTGAATTAAAAGCATTAAAAAGTCAAATGAATCCTCATTTTATTTTTAATGCATTAAGTGGTATTCAAGACCAATTTATGTTTGGTGATAAAGTAATCGCCAACGAACAAATGGGTAATTTTACTTATCTAACAAGGCAAATCTTGAATGTCTCAGGTAAGAAAAAAATTCTTCTATCAACTGAAATAGAAATTTTATCTAAATATCTCGAACTCGAAAAAATGCGTTTCAAAACTGATTTTGAATATGAAATTAATTTAGATGGAAACGTTGATGAAGATTATCATGAAATTCCACCAATGCTAATTCAACCATTTGTGGAGAATAGTATTAAACATGGTTTACTTCACAAAAGTGGTTCTAAAAAAGTAACCATTAATTTTGAACTAGACTTAAGCGAACAATTCATAATTTGTACTGTTATAGACAACGGAATAGGTCGCAAAAAATCAGCTGAAATAAAAGCCAAAAACGAAACTAATCATCAATCATTTTCTACATTATCAATAGAACAGCGATTGAATATTTGGAATAAAAACACTAAAAATGCAGTAGAGTATTTTGATATTATTGATACAGATGAGGAAATTGTTGGTACAAAAGTTAGAATTACTGTCGAAATACATTAATTTAATTGCTCCTGAAAAACTTCTAACAATAATTCGCCTGAAATCATACCGTTTGTAGAGGCTTTCATCAATTCAAGAATACGCTTGGTTGCATTAGGATTCAGACCCATAGTAATGGCTATTTGTCGTATAGCCGTTTCTTCTTTTTCGTGCAAAATACCATCACAATGCATCAATAAAGCCAAACGATAAAATTGTTGAATGCGTTGAAATTGAGATTTAATACTCATTACAGGTAATTCTTGATGAAATAAATCATCAAACACTTCATTTTCGATGCTTAATTCTTTAGCAATAATTTTTAAAAATTGGTATTCTCTAGAATGTAATCGCCCGTCAACAGTAGAAAAAGCAATCATCTCTAAAAGTAAACTTCTTTTTTCTTCAAAACTATTCATCAATTTATTATTTTTAGCTAAAATATTGTTTTTAAAATTAAAATAAAAAAATAAAAATGATTCAACGATTTACGCTATTCGTTTTTATATTGTTTTTTACAACTTCAAATGCGCAAAGCAAATTAGAGCAACAAAGTACTGCTTCAACACAAGTAACAACTTTCACGATTGAAGCACCTCAATTACAAACTACAAAAAAGATTTGGTTGTACCTTCCTAAAGACTATAATTCTTCAACAAAAAAATATCCTGTTATATATATTCATGATGCACAAAATTTATTTGATGCCAAAACATCTTATGCAGGCGAATGGAATATTGATGAAAAATTAGACAGTTTGAACGCTAAGGTAATTGTTGTTGGCATCGAAAATGGAAACGAAAAACGATTAGAAGAATTAACTCCCTATAAAAACGAAAAATATGGTGGCGGTAAAGCAGACAACTATCTTAATTTTATTGTAAAAAACTTAAAACCAGAAATAGACAAAAAATACCGAACCAAAACCAATACTAAAAACACAGTTATTATGGGAAGTTCTCTTGGAGGATTAACCTCCTTTTATGCCATTTTAAAATATCCAGAAGTTTTCGGAAAAGCTGGAGTTTTTTCGCCTGCGTTTTGGTTTAACAGAAAAGAAATTTTAGAGTTAACGGAGCATACAAAAAAACTAAAATCCAAAATTTATTTTCTATGTGGCGACAACGAAGGCGATGCTGATATGATTCCCGACCTCAACAAAATAGAATATTTGGTAAATTCAAAACGATGTGACTGCTTGCAACTCAATAAAAAAAGAGTGGTAAAAGGAGGCCAACATAACGAAAAATTATGGCGAGATGGTTTTGTAAAAGCGTACCTTTGGCTTTTGTAAAACAGTTTAGAAACTAAACCTTCTATACAAATAACCTTTCTAACCTTTTTAAAAATGAACAACAACGATATTTTCAAAAAACTACGTGTAGCCTTAATGTTACGCGACGACCAAATAATAGAAATTCTGGAATTAGTTGATTTTAGAATGTCGAAAGGGGAAATAGGCAACTTTTTTCGCAATGAAGATCACCCCAATTTTATGGAGTGCGGAGACCAAGTCTTGCGTAATTTTTTGAACGGTTTGGTGATACATTTAAGAGGAACTAAGGAAAATCCTAAAAATCCAAGTGATGTGATTTCCATTCACAAGAGTGAAGCACAGCCAAAAGTATTCAAAAAAACAGCTCAATCAGAAAAACCTAAAACTGAGTTTAAACCTAAAATAGATTTTAAAAAAAAGCCGTCTACTACTCCTAAATCAAGAGACAAGAAACAAACTCCAAAAATTCAAGTGGTAGAGAAAGTAAAATTCAATAACGGAAAGAATAAAAAATCTTAATTGTGAAAACCGCTTTGATGATTGGCAGCACGGGGTTAATAGGTTCCCAACTTTTAGAACTTCTTTTGGAAAGTAAGGAATATGAAAAAGTAATAACTTTTGTCAAAAGAGATTCTGGCATTCA
>CANGUZ010000009.1 GCA_947457255.1 Flavobacteriaceae bacterium
TAACTTTTATAAATAGTTTTATTTTAAAATAAACCAATAAATGTATTTCTAATGTAGTATAAAAGATTGTTAATTAAACTCTACTTCAAATTATTAAATATCGAATTGATAAACTAAATTTGTGCTTTTATAAATTACCATTTTGAATATTTTTCATTCTATAGAAACTTTCCGTACCCAAGAAAAAACAATTGTAACAATTGGTACTTTTGACGGAGTACATATTGGACATCAAAAAATTATTGAAAAGCTACTTGATAATGCTAAAAACACTAATTATAAAAGTGTAATTCTAACTTTTTTCCCACATCCTAGAATGGTTTTACAAGAGCATTCTGAAATAAAATTATTAAACACCATTCACGAGCGGGCAGAACTATTAGAACAAATAGGTCTTGACTATCTAATCATTCATACTTTTGACAAAACATTCTCTAGACTAACAGCCGAAGAATTTGTTAAAAACATTCTTGTTGACCAACTTAAAATTAAGAAAATCGTCATTGGTTACGATCATAGGTTTGGAAGAAACCGAACAGCGAATATTGAGGATTTAATTCTTTTTGGAGAAAAATATGACTTTGAGGTTGAGCAAATTTCAGCTCAAGAAATAGAAGAAGTATCTATAAGTTCTACAAAAATAAGAAACGCACTTCAAGAAGGTGATGTTGTCCTTGCTAATACCTATTTGGGCTATCCTTATTTTCTTTCAGGAATTGTAAAAGAAGGCAAGCAATTAGGCCGGACTATTGGCTTTCCTACAGCTAATTTAATAATTGAAGAAAATTATAAACTCATCCCAAAAAATGGTGTGTATATTGTTAAAAGTATGCTGCATGACAAAACAGTATATGGTATAATGAATATAGGAACTAATCCAACGGTAAATGGGGAAAAACAATCAATTGAAGTATATTATTTAGATTTCGATTCAAATCTTTACAATCAAAATATTAAAATCTCGATTCTGAAATATATTCGTGCCGAAGAAAAATTTGAATCCTTAGCATTACTCCAGCAACAATTAGAAAAAGACAAAGCTACTGCATTAGCTTTTATAAATACTCTTTAGCTAACAATAATTTTTAGCAATTCGTGTCGTATTTAGATATTTTGAATATTGTTATATTAGAACTATTTAACTACTTTTGAAGCTTTATAAAAATGCTACTATGAGTATTACAAAACACAATTGGACTAAAGACGAAATCATATCTATTTATAACAAACCTTTAATGGATTTGCTCTACGAAGCGGCTTCTGTACATAGAGAGCATCACGATCCAAATGTTGTTCAGGTTTCTACTCTTTTGTCTATAAAAACTGGTGGTTGTCCTGAGGATTGTGGCTATTGCCCTCAAGCAGCAAGATACCACACAGAAATAGAAGGTAACGATTTAATGTCTGTAAATCAGGTAAAAGCACAGGCGTTACGAGCAAAATCAAATGGTTCTTCACGTGTTTGTATGGGAGCGGCTTGGAGAAATGTAAAAGACGGTCCTGAATTTGATCAAGTTTTAGAAATGGTTCGTACCATTAATAAACTAGATATGGAAGTATGTTGCACACTTGGAATGATTACTGAAAATCAAGCGCAACGTCTTGCCGAAGCAGGATTATATGCCTACAACCACAATTTAGATACCTCTGAAGAATATTATAAAGAAGTAATTTCAACTAGAGGATTTGAAGATCGTTTACAGACTATTGAAAACGTTCGTAAAACTAATGTAACTGTATGTAGCGGAGGAATCATTGGTATGGGAGAAGCTATAGAAGATAGAGCAGGAATGTTAGTAGCACTTTCTACACTAAATCCACAGCCTGAATCAGTACCAATAAATGCCTTAGTTGCTGTTGAAGGCACTCCTCTTGAAGATGAAAAGCCAGTAGAAATTTGGGAAATGATTCGAATGGTTGCAACCACTAGAATCATTATGCCAGAAACCCAAGTTCGTCTTTCGGCAGGAAGGATGAATATGAGTCGCGAAGGACAGGCTATGTGTTTCTTTGCTGGAGCAAATTCTATTTTTGCAGGAGATAAATTACTAACAACACCAAATCCAGATGTAAACGAAGACATGAAAATGTTTGAAACATTAGGTCTTATTCCTCAAAAACCTTTTATAAAAATAATGCAACCTACTACTGTAGAAGCCTCTGATTCTCAATTTTTACCTTTAGGCGAAAAACCGAAATGGTCGAGACCTGACCATAAAATTGAAAGAAATTTGGAAGCATCAATCAAAGGAAAATAAAAATAAAAATCCCATCTAGTAAATTTACTGATGGGATTTTTTATTCGTTAAATGCTGCTATCAAAAAATTATCTTTTTAGAAATTACTTGACCGTTTTCTAAAACTACTTTAATAATTAATGCTTGTTGAAAGGCTTTAATTTCTTTAATATTTAATTCTCTAAAATCAACGTTGTCTTTATAGTATATCTCTCTTCCTAAAATATCATAAACTGCAACACTTTTAATATCTTCTTTATTCGATTTAACTTTAATCTGAGCATTGCTAGTAGCAACTATAACATTGTTTTTTGAATTATTAAAATCATTAATTCCTAGAGAAGTTTTTGTATATCGCAATACAAATCGATTGTCAAATCTTCCTGCATTACTAGTAAAAACATAAGGTTCTTTTCTTAAATCATGAATACTATTTAGCAGTTTATCTTCTAAAAAAATATCTTGATTTTCTTTATTAAAAATCCCATCAACAAAAGCAATTCCTATTTTATAAGTGCTTGCTGATGGCGCACTATTTGAGGGCTTGGCTGGAATAACTATTCCAAGTGAAACCCTATCCTTATTATCAAAAGGCATTGGTCGACCTTGAATAATTTGTGGTTCAGTATCAATTAAAGAATAGATATTTAAATTAGAGTCTAAATTAATTTTAGCATCATACATTCTGTCTTTTTCAATAGTAGCGTCTTTATCATAACCCACTAAAGTCCTTATAGAACTTCCTGTGTCGTTTGTTATGTCAAGCCATATCCTACTTGGTTTTGAAGCATTAGAAGTTCTGAAAAAATTAGAATTATTATAACCCTTATTCCTCATCGAATTATTAAAGGTTATGTTTCCAGAAGTTACTGTTGGACTATGATTCATCGTTACAAAAAATCCTTGCCCTGCTGCAATTTTTCCATTAAAAGCTTGAGGTCCAGTTGAAGGCCCTAATTTATTCCAAAAAACATAATCACTTGCGGTATAGGTCAATACGAAACCATTGTAAAATGATTGTCCGTTTGAAGCAGAAATTGCTGTGCCGTGAGACCATAACTTAACATGACCTTCTATGTTTGTATTGACTGTTAAAAAAGTATCCGCATCTACTGCTGATGCGTACGGATTACCTATTAAATTATAATTATCATTATCTTTATTGACAGTCAATGTTGTGCTTCCGCTTAAATAAGTATAATCAGGTCCGTCGTATGTACTACTTTCAATTCCAACATTAATAACTCCATTATTAACTACTCCGCTTCCGTGAGCTGTATCATTTGTAAAAGTAGCGGTTACGGTATCTAAACCTCTTATAATATATCCTTTCCCTGGTAACATTGTGTCTCCATAGCAAGCTAACCAACCTCCAAAATTACTGGCATAAGGTCTAAGAATAGTAGGTATCCATTTATATATTAACCATGAGGCAGGACTTACTTGAGCTACCGGAAAATTAGAAACGGGTGAGGACCAATAGATATAATCTGTACTTCTAAGAATTGTTGGAGTACGTTGCATAGAAATGATTCCTGTATTTACACCATTATCATCTATTTGCACCAAGCTACCATTGTTTTGTACAATTAAATTACCCCCCAAGTTTACTGTAAGGTCATATTGAATGTTGATGTAATCATTTGGATTAATTACTGCGGTATAAGGTGAATTGACTACTAAACTACAAGCATCAAAACTTCCATGAGTTGCTGTATTGAATGCTCCATTAATTATAGCGAGTTTTCCAATTGCAGGAGCTGAAATTGCATTACTTGCATCTCGCCAATCTACTCCATTCCATGTAACTCCGCCGCCATCAGTTATTTTAACAGCACTCGTGGCTGCAAAACAGGTATTTGTGTTCTCTCGAATTTGACAATAATACTGATAATTAATAACCCCGGAAATATTAGATATTGACAAGTTAAGCGTTGAAGTTCCACTATAAATTCCTCCATCTGAAAGAGCTGTCCAATCTGTAACTGCTGGAGCTGGAGCTGAAACATACCATTGATAAGCTAACTCTTTTAAGTCTCCCGGATCATTGTATCCTTCTGTTCCTGCTACCACAAGACTAGTAGATTTACAACTCGGAGTATATAATGGATTTAAAGTAACTGTTGGAGCTAATTTTGGATTTGCAGGAAATGACCCCAAATTGGCACATGATTCAGTTCCTGAAATACTCCAATCAGCAGCATTATAAGTTGTAGTAGGACCAACTGCTGTTAAATTTCTCAACACTGAATATCCTGTTTCATTTGGAGTAATTACTCTATCAATGATTTCATTGTTTTTAGTTAGGTAAATACCGTCATTAGCATTTGTTCCGTTTCCGAAAAAATTAACTGTTGCAACACTTGTACAAGGAGATTCACTAGGTGTATTGTTTCCAAGATTATAAACTATGACTCCTCCGGCGGGAATGGTTCCAGTAATGTTTATTGTTCTGTTAACGCCATTAAATACACCGTCTTTATCATTATCAATCTCAATTCTATACGTTGGATTTGCTGCGTTTAGAGTTATTGCAGTATTGGTAGGGTTGTATAACTCTAGATAAAAACCATTCCCTGCATTTGTATCAAATACTTCTGAAATAATTAAATCATTAAATGTTCCTCCAACACCATCACAACTTGTTTTATCTTCTTTGATAATTGAATAAGCAGTTGGTAGTCCTGCACAAAGAGCAGCATTAGTAACTATTAGATTTCCTGTTACTGCACTTGGAGGAACTTTAACTACTAATTGAGTAGCAGAACTAGAGACCGGAATCGCTGCAAAACCAGCAAAAGTGGCAGTTGCACCTGATAGCCCTGAGGCCGCATTTATGGTTACTTCAGTTCCAATAGGAGCCATATTTGGAGTTATACTTGTTATAGCTACAGCCGTACATCCTGCAAGAATATTTATTGTGTAATCTTCGACTTCTCCATCAAATGCAGTAGAACACTCATTAATTCCTAAATCATATGACGCAGTTATACGCATTCTTGTAGTGCCCAAAACGGCATTAGCTGGTATAGTAATACTTAATGGACAAGAAAATAAAACACCATTTGCTACATTAGTAGCACTTCCTAAATTAAAAGATTCGCCAGCATCTGTAAAAAGACCGTTCTTATTAAAATCAATCCAAGCATAACCATCTACTTCATAGTTGCCCGCTGTGTTTACATTCACCGAAAGAGGATAGGTTAATCCTGCAGTTAAGTTGGTAGAAATAGCAGTGTAATCGCTATATCCTGATGGTTTAGCACTAGAATTATTTATGGTGTTTAATATAACATTTGTTACTGAGGTGGGAAATGCTGTCGTTCCGCTTGACGTACAATAAACAAGATTTGGTGTTGCACATATTTCAACTCCATTACTCCACTCAGTTCCACGACGAACAAAAAGTCTATAACAATAACTAAGCCCATTTGTTAGACCGGTTATTGTAACATTAGTTCCAGCACCTTTATAAACCACCTGATTGGAACCACTGTAAATACTATTTGCCGTATAAGCAGTTCCGTCTCCAGTCGGCGTAAAGGAAACTGTTCCTTGATTGGCAACTATTAAATATTGATAACTGCAAATTGAAACACTTGCAACATTTGTCCATGAAACAAATGATTGATTGTTTCCTACAGTTGCAGACAAACTCGTAACTTCAGGCATATCTGTAGTAACATTTGTAATTCTCCAAGAACCTCCCAAATTTACACCAGAACTCCATCCTGTTGCTGTATTTCCTCTGTAAGCAACCACTGTAAAAGAGTAGTTTGTAGCATTGGTAAGTCCTGTGACTAAAACCGAAGTTCCAACTCCTTTGTAAACACATCTTCCTAATGATGCAGTTACTAATGAGGCTAGAGAAAAATTTGAGTTTGCAGTATAAGCTGAGGCATTACCTGCAGTTCCTGATGCTGGAGCAGTTCCGCCAGGAAGTACAAAAACCATATATCCATCTGGAGCTGCTCCACCTGAAGAAGCTGTCCAAGATAAATCAACACTTGTATTATTAAAACAAGACGTTAAATTTGTAGGATTATTTGGTGGAGTATTTGTTACTGTTAAACTTGCAGTATTAGAAATTTCATTTGTGCACGGAGCTGTACCAGTAACTATACATCTGTATAAATACCCACTCATTCCAAGTGAAGCCGCTGTTACAGTCATTGTTGCAGTAAGGACATTTGAATAAGGAGGTCCGTTAACCAAATTTGTAAAACCGCTTCCCGTATCTACTTGCCATTGGTAACTTACTCCGGCTGAAGCTACTACGGCGAAAGTAGTATTTGTACCATCTGTAATAGCTCTGTTTGTTGGTTGAGTTGTAATTGATAATAAAGGGTTTATAGTAATTAAACCTGTATTCATATCTGTTGCACTCCAACATCCAGCATTGAATGCTCTTACATATATTGTTCCTGTGCTATTCAAGATATAATCTGAAGAAGTTGGATTTGACAAACTGTTTCCTAAAGAAGTTGTTTGCCAATAATATCCTGGCGCAAAACTTAACGTAGCTGGACCACAAGATGAATAGGAAGAAACCGTTATTAACCCTGGGGGAGAAGGAGGAGGAGATAAACAATTCCCTTGAACTGTAACATCATCTATTCTATAATTACCAAAATTAGTTGAGGCTGCAGACCACCTTAATCTTAGGTTTGCAACACCTTCAGCAGCTACTGGCAAAGCAATTCTTGAGCCTGAATTGACTAAATCCCAAGCATTTCCAGCTTGAGCATAGGTGTAAGTTGCTGGATTCCAAGCTACACCATCGGAACTCCATTCAAAAGTAATAACTCCATTAAATGAAGATGTGCCTCGACCACCCCATAAAATTGTAATAGAATTATAACCTACTGTTGATAAATTATTAGAATAAGTTAAAGTATGTACCGCTCCATTTGTTCCCGTGCCACTAAAAAACGCATTTGCTCCTGCTGAAAAACCTGAGTAAGTAGATGACACAGAAGCCAAACTTCCGTTCCAACCATTAGTCGTATTAGAACTAATCCAACCTGAAGGCAAAGTTGTTGTTGAACCAAAATTTTCAGAAAAAATTGTAGTTTGCCCCCAACCAACTACCGAAAACAATATCAGAAAAAAAAGTAATTTTATTTTCATTTTATAACATAGTGTTTCATATAATTAAAACTACCTAAATTATTTATTTTAATATTTAACATTAAACATACGTAAAAACCTCATTTTTGAACATACAAAAACAAGGCGTAGCCTATTTAGTAAACTTGGGAAGTCAAATTTAGTTTTAATTTCCTTAATCTCAGTCATTTTACTTTATTTAATTGTTAACAAATATGTTAAATTCACGTTTCCCAATAAAATTAAAAACAATGTAATATATAAATATCGCTCATTTTTACAATTTTTTCAACAAAAACAAAACAAATAATTAATCTGTTTTAAAGGTAAAAAAACTATAAAAATCAATACATTCTAGCAGAGTCTAATAAAAATGTTGTATTTTAAACAAAAGCAAGTTCGGTTGTAACTAAAAATTAAAATCTAGTAATGAAAGATTTAATAAGTAAAAAAAACAAGAAATGAAAAACATAAGAAACATCTTATTTTTTTAATTTTCCTAAATCTCGTTTAATTAAAATTTCAATACCAATCTGTTTTCAGCTATTTTTGTATATCAAAAATTTCGTGCAATGCAAAAAACTCATTCCCTTACAGAAGCTCAAAAAAAGTTAGAGCATTATTGCGCTTATCAGGAACGATGTCATGAGGATGTTATAAAAAAATCTAGAGAGTTATTACTTTCTCCGTCAGAAATTGATGAGGTAGTTGTTTATCTTATACAAAACAATTTCTTAAACGAAGAACGCTTTGCCTGTAGTTTTGCAAGAGGGAAACACCGTATTAAATATTGGGGTAAAATTAGAATCGTAAACGAATTAAAATTTAGAAATATCTCTACCTACAATATCAACAAAGCTTTAAAAGAAATTACTCAGGAGGAATACTCGCAAAGTTTTAATTTTATAGCTGATCGGTTTTGGGAAAGTTTAAAAGAGCCTAATCCTTTAAAAAAAAGTAAGAAATTTTGTGATTATCTACTTAGAAAAGGATTTGAAAGCAATCTAGTTTACGAAAAAGTTAAAGAATTAGAACCTTCTTAAAAATCAGATAGACAACAAAATACTCACTGCATTACCACCAAAACCAACCGCATTTATCAAAACTTTTTTTATAGCTTTTCGTTTTGGTTGTTTTGTTGCAAAAGGAACTCCAATAAATTGTTGGTGTTGCATCATCAAGATAGCCATTTCAATGTTTAACATACCTGAAGCTCCAAAAGTGTGACCAATTTTCCATTTGTTTGTAGTAAGCATGGGTAAGTCAGTTCCGAAAACTTTTTGAATCGCTTTGAATTCTGTTTTATCTCCTGCTATAGTTCCTGGTGCATGCATTACAATTACATCAACATCTGAAACTTTAGTGTCATTTAATGCCATTTTCATGGATTTTTGAAAACAAATTGCTTCTGTTGAAATAGAAATATTATGCTCTAAAATTTCGGTCGCATAACCAATCCCTTCTATATAAGCCAGCGCATTAGGTGATTTACCTATTTCTAAACAACAAATCGCTGCGCCTTCTCCGAGAATTAAAGAGCTTTGCTTTTTCTCTAAATCGAAAGCGCGACATGGCCATTGCTCTTGATTGCTTCCGTTTAAAGTAGCATAAATCTTTAATGCTTGCATTTGAGCAATTGTAAAACTCGTTAATGGCGCTTCACTTCCTCCTACTAAAAATTTATTAGCCATTCCAGCACGAAGCCAAGCGACTCCGTTTAGCAAAGCATGCAATGCAGTTGAGCAGGTAATAGAGTGTGAAATTTCTGGTCCTTGACATTGCAAATCATGTGCTACCCAAGAGGAAATATTTCCTAAAGTGGTGGTTGGCGAGGCTAAAGTTTGTGCTTTTCCTGTTTCAAGAAATTCTTTATGGTGTTTCTCAAACAATTCTGTTGCGCCTCTTGACGATCCTATATTCACTCCAAAAACATCTTTGATTGACCATCCAGCCTGAGTAACCGCTTTACGAGATGCTGCCATTGCATATAAAACAGATGCATCTAATGATTTGTATTTGATGTCGTCATTTTTTAAATTTTCGACCTCTTTTTTGCTGTCAAAATCTAAAACTGCTACATACGCTTTATAATTATTGAATTCTTTCTTTACAAAACAATGCTGGTGGGTCAAATAATTGTTCCAAATAGTTTCAGAATTATTTCCTAATGGAGAAATTGTTGCGATTGACGTAATAGAAATAGTTTTAGACAAAGTAGTGTTTTCTATATTTTAATTGAACAAATTTAAACTATTTCCAATGCTTTTTCAACAACTTGATACACTTTTTCGAGTTGTTGATTGGTAATAATATAAGGTGGTAAGATATAAACGGTATTACCCACTGGTCGTAAAATAATGCCGTTTTCTATAAAAAAGTGATACAGTTTATTTCTTAAATTACCATAATAACTTTCCTGATTTTCAGTTTTGAGTTCCAAAGCAAAAATGACTCCAAGAATTCGAGAGGTTTTAACTCTTGAATGGTATTTTATTTTTTGCTCAAAAACTAAATGTAAATCATGAATTCGTTGAATGTTTTTTTGCATTTCTTCGGTTTCTAACAAAGTTATACTCGCTAAAGCAGCTGCGCATCCTGTTGGGTTTGCCGTAAAAGTATGACCATGAAAAAAAGCTTTGTTCACATCTTCGTCTAAAAATCCGTCGAATACTTCCTGAGTAAAAGTGGTAATTGCCATAGGAATAGTTCCTCCTGTTAGGGCTTTAGACAAACACATCATATCTGGATTTGTTTCTAAATAATCAATAGCGAATGTTTTGCCTGTTTTACCAAAACCAGTCATTACCTCATCGGCAATGGCAAATACACTATTGGCTTTACACAATGCAATCATTTTATCTAAAACTTCTGGTGCATACATAACCATACCAGCGGCACCTTGACATAACGGCTCAAAAATAAAGGCAGCAAATTCGTTTGTTTGGACCAATTTTTCGAGAGCTTGCAAAGAGGCAGTTTCGTTTCCTGGAGTTGGAACCGGAATTCGAACTACTTCTAATAATGACCCTTGAAAAGCTTCGGTAAAAAAAGTGATTCCGCTTGATGCCATAGCTCCAAAAGTATCGCCATGAAAAGCATCTTCAAGCGCTATGATTTTGGTTCGCTTTTGATTTTTATTATAAAAATATTGCAATGAAGCTTTAATGGCGACTTCAACTGCAGTTGAACCATTATCAGAGTAAAATATTTTTTTTTGGTTTGATGGCAAAATCTCCATTAACTTTTCTGCCAAAAGTATGGCGGGTTTGTTGGTAAATCCTCCAAAAAGCACATGCTCTAAAGTAGTCAATTGTTTGTAGATAGCATCTGCAATTACTTGATTTGAATGACCGAAAGGATTTACCCACCATGAAGCAATAGCGTCTATATATTCTTTACCGTTCTCGTCCCAAAGCAAAGCCCCTTCTCCTTTTACAATAGCTGGCAACAAACCCGTTGTTTGATGTTGAGTATAAGGATGCCAATGGTATAATTGATCTTTTTCAGATAATGTCATTCTATTTGAGATTACATTTAATTTTTGAAATTGTCATTAAAATTGCTATTGCAGTCCTAAAAGGTTTTCTCTAAACTTATCGGCATAATCTTTCGTGACATTTGCATCAAAATAAGGTTCGTTGTCTATTCTTCCTATAAAAGATGCTCCCGTTTTTTTTAAAATTATTTCTTCAGTGGCTTTATTTTCATCCCCAGAGAAGATAATTCCTGCAATTTTGATATTTCTACTTTTTAAGGCTTCATATGTTAGCAATGTATGATTGATACTTCCTAAATAATGTCGAGAAACCAAAATTACTTTATAATCGTTCTGAATTAAATCTATAATATAATTTTCATGGTTAAATGGCACTAAAACACCTCCCGCTCCTTCTATTACTAGATGATTGCTCGTGTTAGGTTCAATGATTTTTTTAATATCAACCGAAATACCATCTATGGCGGCAGCATAATGCGGACTTGCAGGAGTGTTTAATGCATAGGCATTAGGATGAAAAAAAGACTTTTTGTTCGATACCCTTTCTTTTACTTTATGTGTATCTGAATTTTCTAAATCACCGGCTTGTATGGGTTTCCAATAATCGGCTTCTAAAGCTTCGGTTATGATTGCTGCTGTTACGGTCTTTCCTACATCTGTTCCGATTCCTGTTATAAATAGTTTCATATTGTTTATTTAACCGCAAAGTTCGCAAAGAATGCGCAAAGTTCACAACGATTTTTACTTTATATTATTTAAAAACCAATTCAGACAACAATTTCAATACCTCAGATATTTCTTCTTTAGAATTATAACTGTGCAGACAAAACCGCAATCGTTCCTGTCCTTCTGGAACCGTTGGTGATAAAATGGCTTTTACATCATATCCTTTTTCTTGAAATTGATTTGCTATTGCCTTTACAGCATCATTTCCTGGGATTATTGCCGATTGAATAGCCGATTTACTTCTAACAAATAAAGGTTTTAGCCCGAACACATTTTTTTCTTGATTAAAATGAATAATATTTTCTTTCAATTTTTGAATATTTTTTGTTTGTTCTAAATGTTGGTACGCAATTAAAATTGTTGCAACAGCATGAGGAGAAAGTCCTGTAGTGTATATAAAACTTCTTGAGAAATTAATTAAATATTCTTGAAGTTCTAAACTTCCTACTATTGCTGCTCCGTGACAACCTAGCCCTTTCCCGAAAGTTATTATTCTTGCAAAAACATTGTTCTGTATTTCTTCTGATTGTAGAATTCCTTCACCATTTAATCCAAAAACACCAAGAGCGTGAGCTTCATCAACAACCAAATAACAGTTGTATTTGTTAGAAAGTTGAACTAGTTCTTTTAAATGTGGTGTGTCTCCATCCATAGAAAACACACTTTCGGTAACAATATAAATTTCAGAATGCTCCTTTCGAAATCTTAAAATTAATTGCTTTAAATCGTCTAAATCGTTGTGTTTAAATTTATATGATTTTGCATTTGACAATTGTAATCCATCGCGAATAGATGCATGACTTAATTCATCGTATAAAATAAAATCACCTTTTTGAGGAACTGAACTAAAAAAACCAACATTGGCATCGTAACCAGAATTAAAAATTAATGCCGATTCAGACTGATGAAATTGGGCAATACGTTTTTCAGCGTCTTGATACAATTGATGATTTCCAGACAATAATCGAGAACCTGTCGCTCCGTTTGTTTTGATATTTTTATCAATAAGATATTGATGAGATTCCTGAAAAATAGTTTCTGATAGAGCAAAACCTATATAATCGTTTGAAGCAAAATCTATCAAATCTTTTGGAAAGGACAATTTACGCAAAGCATTGTTTTGCTTGCGAAGTTCGAGTTTTGCAGAAAGATTATTAGGGAAATTTTTCATGTTTTTACACCTTAAAAACAATTTGTGATTTAGATATTCAAAAATAAAAAAAGCCAAACAATACTGCTTGGCTTTTACTCTTTATTTTAAATTTTTTAATCTACTAAAACAATTACTTTATTGTCTTTCATTTCTATAGTTCCTGAATTGATATCAAGGCTAAAATTTTGATCATTAATTTTAGTAAATTTATCTTCAACATCTTTATCAAATTTAAAACTTGAAGCTGCAATTTTTACAGCACCTTGTTTTAAAGTAGAAACTATGGGAGCATGAAAATTTAACATCTGAAAACTACCATTTACTCCTGGTAAAGATACAGAAGTTACTTCTCCTGAAAATAATTTTGCTTCTGGTGATACTATTTCTAATAACATAATTTAAAGTTGTGAGTTATAAGTTATAAGTTATAAGTTGAGGGTTTGAGATGAAATATTTTACTTCTAACCCTCAACTTCTAACCTTTAACTTTATATTACGCTTCTGCCAACATTTTTTCTCCTGCTTCAATAGCGTCTTCAATAGTTCCTTTAAGGTTGAAAGCTGCTTCTGGCAAGTGATCTAATTCTCCATCAATTATCATATTAAATCCTTTGATGGTATCTTTAATGTCTACTAAAACCCCTTTTAATCCTGTAAATTGCTCAGCAACGTGGAACGGTTGAGACAAGAAACGTTGTACTCTTCTCGCTCTAGAAACTGATAGTTTATCTTCTTCTGATAATTCTTCCATACCTAGAATCGCAATAATATCTTGCAATTGTTTGTATTTTTGAAGAATTTCTTTCACTCTTTGCGCACAATCATAATGATCATCACCAAGAATTTGTGGAGTCAAAATTCTTGAAGTAGAATCTAACGGATCAACCGCTGGATAAATACCTAACTCAGCAATTTTACGAGACAATACAGTTGTAGCATCTAAGTGAGCAAATGTTGTTGCTGGCGCCGGGTCAGTTAAGTCATCCGCAGGAACGTAAACCGCTTGTACAGATGTAATAGAACCTTTGTTTGTAGATGTGATACGTTCTTGCATCGCTCCCATTTCGGTTGCTAATGTTGGTTGGTATCCTACTGCAGATGGCATACGACCTAAAAGTGCAGAAACCTCTGAACCTGCTTGTGTAAAACGGAAGATATTATCCACGAAGAACAATACATCTTTCCCTTGATCTGATCCAGCACCATCACGGAAATACTCAGCGATAGACAATCCAGAAAGTGCTACACGAGCACGAGCTCCTGGTGGCTCATTCATTTGCCCAAAAACGAAAGTAGCTTTAGACTCTCTCATTCCTGGCATATCTACTTTAGACAAATCCCACCCTCCATTTTCCATAGAGTGCATAAATTCCTCACCGTATTTTATAATTCCTGACTCTAACATCTCACGAAGCAAGTCATTTCCTTCACGGGTTCTTTCACCTACTCCTGCGAATACGGAAAGTCCACCGTGACCTTTAGCAATATTGTTAATCAACTCTTGAATCAATACTGTTTTACCTACTCCTGCACCACCAAACAATCCAATTTTCCCTCCTTTTGCATAAGGCTCAATCAAATCGATTACTTTAATACCAGTAAATAAAACTTCTGATGAAGTTGATAAATCTTCGAATCTTGGAGCCGGTCTGTGAATTGACAATCCGTTATCTCCTGTTTTAGGTAATTCACCTAAACCATCAATTGCATCTCCAATTACGTTGAACAAACGACCGTAAACATCTGGTCCAATTGGCATTTTGATAGGATTTCCTGTTCCAACTACCTCATAGCCTCTGCTTAAACCATCTGTTGAGTCCATAGAAATGGTTCTAACAGTGTTCTCACCAATGTGAGATTGTACTTCTAGTACCAACAAAGTACCGTCTTTTTTTGTGATTTCTAATGAATCATAAATTTTTGGAAGTTCAACATCCTTACCGTTGAAAACTACGTCAACTACTGGACCAATGATTTGTGCAACTTTTCCGATTACTTTTGACATTGCTTATGTATTTATTTAATAGCGTTTTAGGTTTGTAAAAAACATCTAATTATTTTTTATATAATGGGTGCTTTTTTCAGAGTGCAAAGATAATTTTTTAAAATAATAAATCAAGATTTTTTTTAGTAAAATAAATTCTATTTTTTTTAATAGAATTAATTGCTGTAAACTATTTGTTTAAAACTAAAAAAACCACCACAAAAATTGTGATGGTTTTAGATGAAAAAATATTATAAGTTTAAAAAGCTAATGGATTAGCCGGATATAGTATTCTATAATTTCCTAAATCGACGCCTTTTAAATTAGAGCCGTATTTTGCATTAATGGATTTTAAGAATTCATTTGCAATTAAAGCATATCCTCTTGGACTAGGATGAACTCCGTCTAATGAAAATGCTCCGCCTGTAACGTATGTTGATCTTAAAGTAAAGCCATTTGCCGAAACACCTTTTGTAGCAACTTCATTTAATACTGAATTAGCATCTACGAAAGCCAAACCTTTTGAATCTGCCAATGATTTAATAGTTGAATTATAGGCATCAGTAGCTGTTTTTAACTCAGAAATCTCACTCGGCACCAAAACGTGTCGGTCTGGTAACGGGAATGTAATACCGTAGGCTCCAAGACCTGCTTGCAATATAGGTGCAGGAAGATTAGTGTTTTGAGTTCCTATAACTCCTCTTGTTGTTAGTGGAATTAAATCGCCTGTTTTGGATTGACGCGCTTTACCATAAGTTGCTCCTAAATAGTTTGCTAATGCAACTAATGTTGGATTTCCGCTATTTGTTGCGGCAAAAACTATTGTTGCACCTTTATCTTCTAATGATTCATCTTGGATTATTAATGGATTATTTGCTGTTGTTGACAACAAACTGAATCTATCAGGTAATATAGAGCTTAAAGCTGACATAAGACTTGAATTGATTGTATTTATTGTTGCGATATCTCCCGCAGAAATGGGATAAGTAACACTACAATTTGTCTCATCAGCATCTTTAAAATAAGAATTAGGATTTACAGGTTTTACAGAAATTGTAGTAAATTGAGGAATGCTTGTAACATATGGAATATTTGCTATAACACCTTTTGCTCCATTTGAAGTTAAAGTGTTAACTAGAGTTGTGTAAGCAAAATCAAAGGTTGTCGTAGGAGTAATTGCATCTAATGCTGAATCACCGCCTGCTAAAGCATATCCTAATACATCATTATTTCCTATCCATAAAGAGAAAAATGTTGGTGATTGTGCCATAGCATCCTCAAGAACTGATTTATTAGGGTTAGAAGCTATTCTAACAAAATATGGATTTGCTGTTGCGGGAACAGCTCCTAAACCAGCAGGGTTGCCATAACCATTAAAAATAAGATGAAAACTTCTTGCGCCAGGAATCCCCATATTATTATATAATCCTCCTGTATTAGACGCAAATGTCTCTGTAGTTGATGAGCCCGTAACTGATACTGGACCACAGCCATCAAAAAACAATCGACGACCAAATGATGGATTTGGTGCACCACCAAATAAAAGTCCACCAACATTATCTGCCATGAACGGAATTTTAAATTCACCGCCTCCAACTTGAGAAAATTGTTGTGCTAAAATATTAGTATAGGATCCTTTTTGCCCTTCAATAAAAAGTGCCCCATCGCTAAATCCTGCTGTCAATGAATTTCCTAAAGCAACATATTTTGAAAAATCGGCAGTTCCAGAGGTTAACGGAGCTCCGTCAGTTGAATTTGAAACAACTACAGTTTCATCATCATTATTACAAGCTACGAAGGTTAACGAAACCAGTAGCAACAATTTTATATTTTTTATCATAATATTAATTTTATATGTTTTTTTAATACAATCAAGGTGTAATTGTCCAAGAAGCAAAATACTGTTGTCCTATTAGACCTGCTCCCAGTACTTGTTGGTATTCTTGCCCTCCAAGGTTTGATGCGCCTATTTTAAGAATCGATTTTAATTTTGGTATACTATAGTTTATTTGAGCATCAATTACCGTCGCTGCATCAATCATTCCATCAGCAAAAGTCGATTGCCATAAGTATTCGCTATTCCATCTAGCACTTAGATTAAATCCGAAATTTTTAAATAATTTCTCATTCCCTAAAGATGCTTTTACTCTATGCTTTGGAGTATTAAATCCTGCTTCGAAATCTTTGTCTTTATCTTGATCAAATTGAAATTCTGCAAAATTATAATTAGCACTAATTTCAAAATTATTAATAATTTTTTTAGAAACACCTAGTCCAAAACCTAATGATTTAATTTCTAAGGCTGTATTGGTATACAATTGAAATACCCTTACATCACTGTTTGCAACAGCAATAACTGATTGTTCAGCAGAAACTGTTGGATTTGGATTGCCTGCTGCACCAGTTAAAGTTATATTATCTGCAGCGGTCCCGTAGTATGGCGCAATTACATTTAAATTTCCTAAGAAATCATTATATATGTTATAATACCCATTAATATCAAATGCAAAATCTTTAATTTGCCCTCTATATCCCAAATCGAATGCTTTAACCGTTTCTGGCTTTACAAATCCTGCATTTGTCTTTCTAAGTAATGCAGCAGCACCTTGCAAATTTGTTGGATTTTCTCTTGCAAAGTTTGCAAAATCTCTTGCAGAGGCTGCTGTATATGAATTAAAATAGGCGTTTTCACCATTTATGGTTACTGTTGATGTAGGTGCTCCGTTTATAAGAGATAGAATAGCCTGCCCAGTTGCTGAAATTGAACCTCTAGCACCACCACCACCTCTTATCTCTGAATATCGAGTTAAATTGTCTGGAGCTGAACCAATAAGTACAGCATTACCAACATTAAACCCTATATATTGGTCTTGGGTTGTTGGGTTTCTAAAACCAGTTTGGAATGAACCTCTGAAGTTGTGGTTTTTATTCTCGCCTGCTGAATATGCTGCAGAAAGTCTTGGAGAGAAATTCCCATCAAAATTTTGAGATTTATCATAACGTACAGATCCTGTAAGTTTTAATCTATCTTCCATTAACTTTTTTTGAACTTGGGTATAGGCGCCATATTCACTGTAATTTATTTGACCATTAGCATCAGTATAAATTCTTCCTCCAGAATCTAATTCATACAAACGAAACGATCCTCCAACTTGAATTTCCGCAGGTTTAAAAACATCTTTAAAGTTATAATTAGCATCAGAATGCCAAATTCTAGAATTATCTTGTAATCTTGATCCAGAAAGCACATCAGGATTTGCGATAACTTCATTAAATGCTTTTTTAAATTCTGGAGTGCCTGGTAAAAATCTTCCTGTATCTGCTGCAGCTCTAGAAATAGCATGCGCTTGTGTTGGCGTTGCTCCTCCTACTGTAGCTTGCACAAAAGCACCTGCGTACTGACCAAACCAAGTATTATCGTCTTTCCATTTTCTATTTACGTTAAGTCCAGTAAAAGTCATATCATATGATCTTCCGCCATCTTCAGTAGTAGTATATCCTCTAACAAAGAAGTTCTTCCCTTTTACCTCTAATTTATGTTGTTGCATAAAAAAGTTATTCAAATAATATCTATTTGCTCCTTGATACACTGTATTTCCAGTACCGAATTTACTTTGCAAAATAATTTCAAAATCATTTGCCCATGGCCTGATATGTAGTGACATATCTGCTTTAGCATTTTTAACTTTGTTATCGGTCAAATCGGTCTCATTATAACCAGTTCTACTCACATTATAATTTGGAAGAATTTGATTGAATGTTGCAAATTGCGCAGGCGTAATTCTCCCCGCATCTAGTAAACCTTTAGCAACTCCATTTAAATTTGTTGAAGCTTCATCTCCGTGCACATTAATTCCGTTGTAGTTATGAAAACTTCTGTCAAGACCAACATTGTTTACTAAATCTTTATCTCTGTAATCTGTAGCGAACCAATCGGTTCCTTGCATAAAAGTAAAATTAGCTTTGGCTGCAAAATGTTTCGAGAAAGCATGTGCTACTCGAATGCCGTAATCATAATAATCATTATTTCCTGCTGCTTTTTGACTCGTTTGTCCAAATTTTGCATAAGCCGTTATTCCTTGATTCGTAAACGGACTTTGGCTGTTCATGAATAATATACCATTGAATGCATTTGCGCCATACAGAGCAGATGAAGCACCAGGTAAAAGCTCGACATTAGCTACATCAATTTCAGAAACTCCAATTAAGTTTCCTAAAACAAAGTTTAATAATGGCGAAGAGTTGTCCATTCCGTCTACTAACTGCAAGAATCTTGTGTTTGCAACAGTTGCAAAACCTCTAGTGTTGATAGACTTAAAAGACATACTACTAGTGTTCATATGCACTTCTTTTAAGTTTTCTAAACCGTCATAAAAGGTTGGAGAAGCAGTTTTCTTGATGTCTTTTGCTGTCATTCGCTCAATAGTAACAGCTGACTCTCTAACTCTTTCTGGCGTTCTAGAAGCGGAGACTACGATTTCATTTAGTAAGGTTTCTTCGTCTACAAGATTTACACTTACTTTTTGATTGTTAGATTTAATATCTATTTTTTTTGCTCCATACCCAACACTCGAAACTTCAATGGCATAAGGTGGGTTTTTAGATGTTTTTAATTCAAAATTACCATCTAAGTCACTAACTGTTCCTGCCGAGTCTCCGATAATTTTAATATTGGCTCCAGAAATTGGTTTTTTGTTGCCGTCTTTGACAACTCCTGTAATTGTACTTTGCGAGTAAGTTATACCGCAAAAAAACAACGACAAAATAAATAAATACACTTTCATTTGGTTTAATTTTTATTTGTTTATTAAGCCAAAGTACAAATATTTTTGAAATTAATAAAAATACTAACGATTAATTTTTGTATTTATAATAATTATTGCCTTTTATTACGTATTCATTATTTTAACAAAATTTAAGTTTTTATTAACGTTTTAAGAATAAGCCTAAAAATAATACTATGCACGCCTATAATTTTACGCTAAATTTAAATTTATTGCAAAAAAAACGTCTCGAAATATCGAGACGTTTTTATAAAAAAATTAAAACTTTAACTATTCAACCGTAACCGATTTTGCTAAATTTCTTGGCTGATCAACATTACATCCTCTCATTACAGCAATATGATAGGATAAGAGTTGCAATGGAATTGTTGTTAACAACGGAGATAATGCATCCGAAGTATTTGGAATTTCAATTACATAATCAGCTAATTCGCGAACTTGAGTATCGCCTTTAGTCACTACAGCAATAATTTTACCGCTTCTTGATTTAATTTCTTGAATATTACTCACCACTTTATCATAATGCCCTTGTTTAGGAGCAATAACAACTACTGGCATATGTTCGTCAATTAAAGCAATTGGCCCGTGCTTCATTTCGGCAGCTGGATATCCTTCAGCGTGAATATAAGAAATCTCTTTAAGCTTTAAAGCGCCTTCTAATGCTACCGGAAAATTATATCCTCTACCTAAATACAAGCAATTTGGAGCATCTTTAAATTTCGTAGCAATTTCTTTTGCTTTATCATTGGTGGTTAATGCTTCGGCAACTTTTTCTGGAATAAGTTCTAACTCTTGTAAATACCTATGAAAATCAGAATTCGAAAGAGTTCCTTTAGCTTTAGCTAAACGCAAAGCAATCATGGTTAGAACTGTAATTTGAGTGGTAAATGCTTTTGTAGAGGCAACACCAATCTCTGGGCCAGCATGTGTATAAGCACCAGCATGAGTTTCTCTAGAAATAGATGACCCAACTACATTACAAACTCCAAATACAAAAGCTCCTTTTTCTTTAGACAATTTAATTGCTGCAAGCGTGTCCGCAGTTTCTCCTGATTGTGATATTGCAATTACAACATCATTTTTATTGATGATAGGATTTCTATATCTGAATTCTGACGCATATTCAACCTCAACAGGAATTCTTGCAAATTCTTCAATAACATACTCAGCTACTAAACCAGCATGCCATGATGTTCCACATGCAACAATAATAATTCTATCAGCATTTAGGAATTTTTCTAAATTATCTTCAATACCTGCCATTTGAATAATCCCTTTGTTGGCATGCAGTCTTCCTCTATAGGTATCTTTTATTACGTTTGGTTGTTCGTAAATCTCCTTAAGCATAAAATGATCATAACCTCCTTTTTCTATTTGCTCCAAATTCATTTGTAATTCTTGAATATATGGATCTACAAGGCTATCGTCTTTAATCTTTCTAATTTTTAATGGTTTGTGCAATCTAACAATTGCCATTTCTTCATCTTCTAAATAAATAGCATTTGATGTATATTCAATAAAAGGTGATGCGTCAGAAGCAATAAAATATTCGTTTTCTCCAACTCCAATCGCTAATGGACTTCCTAAACGAGCCACAACAATTTCATCTGGATTTTGTTTGTCAAAAACGCAAATTGCATAAGCTCCTACTACTTGGTTTAAGGCTACCTGTACAGCTTTTCCTAATTTTAGCTTTTCTTTTTTCTGAACTTCTTCAATTAAATTTACTAAAACTTCAGTATCAGTATCTGAATGAAAAATATATCCTCTTTTTATTAATTCTTTTTTTAACGGCTCATAATTTTCTATAATTCCGTTGTGAATTATTGCTAAATTGCCTGAATTTGACATATGCGGATGGGAGTTTACATCATTCGGCACACCGTGAGTGGCCCAACGCGTATGACCCATTCCTATAGTTCCCGTTGTCGTAATTTCTTTAGAAATGTCTTCTAAATCCGAAACTTTGCCTTTTGTTTTAGAAAGTTTTACATCTTTACCGTCATACAAAATTAATCCAGCACTATCGTACCCTCTATATTCTAATCTTTTTAACCCTTTTATAATAATCGGGTAAGCTTCTCTATGTCCTATGTATCCTACTATTCCGCACATAATTTTTAATTAATTAGGTTTTGTATAATAAATTTCAAATTTCAATCTTTTCTCTTCAGCTACGCTTGGATTTGTTCCAAATAAAACGGTTCCCAAAGGATTTATTACTGAAGATGTTGGTATTTGTTTGATGTTAAATCCGCTATTTGTTATTGGTATTGACAAATTTTTATTACTCACATCGTTTATATTTTCGGTAACTACCAATCCTAATTTTACTTTAGTTACCGTTTTATCACTTACTAAATTTCGGATATGATTGGTTAATCTGATTTTGTACCGTACTCCTTTTTTGGAACCAACCGCTTCTTTTTCTATTATTCCCCCGTGTAAATTTTTATTAAACTTAGAAGACGAGCCTATTGAAGAATCAAATGTATAATCTATTAATTGCTTTTTGTTGTTCAAATCGTATAAATATATTCTGTTTGGTTCATCTGCGTTTGCCATAGTATTTGCATCAATAGTAAACGTTAAACTGGCATCATTAATAAGAAATTTATTTGTTCTAAAGAAATCTAACTCATTATCTTTAAAAATATCAATCACCGCCATTGAACCTTCTCCCCCTTTTAGATATAATTTCGAGTCTCCTTCTGAAGTATTTGGCGATGCTATTCCGTCAGAATAAATTGGCAAATAATTATTTTGAAATAAATTTACTGAATTTCCAGTTAAGTTGAGCACAATAGATTTTGAAACTCTATCTTTTTCATCTTTTTCTGTAAGTGATTTGTTCTCTTTATATTTTATAGTTATGGTTCCTTTGCTAAAATTGATTAAAGCTAACTGCGAGGAAGTTCCAGATTTTTCTACTTTAAAATACAATCCTCTAAAATAATTTTTAAAAACATCATTCGTTGCCAATTTTCCTGATGGGGCGTCCAATATTTTGGATTTAAAAAAGTTGATATCAAGATTTAGCCTCATTCCTGGTGCTGTTCTAACTGTAGTTTCTTTTCCATCAGAATCTTTAGTCACTTCTTTAATTTCTGCATTGCTAAAAACAAACTCATCATTTTGAGCCGGCTCGCCATTGTTTAATCGCTGGCCTTTTACGTTATCAAAAAGACTATTTTGGTTAGAATAATAAACTTGACCGTCTTGAGTTGCAGGGTCAAAATCTCTCATATAATATCCTGATTCGTATACTCCTAATTTAATTTTTGAGGCTGTTGGTCCGTAAATAGAATCTAGCGTGTAGGTACTAACTCCGTCAGTATTAGTAGTCGTTTTCGTTGCGTCTGTAAAATAAGGAATGTATAAAATAACACTTTCGATTACTGGTTTTAAAGCAGGGTCAATAGTTGGATTTACAGTTTGTAAAACTGCTTGAGTAGCAAAATTTGCAGTAGTTTCTCCAAAAGCAGTGTTGTTATAAATCCCTAAAGCGTTAATTGGCAGATTATTGGATTGTACTGGTCCTAAATTTTGATTGAAAGCCACTACGCTTGGTTCGGTTTTAGTTATTTCAAAATTATCATCGCCAATAATATCTGTCCCAATTCCGTTAAAATCTTGATCACAAGCAGCAAAAAGAATGATTGTTAAAGCAAATAGAATGTATTTTTTTAATGGAGTAGTATTCATGCTTGACTTTAAATTATTGAATTATAGTAGCGTATTTTTGTAAAAATTAGTATACGCTTCAGCAAATTTATCTTTTGGAGTGAAAGGTAAAAAAGGTTTTCCTGATGATTCTATAAATTGTGTTAAACTTGAAGATAAATTGTCTGATGCAACGATTACAGCGTCAGAATGAAGTATAGAAGCTTTTAATACATTCTCATAGTTTGGCAATTCTAAATGTGCAATCGCTTCTAAAGGAACATTATCAAAATTTACTTTGTTTATCATTTCAATATCTAAAGTACCATCAAAAGACTGACTGTAAACAGACGTTATTATTTTAGTATGTGCAAACAATGCTTCGTCTTTATAAAAATGCTTCATATAGATAGGTAACATTGCAGCCATCCATCCGTGCACATGAATAATATCAGGAACCCAATTGAGCTTTTTAACGGTTTCAACAACTCCTTTTGCGAAAAATATGGCTCTTTCGTCGTTATCTGAATATAAAACACCCTCTTCGTCTGTAAAGGTTGCTTTTCTTTTGAAATATTCTTCATTATCAATAAAGTAAACCTGAATGCGTTCTTTAGGTATAGATGCAACTTTAATGATGAGTGGCATATCTAGATCGTTAACCACTAAATTCATTCCAGACAATCGAATTACCTCGTGCAATTGATGTCTTCTTTCGTTTATATTTCCATATCTAGGCATGAAAATTCTAATTTGCCCTCCTTGATCGTTGATCATTTTAGGGACGTCATATGACATTAAAGATACTTCATTTTCCGCTAGATAGGGCACCACTTCAGATGATACGTATAATATCCTCTTTTCCTCCATATTGTAATTTACTTTACTTATTGTCAATAAAAACAGTGCAAATTTACAAAAATTTATGCAGTTAATAACTAAAAACTTAAGTTTGCACCTATTTCAAAAATAAACACATGTTAATTTTCGACAAAAAGCTTCATTTGTTAACCTATTTATCAACAATAGTAAGTGATAAAACCTCTCTTGGTTTTGTACCTACTATGGGAGCCTTACATCTGGGTCACCTTTCATTAATAAAGGAATCTTTACTCAATAACGAGATAACAGTGGTTAGTGTATTTGTAAATCCGACACAATTTAATAACCCGAATGATTTGTCAAACTATCCAAGAACATTAGAAAAGGATATTGATAAGATTAAATCTATATCCAGTAAAGTAATCATTTATGCTCCAACTGTTGATGATATTTATGAAGGAAAAACCATTACTGAACATTTTAATTTTGATGGCTTAGAAAAACCAATGGAAGGTCAGTTCAGACCAGGTCATTTTGACGGGGTTGGAACTGTTGTTAAGCGCTTATTTGAAATTGTAAAACCTACAAATGCCTATTTTGGAGAAAAGGATTTTCAACAATTATTAATTATAAAAAAGTTAGTTAAAACCCTCAATATTCCTGTAAATATTATTATATGCCCTGTTTTTAGAGAACCTAATGGACTCGCTATGAGTTCTAGAAACGAACGACTAAGTCCTGAAGAAAAAAATGAAGCAGCACTAATTTACAAAACCATTCAAGAAGTAAAAATAAAATTTAAAACTGAAAGTGTTTTATCAATATCTGATTGGGTTGAAAAACAATTTAAGAATGTTCCTAACCTAAAATTAGAATATTTTGAAATTGCCGATGAAACATTTTTGTTGCCGTGCAAAAGAAAAAATAAAAACACGAATTATAGAGCATTTATTGCTGTATATGTGAACAATGTAAGATTGATTGATACCATTTCATTAAATTAATTACTTTTGCCTCAATAATTTTTGGAAGCTAATGTTTCCTTTTTTTACAACTATAGAAAAAAATAAAACTCTTTTGAAAAAACACATTAGCAAATGGCTCTCCATTTTACTTCCTGTTTTATTAGGCATTTTCTTAATTGTCTATACCTACGAAAAGTTTACTTCTGAACAAATTCTTGAAATAAAAGGCTATTTTAAAAATGCTGATTATTCCTATATATATATTGGCTTAGTTATGGCTTTTTTGGGCAATGCCTCGAGAGCTTATAGATGGAAGTTTGCTTTGGAGCATATGGGTTACTCTACTTCATTTTACAATAATTTTATAGCTGTTAACATTGGATATTTACTAAATTTAACTGTTCCGAAATCAGGTGAGATTTCTAGGGCTGTTATCTTAAAAAAATATGAAAACGTTCCTTTTGACAAAGGTTTTGGATCAATAGTTGCTGAACGAATTGTAGATATGATTGTTTTGCTTTTCTTTGTTATAGTAGCTATTTTTTTGCAGTTTGACATTGTAAAAACATTTATACTTGATAAAATTCCGTTAAAAAAATTGTTGTTTTTAGTAGTACTCTTTGTTTTATTTTTCATTGTTTTATTAAGAACATATTTATACTCGAAGAAAAAATGGGTTCTAAAATTAAAAGAAAAAGTTTCTGGTTTAAAAGAAGGTTTTGTAAGTATTCTTCATATTAAAAAGAAATGGTCTTATTTTTTTCATACTTCATTTATTTGGTTCTCTTATTTATTTACTTTCTACATTACTCTTTTTGTAATTCCACAAACCAGTAATCTATCTATTGGTGCAATAATGACTGCTTTTGTTGTTGGAAGTGTAGCAATATCTTTTACAAACAGTGGTTTAGGATCATATCCCTTTTTAATCTCTAAAATTTTACTTTTTTATTCTATTCCTGAAACTGCAGGAAATGCTTTTGGCTGGATTGTATGGAGTTCTCAAATGCTTTTGGTTTTGGTACTTGGTCTTTTATCATTTTTATTTTTACCAATTTTAAATAGAAATAAATAATTGTTTACATTAGTAAACTATTTTAATTCTATTACAAAGAAATACCACTAACCAGATGAAAAAATTATTTTTATTTCTCATTTTCATTACTGCTTCTAAGGTTCTATCTCAAAAAACCACAGAAATGATTGCCTCTTCAAAACTTAATGAAGAAAGAGAAATTACTATTGGACTCCCACTTTATTATGATAAAAATCCAGAAAAAAAATATCCTTTATTGATTTTACTCGATGGTGATTATTTGTTTGACCCGTTTCAAGGAGCGCTAAATTATGGTGCGTATTGGGATGACTTGCCAGAAGTTATTATAGTTGGCATCAGTCAAAACAAAAACAATGAACGTGAATTAGATTGCGCTACTGATAACGCTAATGGGCTGCCCATTGATAAAGGCGAGAAATTTTACGAATTTATTGGTTTAGAATTAATTCCTTACATTCAAAAAAAATATAGAACTTCTTCTTTCAGAATTATTGCCGGTCATGATGTTACTGCTGGTTTTCTAAATTCTTATCTTTATAAAGACCAACCCCTTTTTAATGCTTATATTTCATTAAGCCCAGAACTAAAGTCAGGTATGGCAGAACAAATTCCTGAACGTCTAGCATTTCTTGAACAACAAATTTTTTATTATCAATCTACATCAGATGGAGATATAAAAAAAGAACAAAAAAAAATTAGAGATTTAGACCAATTAGCTAAAGCCATCAAAAAACCAAACTTAAATTACAAATTTGATGATTTTAAAGAATCCAATCATTATTCTTTAGTTTTAAAATCTATCCCAAATGCGCTCTATCAAATTTTTGATGCTTATAAGCCTATTTCCAGTTCAGAATTTTTAGATAAAATAGTTGTGCTACAGTCAGGATACGTAGACTATTTAAGCAATAAATATGATGCTTTAGAAAAAACATTAAATATAAAAATACCTATACGCATCAATGATTTTAAAGCCATTGAAGCAGCAATTCTTAAAAACAAAGCCTATGCAGAGTTTCAAACTTTATCAGAATTAGCAAAGAAAAACTATCCAAAAACAATGCTTAGTGATTATCATTTAGCAATGATGTATGAAAAAACAGACGATTTAAAAAAAGCTGCTAAAGCTTATATTAACGCTTTTCAAAAAGACGAAATTGGAAGCTTAACAAAAAACATGATGTTTGATAAATCAGAAGAATTAAAAAGCTTAATCCCTAGTAAAGATGCTAAAATTGTCGAACAAACGGAACCAATTATCGAACAACCTACAGAAGAAAAAAAGGCCGAGTAGTAGTAACTAATTAAAAAAAATCGTAACATGATTCGTTTTTTTTATTAACATAAAATAAAATGAATTTTTTTATTATCTTGCTAATCATTTTTAAGTCCTAAAAATAGACCATTCTATAAAGTATGAGAAAATTATTTTTACTCCTCTTTCTGATTTATTCTGCCAGTAATTTCGGTCAAGTAACTAAAATAATGTACCCTTCTTTGAAACTAAACGGAGAAAGAGAAATTACTATAGGATTGCCTAAAAATTACGATAAAAACCCAGAGAAAAAATATCCATTAGTTATTATACTCGACGGCGATTATTTGTTTGACCCTTTTCTTGGAGCATTAAGATACGGTGCTTATTGGGATGATTTGCCAGAGACCATTACTGTTGGAATTAGTCAAAATAAAAATAATGAACGAGAATCCGACAGTACTTACGGAGAAAATACTGGCCTCCCTATTGATCAAGGAAGTGCTTTTTTTGAGTTTATTGGGCTGGAATTAATTCCCTATATTCAAGAAAAATACCGACTTGCTCCTTTTAAAATTATTGCGGGTCATGACACCACGGCTGGTTTCTTAAATTTTTATCTTTATAAAGATGTACCATTATTTGATGGTTACATTTCTATGAGTCCTATTCTTGCTAAAGGAATGATAAATGAAATTCCGAAAAGGCTGTCTGTTATTGAAAAACCTATTTTTTATTACTTATCAACAGCTGATGGTGACATAAAAAAAATGCAAACCAATATTAGAGAACTAGATAGTGTAGTCAGTACTGTTTCAAATTCAAAATTAAACTATAAATTTAATGATTTTAAAGGCGAAAACCATTATTCTATGGTTTCAATATCTATTCCTAAAGCTTTAAGTTCTTTCTTTTACACCTATAGTCCAATTTCAATAAAAGAGTTTTTAGAAGTTATTGTAAAACTTCCTGATGGTCATGTTGATTACTTGGTTAATAAATATGAAAATATTAAAAAAACTTTGAGTATTAATATGCCTATCCGAATTAACGATTATAGGGCAATTGAAGCTGCTATTTTAAAAAACAAAACTTATGATGAATTTAAAGATTTATCAGATTTGGCCAAAAGAGATTATCCAAAATCCATGTTGAGCGATTTCTACTTAGCACTCATGTATGAAAAGAAAGGGGAATTTAAAAAGGCCTCTAAGTTATACCAAGGAGCTTATCTCAAAGAAGAAATAAGAGATTTAACCACACAAATTATGTTAGATAAAGCAGATGAACTTAAGAATCAGTAAAATCTAAAATGTCTAAAGTAAAAACTTCTTTTTTTTGTCAAAATTGTGGAGCCCAATACGCCAAATGGCAAGGTCAATGCAATTCCTGTAAAGAATGGAATACAATAGCCGAAGAAATCATTCAAAAAGAAGAAAAATCGGTTTGGAAATCAGCTAGCACAGAAACCAAAAAAGCTTCAAAACCATTAAAAATTAATGAAATCGATTCCGCTCAAGAAATCCGAATGGATACTTGTGATGGCGAATTGAATCGGGTTCTAGGTGGCGGAATAGTTCCTGGATCTCTAATTCTTTTAGGCGGTGAACCCGGAATAGGAAAAAGCACTCTATTGCTTCAAATTTCTCTTAAATTACCCTATAAAACCTTATATGTTTCTGGCGAAGAAAGCCAGAAGCAAATTAAAATGCGTGCGGAACGAATTACATCAAACACCGACAATTGTTACATTCTAACTGAAACCAAAACACAAAATATTTTTAGACAAATAGAAGCGATTGAACCTGAAATTGTCATCATCGATTCCATACAAACCTTACATACCGAATATATTGAAGCATCTCCTGGAAGCATTTCGCAAATTCGGGAAACAACCGCAGAACTAATAAAATTTGCCAAAGAAACCAATATTCCAGTTATTTTAATTGGTCACATTACTAAAGACGGAAATATTGCAGGGCCAAAAATTTTAGAGCACATGGTTGATACCGTTTTGCAATTTGAAGGAGACAGGAATCATGTATATCGCATTTTACGGTCTTTAAAAAATCGTTTTGGTTCTACCGCTGAATTAGGAATTTATGAAATGTTAGGAAGCGGTTTGCGCGAAGTATCTAATCCTTCCGAAATCTTGATTTCGCATAAAGACGTGACGCTTTCAGGTACTGCTATTGCCTCAACATTAGAAGGCATGCGACCATTAATGATAGAAATTCAAGCATTAGTAAGTACGGCAGTATACGGAACTCCACAACGAAGCACAACAGGTTATAATGCTAAAAGGCTGAATATGATTTTAGCAGTTCTTGAAAAACGTGCTGGTTTTAGATTAGGAACTAAAGATGTCTTCTTGAACATTACTGGAGGAATTTCTATTGATGATCCCGCAATTGACTTGGCCGTAGTTGCCGCCATTTTATCCTCAAACGAAGATATTCCTATTGGAGAAGGGTATTGTTTTGCTGGCGAAGTGGGTCTTTCTGGCGAAATTCGCCCTGTAAATCGTGTGGACCAACGCATTCAAGAAGCGGAGAAATTAGGGTTTTCGACCATTTTTGTATCCAAGTACAATAAGATTTCATTAAAAAATACGTTTATAAAAATACGATTGGTTTCTAAAATTGAAGATGTAGCAAGTGAATTGTTTGGGTAAATCAAACTAATTGAATTAAATTAAATACATGAGAACTAGAAAACAAAAGATATTCCTAATCACTAAAATCGTTAGCATATTTTTTGCATTAGTTATTGCAGGTCTTTTTGTTTTTCGTGATGCCATTTTGCAAAAAGCCATTGTACAGATTACACATAAGTTGGATAGGGATTATAATAGCTCCTTTTCAGTAAAAAAAGCCAATTTTATAGGCATTTCTGGAGTAGAAATGGAAAACGTTTTGTTAGTTCCAAAAAAAGCGGACACCCTTTTTAACATTGAAAATCTTAAGACAAAGATTAACTTTTGGCGTTTACTAACCGGAACCATTCAAATAGAAAAATTAGAAGCCAAAAATGGTTTTTTACAATTAGTAAAAAATAAAAATGGTCGAAATTTCGATGCGTTTTTGTCCAAAAACAAAGACACCGTTGATACTGGCAAAAAAACCAATTATGCTAAACTAGCCTATAAATTACTAAATAGGGCTTTAAACTTAGTACCTACTGATATGCATTTGGAAAACCTTTCCTTGAGGATGAATGATATGGGTAAAAAAGCAACGGTAAGACTCAACAAATTAAACCTAATTGACAAAAACCTTGAGTCGTCAATCCTTGTTCAAACCAATACGTTTACTCAAAACTGGAGCATAAAAGGGTTTGCCGACCCTAGAAAAAAACAAACCGATATTCGTTTCTTTAATTTAGATACAGGAAAAATAAAAGTGCCCTATTTTGATGAGCGATATAATATAAAAGCTAGTTTTGATTCCATACGCTTTAAAGTTACAAATATGGATATGGATAGTGGAGAATTACATCTAGATGGGTTTACGTCTATTTCAAATTTTACCGTCAACCATCCTAAAATTGCCAATAAAGATGTTGTAATTAAAAATGCTAATTTCAACTATAACTTACTATTTGGAGAAAATTTTATAGCGATTGACAGCAGTTCTAATGTAGAATTGAATAAGATAAAATTCAACCCATATGTTTCCTACAAGAATGAAACAGATAAAATTTACACCTTAAAAATCGATATTCCAAAAATGAAGGCTCAAGATTTTATTACTTCATTACCCGATGGCCTTTTTACTCATTTTGAAGGAATGGAAGCCACTGGGAATTTCAATTACAATCTGAATTTTGTATTTAACAAAAACAAACCCAACACTATTGTTTTTGACAGCAAATTAGATAAGGAGAATTTAAAAATTACAAAATATGGCGAAGCCAATCTGAACAAACTTAACGGAGAATTCATTTATCGCGCCATCATTAAAAACGTATTGCAAAGACCTATTTTAGTGGGTCAAGCCAATCCAAACTATACACCATTAAATGCAATTTCACCTTATTTAAGAAAATCAGTACTCACCACCGAAGACCCTTCTTTCTTTTCGCACAAAGGATTTATTACAGAAGCGTTCAGACAATCGATTGTGAAAAACATTCGAACGAAGAAATTTTCTAGAGGAGGCAGTACCATTAGTATGCAATTGATAAAAAATGCTTTTTTAACTCGCGAAAAAACATTGTCTCGAAAACTAGAAGAAATTTTACTCGTTTATATTCTCGAAAACAATAGAATTGTAAGTAAAGAGCGCATGCTAGAAGTATATTTTAATATTATTGAATGGGGGCCAAATGTATATGGCATTGGTGAAGCGTCTCAGTTCTATTTCGAAAAAACACCAGATCAATTAACTTTAAACGAATGTTTGTTTTTGGCTACTATTATTCCGAGTCCTCGAAATTTTATGTATCAGTTTAATACAGAAGGGAACTTAAAATCATTTGCAATTAACAAGGAAAAATATCTAAAAAACATCATGATGCGTCGCGGAATTATAATTCCTGACGATACAATTAATCAAATGCCTATTTATGTTTCTGGTAGAGCTAACTCGTTTATTAAAACTAAAGTACTAGACACCATTCAAATTGATTCTACTTCTATTGAAGAATTTTCATTTTAATTTTCAAAAAAACTAACTCATGAAAACAACAGCTTATTCATTACTTGTATTCCTTTTTATTTCAAATATTGCTTTGGCTCAAAAACCAATTTTTACTTCGGCAAAAGTTAAAGCGGCAACCGTATATTTTAATTCTGTAGAACTTTCTCAAACTACATCAGTAGTACTGCCAAAAGGAACTAGCGAAATTGTAGTAAAAAATGTAGCTGATTATTTGAATGAAAATACGGTTCAAGTTGGCGCACCTTCAAACATAACCGTACTATCGGTGCAGTTTACCAATAATTATATTTCAGAATATGAAATAAACGAAAACAATCCAGCCATAAAAAAAGTACGTGATAGTATTAATTTGGTAAAAAAAGAAATACAAAGAGTGGAAAATGCAAGAGACTCTGAAGCTAAAGCCATCGAATTATTAGATAAAAATCAGCAAATTTCTGGCGCTAATTCTGGTTTAAATGTAACCGAATTAATGAAAATGGTCGATTACTACAAACTCAAACGAACTGAAGTTAGTAATTCATACAATGCTTTAGACGAAAAGGCTATAAAACTAAATGAACTTTTAGCGAAACTAAATGCTAGACTTGAAATAAATACTAAAAACGAAGAGAAAGCCTCAAAAGGAAAATTAATCCTTCAGGTTATGAATGAAGTGGCTGGCCCAGTAGATTTAGATATTAATTATATTTCAGATGCTGCCTCATGGAACCCTTTTTATGATTTGCGAGCCAATAGCATTTTAGAACCTATCAACATGATGTATAAAGCTCAAGTAGTTCAAAATACGGGTATCGATTGGAAAAAAGTAAAACTAACATTGTCTAGCGGTAATCCAAATCAAAACAATCAAGCGCCCATATTGAATGCTTGGTGGTTGCAATACAGTTACCAAAATCAATATGAATACAAGCAAAAAAGTGTTATGAATCAAATACAAGGAAATTCTCCTCGAATTGCTATTGCTGAAGAGACTGTAAATGCTGATGTATCTTCAGTTTCCAATTACACAACTGTTTCAGAAAATCAACTCAATATTTCATTCGATATTGATATTCCTTATGATATTTTATCTAACGGAAAAGCGCATAGCGTGGCGTTAAAAGAAATAAAATTGCCTGCAACCTATAAATATTATGCTGCGCCAAGAGTCGAAAAAGAAGCGTTTTTATTAGCCGAAATAAAAGACTATTCTAAATACAATTTACTGCAAGGTGAAGCTAATATTATATTTGAAGGGATGTATGTAGGGAAAACGTTTATCAATCCTAATCAAACTTCTGATACTTTAAATTTAAGCATGGGAAGAGACAAAAAGATTAGTATCAAAAGAGAAAAAGTAGTCGATAAATCAGGAACTAAATTTTTATCTTCAAAAAAAGAGCAAACTTTTACCTTCGATATTACAGTTAGGAATAATAAAAAAGAAGCCGTTCAAATGTTGCTAAAAGACCAATATCCGTTGAGTCCTGACAAAGAAATTGAAGTTGAATTGCAAGAAAGTAACTCGGCTAAAATAAATACCGAAACAGGAATTTTAACTTGGGATTTAGATTTAAAACCCAATGAAACCAAGAAAATTCGTTTGAGTTACAAGGTCAAGTATCCCAAAGACAAAAGTATTGGGAATTTGTAATTAACATATTGTCTTGCAAAGCATTCAACAAAATTACTTTTAAGCCTATACTTTGATTAAGATTTCTATGGTGCAGGATCAGGAATTGTATTATGAATCGCGTTTATATCACGAATTATTTCATCGGTTAGAGTAACATCAATCGAATTAATGTTTTCTTCTAATTGTTCTAAAGTAGTAGCTCCAATAATATTGCTGGTAACAAAAGGCTGCTGATTTACAAATGCCAGAGCCATTTGAGTTAATGACAATCCGTTTTTATGAGCAATCTCTTGATACTGTTTTGTAGCTTCAGCGCACTGTGTACTGTTGTATCTCGAAAATTGAGGAAACAAGGTAATTCTTGCTTTTGGATGACTTGCACCGGATAAAAATTTACCTGATAAAACCCCAAAAGCTAAAGGCGAATAGGCTAACAAACCAACATTTTCTCGCATACAAATTTCAGAAGAACCATTTTCGAATAACCTACTGAGCAATGAATATGGATTTTGAATGGTTTTTATTCTCGGTAAATTATGGTATTTGCTTTCCTCTAAATACCTCATCATTCCCCAAGGAGTTTCGTTTGAAATGCCGATATGATTTATTTTTCCTTGTTTTATAAAAGTTTCTAACGTTTCTAACACAGCATGAATATTGTCTTGCCAAGCATCCTCTTGAACTTTAAAAATACGTTGCCCAAAAAAATTAGCTTTTCGTTCTGGCCAATGCAATTGATACAAATCAATATAATCGGTTTGTAAACGTGTTAAACTTTTCTCAATAGACAAAGCAATACTGGCAGGAGAAAAATCCATATTTTCTCTAATATACGACAAGCCAGGATTAGGTCCAGCAATTTTAGACGCTAGAATAACTTTATCTCTATTTCCTGATTTTTTAAACCACGTTCCTATTATTTTCTCTGTACTTCCGTAAGTTTCTTTTCGTCCTGGAACTGAGTACATTTCGGCTGTATCAAAAAAATTAATGCCTTTATCTAATGCAAAATCCATTTGAGCATGCCCTTCGGCTTCGGTATTTTGTTCGCCAAAAGTCATAGTCCCAAGGCAAATTTTACTTACTTTAATATCGGTATTGGGTAATGAGGTGTATTTCATTCGGGTACTTTAATGTAATGATTTGAAACAACAAAGGTTGTCTTATGTGATTTTTAAATATTGAAATTCCTAATTTCTAGAATTACAATTCATTCAACATTTTAGAAATTTCATCTAACCTCGGAGTAAGAATAATTTCAATTCTTCTGTTTTTTGCTTTCCCATCAGCAGTAGAATTACTTGCCAAAGGTGCATATTCACTTCTACCAGCAGCAGTTAAATTTTGTTTGTTGATGCTTTTGTTTTCTCCTAAAATAGTTACAATTGCCGTTGCTCTTTTGGTAGACAAATCCCAGTTATCTGCAATTGGCCCTGAACCTCCATAGGCGTCATCATCTGTATGCCCTTCTATAAGTACCGAAATATCAGGATTAGCACCAAGCACTTTTCCTACTTCTACAACGGCTCTGCGACCTTCTGCTCCCACTGCCCAACTTCCTGAACTGAATAATAATTTGTTTTCCATTGAAACATAGACTTTTCCGTTTTTTTGTTGCACGGTCAATCCTTTTCCTTCAAAACTATTCAACGCTTTCGACAATGTCTCTTTTAGTTTTTGCATACTCGCTTCTTTGGCCGCCATAAGAGCTTCTAGTTCGGCAAGACGCTCTGATTTAGCTTGTAAATCGCCTTTTAATTTATTAAAACGGTCTTGTTCTGTAGCAAGTGCTTTTTGTTTTGCTTCTAATTGCGATAACAATTCGCGATTTTTGTTCATATTCGCTTCTAAAGCTTCGTCGCTGTTTTTTTCTAATGCTTTGTAGGAAGCTTGCAATGTTTTTAAATTTTTATCAGCTGAATTAAAATCGGAAAGCAATTTATCACGCTCAGATTTGGTTTTATCCAATTCCGATTTAAGAGTTGTATTGGCAAGATCGAGTTCGTTTTTTGCTTTTATACAATCTTCACCATCATCTAAAAGCCGTCTGTTTTCCTTCTTTAAATCGGAATATTTACTTTCTAATTCGTTGTACACTTTTTTAGAAACACAGGAAACCGTTACTGCAAGTAATACCGCTACTAAAACTATCTTTTTTAACATCTTTTTTTATTTTTATAAATTAATCTATTTCAACAACTGTTGGGCAATGGTCAGAGTGCTTGGCTTCTGACAATATAAAAGCTCTGCTAATCCTATCTTTCAATGACTCGCTAACCAAACAATAATCTATTCGCCAACCTTTATTATTTCCTCTTGCTCCTGCCCGATAACTCCACCAAGTATATTGATGCGGATTTTTATTCAACAATCTAAAACTATCGATGAACCCTGATTTTAAAAAACCGTCTAACCATGAACGTTCTTCTGGTAAAAATCCTGAAACTGTTTTATTTCTAACAGGATCGTGGATGTCAATCGCTTCATGGCAAATATTGTAATCGCCACAAATAATCAGATTCGGAATTTCTTTTTTTAATTCATTTATATAATTCTGAAAATCATCCATAAACATAAATTTATGATCCAATCGCTCAATATTTGTTCCCGAAGGCAAATACAAACTCATAACCGAAAAATCATCAAAGTCAATGCGAAGATTTCTACCTTCAAAATCCATGTGGTCAATTCCTGTACCAAAAACTACATTATTAGGCTTTACTTTTGACAAAATAGCAACGCCACTATATCCTTTTTTTGTTGCTGGAAACCAATAATGATAGGGATACCCTGCAAGTTCAAAGTCTAAAGTTGGGATTTGTTCTGGAGTCGCTTTAATTTCTTGCAGACAAATTACATCTGGGTTTGCATGTAGCAGCCAATCTATAAAGCCTTTAGAAATTGCTGCCCGAATTCCGTTTACATTGTACGAAATAATTCTCATTATTATTTTTTTGTGAACCAAAAGTAATAAAAAATGAAAAGCGTTGGTTATAAAAAACACATAAAAATCAAATTTTGCAATAGTTGGTTAATGGAGTTTTTTTCTATCTTTGTTCATCGTACTTTAAACAAAAAACTAGATGGGTTTAGTTACCGCTAAAGAAGTTGCAAAAGCAATAAACACTGATAAATACGGAGTTTTAGGAACTTTTTCGGGTTGGTTATTGATGAAGGTTTTAAAGATTTCAACGTTAAACAAAGTATACGACCGCAACAAACATTTAGAAGATGTAAACTTTTTGAATGGCATTCTAGAAGATTTACAAATAAAATTCGAGATTCCCGAAGAAGATTTAAAGCGTTTGCCTAAAGAAGGTGCTTATATTACCATATCCAACCATCCTTTAGGTGGAATTGATGGGGTTTTACTTCTAAAATTAATGTTAGAAAGAGAACCTAATTTTAAAATAATTGCTAATTTTTTGCTGCACAGAATTGAACCTCTGAAAAAATATATCATGCCCGTTAATCCTTTCGAGAATCACAAAGATGCTAAATCTAGTGTGGTTGGAATTAAGGAAACGCTTCGCCATTTAAGTGACGGAAAACCCTTAGGTATGTTTCCAGCAGGAGAAGTTTCAACATACAAAGACGGGAAATTAATGGTTGACAAACCTTGGGAGGAAGGAGCAATAAAAGTAATTAGAAAAGCACAAGTTCCTGTAGTTCCTATTTATTTTCATGCTAAAAACAGTCGGTTGTTTTATTTGCTTTCTAAAATTGGAGGAACACTTCGTACGGCAAAATTACCGTCTGAAGTCTTTAGTCAAAAACATAGGGTTATAAAAGTTCGTATAGGAAAACCTATTTCTGTAAACGAACAAAACGAATACAAATCTATAGAAGACTATTCGGAATTTTTAAGAAAGAAAACCTATATGCTTGCCAATCCTTTTGAAAAGGAAAGCAAACTATTAACGCCTCCAAATTTGAGTTTCCCTAAAAGTCCAAAGCAAATTGTTACTGCGGCCAGTAAGGACAATATGATTAATGAAGTGGCTCTTTTGCGAAGTTCTGATTCTAGATTATTACAAAGCAAAAACTACGAAGTTTTCTTTACAGACGCCTCTAAAATTCCAAATATTCTTCACGAAATTGGGCGATTACGAGAAATTACATTTCGAGAAGTGGGAGAAGGCACGAATGAATCTATCGATTTGGACAAGTTTGATCAATATTACCACCATATGTTTTTATGGGACGATGATACCAAAAAAATTGCAGGGGCTTATAGAATGGGATTGGGAGCTAAAATATTTCCGAAATTCGGTATTGAAGGTTTTTATTTGAATGATCTTTTTAGATTTGAACCTGAATTGCATGACATGATGCACAAATCAATCGAAATGGGACGCGCCTTTATTACTAAGGAATACCAGCAAAAACCAATGCCTCTTTTCTTGCTTTGGAAAGGAATTATTCACACTACTTTACGATATCCTGAACATAAATTCTTGCTTGGCGGAGTAAGTATTAGCAATCAGTTTTCTGATTTTTCGAAATCGTTGATGATTGAATTTATGAAATCGAATTATTACGATCCTTATATTGCGCAATACATTCATCCTAAAAAAGAATATAAAGTAAAACTAAAAGATGCCGATAAGGATTTTATTTTTGATGAAGCGGAATCTGATTTAAATAAATTCGACAAAATCATAGACGAACTCGAACCAGGAAGTTTGCGTTTGCCCGTTTTGATTAAAAAATATATCAAACAAAATGCAAGAGTGGTAGCTTTTAATGTAGATCCATTATTCAATAATGCTATTGACGGTTTAATGTACATTCGAATTGCCGATATACCCGAAAGCACAATGAAACCTGTAATGGAAGAATTTCAAGCGGAACTGGAACGCAAATTATCTGAAAAAGAACATTAGTTTTTAAAACCAACCTCTTTTGTTGAGTTGATAGGTATAATAAAACTCCTCATCAGTTTTTGTTAAATAAATGATTCCTTCTATAAAAGGAACAATTCCTGCTATTCCGCAAGTAATGATGCTTAACACAATTGGATAATTCCTTCAGTAGTATACCCAAGAATAAACTTGTGTATCCCTAAAGAACCTAATAAAATTGCTAAAACTCCCGCAACTACTTTTTTATTTTCTGGCTGAAAGTTTTGCTGTGGTGCATTCCAATGTTCTGTTTTTGAATTTTCCATTATTTTTATTTTTTGATGTTATAAAAATAAGAAAATATTGGAATAATTGATTAGTAGAAGTTTAAAAATATATTTCTCAAAGTCAGGTTGTGTATTTTTTTGTATTTTTGTTATACCATTAATTTTTACCATCATGAATACTACAGCTATTGACTTACTAACTGAAAAACTGAAAAACGCTCCTCAAAGTGTTTTAGAGCGTGTTATTGGATATATTGATGCGCTCGTAGAACCTCAAAATTCTAAACCTTACAGCTTATCTAAAGAGCAGCAACAAATTTTAGACAGCCAGCTCGATTCCAGTAAAGCTGCTTATACAGATGCGGAAAAACTGTATACCGATTTGAAAAAGAAGTATGAATTATAAGATTATTGTTTCTCCCATTGCTTCACAAAGCATTGAAGATGCTCTTGAGTATTACATTTACAAAGTCAGTAAAAAAGTAGCTTTAGATTTTTTGAAAAATTACAGAAAGACTTATAAAGCTATACAAACGAACCCTTTTTACCAGTTTCACGATAACAATTACCGTTTTTTACCTTTTGATAAATTTCCTTACATCGCATTTTTTATTGTTGACGAACCTAGTAAAACTGTTTTTTTAAACGCTGTATTTCATACTTCACAAAACCCTAGCAAATATCCTGTTAAATAACAACAAAAAGCTTCGCTTTAAATTTATGGAACGAGATTGTTTTTGTTGTAAGCCATCTGTTTGTTTTGTGATAGAATTTTTAAAATTTTATTTTTTATCACAATTTTGTGATAATTTTTTTAATTCTACTTTTTTTATCACAACTCTGTGAGCGTTTTTTGAAAAATATTTTTTTGCTCACAATATTTTAAGTGCTTTTTTAAAAAAATCCGCAAAGTCAGGAAACCTTTGCCAAGCGGGAAGTTTAAAAATACATTCCTTTAATTTTATCCACAATAACTTGCGCTAATTTCTCATGACTCTCGAATGTCCAGCCAGCGATGTGTGGAGTAAGAATAACATTATTCGCCTTTAATACATATTGAAAAGCTTCAGGAATAGTTCCGTCTTGAAAAAGAGATTCAAACGAAAGTTTCTCGTATTCTAAAACATCTAACCCTGCTCCTAGAATTTTTTTGGATTGTAAAGCAGTGACTAAATCAGCAGTGACTACATTTTTCCCACGTGACGTATTTATGAGCCAAAACGGTTTAGCAAAAGCATTGATGAAAGTTGAATTTACCATTTTATCCGTTTCAGGTGTCCAAGGAATATGAAGACTTAGGACATCGGCTTTTTCTTGCAATTCTTTCAAAGAAACTTGTTTGGCATTGGCATCGCCAATATGATCTAAAATGTCATAACACAAAACTTCAACATCAAAACCTCGAAGTTTTTTTGCAAATGCTTTTCCCATATTGCCATAACCAATGATTCCAACTGTTTTTCCATCGAGTTCATGACCTCGATTGCTTTCGCGGTTCCATTGTCCTGACTTGATTTCGCTATGGGCTTGATTTAAATTATTAAAAAGTGACAATAGCATTGCCAATGCATGCTCGCCAACGGCATTGCTATTTCCCTCTGGCGCGGCAATAAGTTGAATGTTTTTACTTATGGCATAATCACAATCGATACTTTCTAAACCTGCACCTACTCTAGCTATAAATTGCAAATTGATAGCTTTATCTATAAAAGTTTTATCAATTTTAAATCGACTCCGAATAACAATTCCTTGGTATTCATGAATTTTGGCTTCTATTTCCTCTTTAGAGGAAGTGAAATCTTCATGATTCACAAATCCAGCCTCCTGCAATTGCTCCAAAAGTAATGGATGATTGCTGTCGATGTGGAGGATTTTTATTGGTGTTTTCAAGTTATTGATTTTTGAATCAAGAGTAACAATATTGGTTCTATAGCAAATGTTGTGACCATTCATTTTTTTCTAAACAATTAAGAAAGTTAAGGGACATTAAGAAAACACAAAACTTAACTTACTTAAATTTCTTAATGGTTTAAAATGGCTATAAATTTATTTTATCCTTTAATTTTCTTTAAGGCAGCTTTAATTCCGCGAACTAATGAGGAACTGAATCCGTGTGTTTCCATTTCGCTCAAACCTGCAATAGTACAGCCTTGTGGCGTGGTAACTCGGTCTATTAATTGTTCTGGATGTACGTTTTCTTCCATGATCATTTCGGCAGCACCTTTTACGGTTTGAGCAGAAATCGCCAAGGCGGTTTGCCAATCAAATCCTATTTCTATTCCGGCTTGCATAGAAGCACGTATGTAACGTAAGGCAAAAGCCGTTCCGCTGGCTGCCAAAACTGTGGCTGCATCCATTAATTTTTCGTCAATGATGGGTGCTGTACCTAAATCTTGGAAAAGAGCAACTACATTTTGAGCTTTTTCTTTATGCTGTTCGTTAAACGCTATACAAGTTGCCGATGCACCAAACTGGGCTGCAATATTGGGCATGATTCTAACAGCACTGTTAGAGTTACCTATCTTTTTCTGTAAATTTTCGATGGAAACGCCACTTACAGCAGAAGCAATTACTTTATTGGAGATTACAGGTAAAATTTCGTTTAAAACGGTATCTATTTGATACGGTTTTATGGTAAGAATAATGACGTCTGCCTCTTGAATTCCGTGTTTATTGTCTGTAGAAACAGTAACGCCCAATTGCTCTAAATGTAAAATACTTGCCTTGTTTCTTCTGGTTATAGTTACTGGATTGCCTTTAGCATATTTTGCAATTCCAATGGCTATGGCTACTCCAAGATTTCCTCCTCCTATAATATGTACGTTCATGTTTAAAAATTTAAAATCCTAAAATTAATTTGGCTATCGAAAAATAAATTAAAATTCCACAAATATCATTGCTTGTTGTAATAAATGGCCCCGTAGCCAATGCTGGATCGATTCCGAACTTATCGAGCAACAATGGAATAAATGTTCCTATTAAAGAGGCAATAATGATTACTGAAACCAATGCTATGGTTACAATAATACCTATAATTACTTCAACATTTAACAAAAAATGACTGCCTAAAAACAATATTGTTGCCAGAATTAATCCGTTTAAAAGACTAAGCGAAACTTCCTTAATTAATCGATTAAACAAGGAACCGCTCAAAGTATCGTTTGCCAAACCTTGAACAATAATTGCTGACGATTGTACGCCAACATTACCTGCCATCGCCGCAATAAGTGGTGTAAAAAAGAACAGTTTTCCGTGTTCTAGCATGGCGCCTTCAAACAAACCTAAAACCTTTACGGTTATAAAACCGCCTAGTAAAGCTAAAACTAACCAGGGTAATCGGGCTCGAGTTAATTCGAAAATACTATCATCGGCTTCTACGTCTTGAGAGATACCCGCCGCTAATTGGTAATCTTTATCGGCTTCGTCTTTTATTACATCTACGATATCATCAATGGTAATTCTTCCCACTAATCGCCCAAGCTCGTCAGTTACAGGAATGGCTTCTAAATCGTATTTTTGCATGATACGTGCCACTTCTACATCTTCCGTATCTACTTTAACCGAATTTAATTTTCGGATATAAACCTCACTAATTGGGGTTTTGGTTGAAGTCGTTAATAAATCTTTAAGCGATAATCTTCCTTTAAGCCTATCTTCATCATCAACTACATAAATTGAATGTACTCTAGAAATGTTTTCGGCTTGAATACGCATTTCCTTAACACAAGTAAGAACGTTCCAGTTTTCGTTGACTTTCACTAATTCTTTATGCATGATTCCACCTGCGGTGTCTTCATCGTATCGAAGTAATTCGACGATGTCCTTGGCGTGTTCTACATCTTGAAGTTCAGAAATTACTTCTTCTTTTCTATCTTTAGAAAGTTCGGCAATAATATCGGCAGCATCATTGGTTTCTAGCTCATCGAGCTCTTCTGCAATTTCTTTTGGTGAGAGTCGACTTAAAATATTTTCCCGTAAATCGTCTTCTAATTCCAGAAGGATTTCGGCTGTTTTTTCGCTATCTAAAACTTTAAAAATATAGGTTGCTTCGTCAAAATCAAGTTCGTCAAGGATTTCGGCAATATCAGCATGGTGCAAATCATTCAATAAGACTTCCAATTGCTGGTCGTCTTTATTTTGAATCAATTGCTCTAATTGTTGAATTAGTTCTTTGCTGATTTTAAACTCCATCGGCTTCTATTTTTTGTGTCAATCCTATAAATTGTTCTACAGATAATTGTTCTGGTCTGAGGTCAAAGATACTATCTTCTCTTAAATTATCAGATAAATTTAATGTTTTTAAACTGTTACGCAACGTTTTTCTTCTTTGTTGAAAGGCGGTTTTAACGACAGTAAAAAATAATTTTTCGCCACAAGGCAAACTGTAATTTTCTTTTCTGCGCAAACGCAATACGCCCGATTTTACTTTTGGAGGCGGAATAAATACATTTTCATCTACCGTAAACAAATACTCCGCATCATAAAATGCTTGCGCCAAAACCGATAGAATTCCGTAGGTTTTACTTCCTTTTTTCTCGCAAATTCTTTCCGCTACTTCTTTTTGAAACATACCTGCAAATTCTGGAATTTGGTTGCGATATTCTAACGCTCGAAAAACAATTTGAGTAGAAATATTGTAGGGAAAATTTCCAATAATGGCGAATTGCTTGCCTTCGAAAATTTCGTTGATATTGTATTTCAAAAAATCTTTAGAAATAATTTTATCCTTTAGTTTAGGATAATTTTCCTCTAAATAGGTAACCGACTCTGTATCAATTTCAATAACATAAGTAGTAATATCCTTTTCTAATAAATACTTGGTGAGCACGCCCATTCCTGGCCCTATTTCTAAGACATTATCATAGCCTTCAAAATTTAAGGTATCAGCAATATCCTTAGCGATACTTTCATCTTTGAGAAAATGTTGTCCGAGATGTTTTTTGGCTTTTACTTTTTCCATATTGTCAATTGTCATTGCGAGGCACGAAGCAATCTCACGTAACTTTTAAGTTTATTTTACCGCAAAGACGCGAAGGCGCAAGGTTTTATTAAATCATTAATCAAAAAGAAATGTATTTAAAGCAAAAGACACACCCTGGGACGCTGTCTTTATTGCTAAAAACTGTAGCGTGGTGTGTACTGTTGTCGCAAAGATAAACTATCTTTTTAATGTTCAACTAATCGTAGAACAAAAACTACTAAATAATTATTCTTTCGACTTTAAGAATATTATTATTGAGCGCTCGCTAACGAATAATGTTCACTTACATATTCAAGTTCCGTTCGGAAAGAAAGTGCTTTGTCGGCAAATAATTTCATAGCTTCTTCTTGCAACCTTGGGGCGTCTTCTTTATAATATTTTTGTAATAACTCTTTACTATTTGTAGAATACTGAACCGCATAAGTCATTCCGCCCATTTCTTCTTCAATAAGCACTCGAACCATTCTAGCCGAAGTAAACTTACCCGTTGATAGAACATCTGGTATATGTTTTTCCTGCATCCAATTTAACCATTGGTCGTGAACGCTTTCGTGTATATTAGTAGTTACATTGTATATAATCATTTTTTTTAATTTAGAAGGTTTAGAGTTTAGTAGGTTTAGGAAAGTTATAAGCTAAACTTTTAACTCATTCCTAAACCTTCTACACTTTTTATAAGTTGGTGTCGCCTCGTAATTGTCGGTATTTTTTCCTCGAATCTGTGAAATAAATACTGTCCTCGTGATGAAAAATAATTTGTTCGTATAACGACTTGGCTTTCTCAATGTCTTTGATTTGCTTATTGTAAATTTCAGCCGAAAAATAATACGCTTCATCAATGTAAATTCCGTCACTGTGATGTTTAATAATTTCTTGATATTGGCTTAAAGCCGAAAGAAAATCACCATGTTTTTCGTAAACTTTTCCTAATCGAAACAAGGTTACACTTTCTATGTCTTTACCTTTGAAACTTTGTAGAATTGACTGAAATTCAGCTAAGGCTTCAGTAGTTTTATTTTGATATAATAAATAATCAGCATGAGCAAAACGCTTCAAAGCTGTTTGGGTCGAATCGGCAACGGTATTATCATTAATTAAAAGAAAGTATTCGAGTGCATCGTTGGCTATCAATTGGCTAGAAGCTGATTTGAGTGCCGCAAACTGTTTTTGAGCCCATTCAAAATCAGTTTTAAAATAACTGGTTTTAGCCGCTTTCAAACTAGCTTCATGACCTATAACATCATTTTTTAAATCTTCTTCAATTTGAGAATAATAGATTAATGCTTGATTGAATTTTTCTTCAAAAAGCAAAATATCTGCTAATTCCATTTTGATATCTGCTTTTTCATATTCACTTAAAGGCAATTCTAAAGCGTTTTTGAGGATGATTTTTCCTTGCTCAGGACGTTTTAAATTAAAAGTAAGAAAATGGGATTGAAGAATTTGCAATGAAAGAGAATAGGGTGATATACCAAACTCTTTTACTACTAATTCAAGATTATTTTCAATGGCTTTATAGTCTACTTCCTTTGCTGCTTCTATTCGCATTTGAATTAAAAAAGTATGCGCCTGAATTAACAATTCTAAATCCTTAGAATTATCTAAAACAAAAGTCAGAATTTCTTTTGCTGTTTCTAATTCGTTTTCTTCTTTAGCCAATTGCGCCAAGTTTACAATATTAGAAAATGTCTCGGGATTTCTTTTGTAAATGGCTTTTTCTTGAATAAATGCTTTTCCATACTCTTTTTGTTGTACATAAAACCAGCTCAAATATTCATTCCAAAAAACATCCTGATTCTTCTGAGCTCTTATTAATAAGGCTCTTCGAAGTATTTCATTGAAAGTCAGATTCGAATCTTCAGTCATGAAACGAGACAATTGATTTTGAATCATGATAGAATTTTGTGGATTGGCGTAGGCTTCAGTCAGGAATTTTTCAATCATCATTTCAGTATTACCCATCTGACCGTAAAGCATGGCCATTTGATAGTTGAAATTGAAATTGGGTTCTAATACAATTGCCAATTCATAGGATTGTAAAGCATAATTTACCAATGCCTTTCGCTCGAAAGTAGCTGCAACCCCGTATACTTCGTTTGAGTTTTTCTTGATTCTATCTAATGCTAAATCGTAATATTTCTTGGCGTCGATTTCGTTTTTTTGTAACTGATAATTATACCCCAATTCTACCAAAAGGCTGGCTTGATTGTATTTGTTTAATCGATCTTGAATGGATTTTTCGGCAAGTGCATATTGTTGTAATTGCTGGTAACAGTCTATCACTTTCTGGAAATAATTTCCGTTTCCCGATTGTGATTTTAATAATTCTTCGTAGCTTATTTTTGCTTTTTCGAAATCGCCTTTGTCAAAATAATTCTGCGCCAATTGCTCGTTTTGAGAAAAAACGATTAGAGAGAAAAACAAGGCTATATGTAGAAAAAGTTTTTTCATTCATTTAGATAAAAACGACAATGTACTAAAGTAACACTTTTGTGATAAATTAGTATATGGTTTTAAAAAGATTAACTTTTTAATTGATTATATCAAACCCACAATAACTTCTCAATACCTCAGGGATTACAATCCCTTCTGGGGTTTGATAATTTTCTAAAATACCCGCTAACACTCTCGGTAAAGCCAATGAACTTCCATTAAGCGTATGCGCCAACTGATTTTTTCCGTCTTTGTCCTTGAAACGCAATTTCAAACGATTGGCCTGAAACGTCTCGAAATTAGATACCGAACTGATTTCTAACCAACGATCTTGAGCCGTAGAAAACACTTCGAAATCATACGTCAATGCCGATGTGAAACCCATATCACCACCACACAAACGCAAAATTCGATACGGTAATTTTAGTTCTTGCAAAATATTTTTTACGTGTTCTACCATACCTTCTAGCGCTTCATAGGATTTTTCAGGATGCTCCACACGAACAATTTCTACTTTATCAAATTGATGCAAACGATTCAATCCGCGCACGTGAGCACCGTATGAACCCGCTTCTCTTCTGAAACATGGTGTATAAGCAGTGTATAAAACCGGTAATTCATTTTCGTTTAAAATAACATCACGAAATAAATTAGTCACAGGAACTTCTGCCGTTGGAATCAAATACAAATCATCAATAGTTGAATGGTACATTTGGCCTTCTTTGTCTGGCAATTGCCCTGTTCCGTATCCCGACGCTTCGTTAACCAAGTGCGGTACTTGCACTTCATTGTACCCTGCTGCTGTATTTTTATCTAAAAAATAATTAATCAAGGCACGTTGTAATTTGGCTCCTTTTCCTTTATAGACTGGAAAACCAGCACCAGTGATTTTTACACCCAATTCAAAATCAATAATATCATATTTTTTTACTAATTCCCAGTGCGGTTGTGCTCCTTCGTGTAAAACAGGAATAGTCCCTTCTTCAAAAACATTTAGGTTTTCTTCAGGTGTTTTTCCTTCGGGAACAATATCAGCTGGAAGGTTGGGTAGTGTATATAATTTTTGAGTCAATTCATTAGCAAAAGCATCCGCTTTTTCGGCTAATTCTTTGCTTTTTTCTTTTAATTGAACTGTTTTTTGTTTTAAAATTGTCGCTTTTTCTTTTTCGCCACTTTTCATCAAATCGCCAATGGATGCAGATAATTTATTAGATTCAGATAAAACAGTGTCTAACTCTACTTGTGTCGCACGTCGTTTTTCATCCAGTTGTATTACCTCGGCTACTATCGATGTGGCATCGATATTTCTTTTAGCCAAAGCTTTTATTACTTTTTCTTGGTTTTCTCTAATAAATGCAATTTGTAACATGTTCTTATTTTTTAATGTGGGCAAATTTAAGGAATTCCTTTTTATTAAAACCAGCAAAAGAAAAAAGTTGAATATCCTATAAATGCATGAAATGGAACGCATTATTTGCTCTTTACGTCTTAATTAACATTTATATATTCAAATATTAGTTAAATTCGCAGAAACCTTCAACTTGATGAAAAAATTAGCACTACTTTTTTTTCTGCTTTCTTTTACATTAATCCGTGCTCAAGATTCTGAGAATGATTTTGATGCCATTGTAAAAAATGAAAAAAAATCGGCGCTAAAAAGAATGTCTTTTGTTACCAATCCCAATACTGAAAATTATGATATTGTATATCATCGCTTGCGCTTAAAAGTTGATCCTTCAGTACAATATATTGATGGCGAAGTCACTACAAAATATATTGCAAAGCAAAATTTAAATTCGGTAACCTTTGACTTGGCCAATGAATTAGTCGTAAGCAGTGTTAAACAAAGAAATATCGATTTAACTTTTACAAGAAGTATCAGCAATGAATTGATTATTAATTTACCCATACAACAAAATGAAAATGTTCTTGATTCGGTAAGTATTACCTATTCTGGGATTCCTCCCACTTCTGGATTTGGTTCCTTTATTATAAGCCAACACAATTCGACTCCTGTTTTATGGACTTTATCGGAGCCTTTTGGAGCTTTAGAATGGTGGCCTTGTAAACAAGATTTAAATGATAAAGTAGATAGTATTGATGTTTTTATAACCGCTCCTTCAAGCTATGTTTCGGTTTCGAATGGTATAGAACAATCACAAAAAATCAACAGCGACGGAACCAAAACGACTCGCTTCCGTCACGGCTATCCTATTCCTGCTTACCTCATTGCTATTGCTGTTACTAACTACAGTATTTATACCCAACAAGCCGGAAAAGCTCCCAATCAGTTTCCAATAGTTAATTATTTGTATCCCGAAGCATTAAATGCTAATTTGACTAATTTAGATCAAACTCCTTTACTTATTGATTTTTTCGAATCGATTGTTACACCCTATCCTTTTAGAAAGGAGAAATATGGTCATGCTCAATTTGGCTGGGGTGGAGGAATGGAACATACTACAGTTAGTTTTATGGGAAATTTTAGTCGCGGTTTGATTGCTCACGAGTTAGCGCATCAATGGTTTGGAGACAAAGTAACTTGTGGCTCTTGGAATGACATTTGGCTTAATGAAGGATTTGCTACATACTTTGCTTCTTTAGCCATTGAACATTTTGATGGAGAAGCTGCTTTTATTTCCGATAAAAATAATATGATAAATAGTATTACTAACACTACTGATGGTGCTGTTTATTTATCCGATAGTGAAGCAACAGATGTGAATCGAATATTCAGTAGTCGATTAAGCTATCGGAAAGGGGCTATGGTTTTGAACATGCTCCGATTAAAATTAGGCACGACCAATTTCTATCAAGCATTAAAAAATTATTTAAACGATCCTGATTTAGCGTATGGATATGCCAAAACACCCGATTTGCAAGCCCATTTAGAAGCCGTTTCAGGAATAAATTTAACCGAGTTTTTTAACGATTGGGTCTACAATCAAGGGTATCCTTCCTATTCAATTAGTTCGAAAAATCTTGCGCCAGGAAAGGCTGAAATTACAATCAATCAAACGCAATCGCATCCTTCGGTTTTATTTTTTGAAATGAATGTACCTATTCGATTAATTGGAGTAAATGGAGAACAAAAAGATGTAATTTTAGATCATAAAACCAATGGGCAGGTATTTGTTGTTGATGTGACTTTTACGGTTACTGAAGTACAATTTGACCCGAAAAAGGAGCTTATTTCTAAAAGCAATATCTCAAATTTGGAAGTTAGCACTTTTGATATAAATAATGCTATTAAGCTATATCCTGTTCCTGCAAAAAATGTGATTGAACTTCATTTACCGGAAGGAGTTAACATCGAAAAAACAGAGTTCTACAACATTATGGCTCAGAAAATAAAGGAATCTACAACTGAGAATTCATGGGATATTTCTGAATTTGCTAATGGCGTTTATTTCATTAAAACCAAAACAAATTTGGGAGTGAAACAACTACGTTTTATTAAAAATTAAATTAAGCAATTGCTTTAATTCTAGAAACCATAATGGCGATTAGAAATCCGAAAATGCCTATAAAAGCAAATGAATATCGCAAACCAAACCATTCAGCAATATAGCCAATTACTGGTGGTCCCATTAAAAAACCTAAAAAACTCACGCTTGATACTATAGTAAGTGCTTCCCCTGGAGGTACTGAAGGATTTTTACCGGCTAGACTGTAAACGGTAGGTACTATAGCCGAAACTCCCAATCCAACAACCATAAAGGACAATGTACAAGGAACAATATATGGAAAAATCACAGCAACAAATAAACCAATAGATATCATTAAACCACTGATTTGAATCACTAATTTTCTTCCAAATTTCTGAATGAGTACATCTCCTAAAAATCGTCCGCTAGCCATCATAATCATATAGGAAGCATAACCTAAAACCACCAACGATCCTTGAACTTTAACTACATCTTTAAAATATACACCGCTCCAATCAAACATTACTCCTTCGCTGGCCATGCAACAAAATCCTATTACACCTAGCCAAAAAAGATTTTTATCTGGTTTAGAGAAAAACTTTTTACTTTCAGACTTGATTTTATCTTTAGTACGAATCAGAAAACGATAGTTAAAAGCAATTAAAAGTAAGGCAATTGCAGCAACTATTAAAAAATGGATATAAGGCGATAAACCTAATGCTATCATTCCTAATCCAAGAATTGCTCCTGAAAACCCTGAAATACTCCATGCTCCGTGAAAAGAACCCATAATAGTTCTTTTAAAAAGCAATTCAGTATACACTCCTTGCGTATTTACAGCTATATTAGAAAGATTAGCAAACATTCCAAACAAGAATAACCCTAAAGCGAGATGCCAAGGCTGGGTTGCTAAACCTATATTTGTTAGACTAAAAACATATAGTAATAGTGAAAAAATTAAAACATTATAGCTACTAAATCGAGTGACTAATTTACCTGAAAAAGGCATCACAATTAACTGTCCCAATGGCAAAGCAAAGAGAATGGTTCCTAAATCACCGTCTGTTAAATAAAGTGCCGTTTTTAAATCTGGAATTCTACTAGCCCATGAAGCAAAAGTCAAGCCCATTGCACAATAAAATAGAGATACCGCCCATCGAATCCGATTCAAATAAGAAGCCTTTGCGTTTTTATAGCTTTTATCGTATTTAGTTTCTGTCCGAAAACGAGTAATAAAATTTAAGTCTATCAAATCAGATTAATTTAAAAATTTGGTTGTTCAAAAAACACATAAAGTAAATTATCTCCCTTTTTCAAGTGTTTTATCATACAAAGAAACAACTTTTTTTTCTGCATTACTTAGGATAGCCGCATCAATAATGCGCATTACTTTTATTCCTTCTTCAGCGGTTACCGGTTCTGGTTTATTGTAAACTATTGAATGATACATTGCATCAAAAAAATCATAATAATTTCCTGATTGTGTTGGTACTTTTTCACGAATAACTACTCCATCTTTTTCGGTATGCAAAATGCCTTCATTTTCCTTGGCTTCATTTCCCCAATGACTCGTGTTAGGCTTTAATCCGGCTTTTAGATGGTCTTCTTGAACATCGCCTCTTGGTTTTAAAAACGAACCTTTTTTGCCATGAAGTACATAGGACGGAATAGCTTCTCGAACAAAGAATCCCGCTTTTAATCGAGCCCTGAAATTAGAATAATACAATGTAATATCTATCCAATCATCGACCACAGAATGCTCACGTGTTATCCTAATATCAGCAAAAACCGCTTGGGGAAATCCAAACAAATGCAATGCTTGGTCAATAATATGTGGGCCTAAATCTTTTAAAACTCCTGCTCCAGCATTAGTGGTTTCTTTATGCGTTTTTGAACTTAAAATCGGATTGTATCGGTCAAAATGAAACTCAGCTTCTACTATATCACCTAAAATTCCTTGATTGTAAATGGCTTTTGCAGTTTTAAAATCGCTGTCCCACCTTCTGTTCTGAAATACAGCTAACTTAAGTCCTTTTGCTCTTACTAAAACATTCAATTCCTGCGCTTCTTTAGCATTGGTTGTAAATGCTTTTTCAACCAAAACATGTTTGCCTGCTAGCAATGCTTTTTTAGCATATTCAAAATGAGTGTTGACTGGCGTGTTAACAATTATCAAATCAATATCATCTTCTAATAACCTATCTAGAGAAGAATAACTTTTGGCATTTGGATAATCCTGTTGTATTTTTAGTTGATTCCTTTCCCAAGCTCCAATGAGTTCAAATCCAGAATGAAGGGTCAAAAAAGGTGAATGAAAAACTTTTCCAGACATTCCGTAAGAAAGCAATGCCGTTTTTATTTTCTGCATTTTATTAGAATATTTTTTAAATAAAAGTCAAATTTACATATTTAACAAACATTTAAAACCATACCGAAATATTATACTGCAATAAATAAATAGAAAACCTTACTTTTGTGCGTTATTTAAAATCTGAAAATTAAAAAATGGAAATAGTTATCAAGTTATCTCAATTTTTATTGAGTTTATCATTACTTATTATATTGCATGAATTAGGTCATTTTATTCCTGCTAAACTATTTAAAACTAGAGTTGAAAAATTTTACTTGTTCTTTGATATTAAATTTTCCTTATTAAAGAAGAAAATTGGTGAAACTGAATACGGAATTGGATGGTTACCACTAGGAGGGTATGTAAAAATATCTGGAATGATAGACGAAAGTATGGACAAAGAGCAAATGGCATTACCGCCTCAGCCGTGGGAATTTCGTTCTAAACCAGCTTGGCAGCGATTAATTATAATGTTAGGAGGAGTTACGGTAAATTTTATTTTGGCTTTCATTATTTATATAGGAATGACCTTTACTTATGGTGATTTTTATATTAATAATTCAGAGGTTAAAGACGGTGTTTGGGTTTCTAATCCAGTTGTGGAAAAAATCGGCATAAAAACGGGCGACAAAATTATTGCTGTTGATGGAGTTAAAATTGATAAATTCGATCAAATAAATGAAAAAATACTTTTAGGTAAAGAAGTAACTGTTGAACGAAATGGGTCTATTCAAAAAATTAAATTGCCTATTGATTTTATAGATAAATTGATGCAAGGCGGGAAAATATCTATTGTTGATTTAAGAGTTCCATTTGTGATTACGGGTGCTGAAGATAATTCTCCAAATAAAAAAACGGTACAACCAAAAGACATCGTAACCAGCTTTAACGGAACTCCTGTAAAATATGCTGATGAATTATTTGCATTGATAAAAAATGTAAAAGGCAAAACAGTTCCTGCAACAGTAAAAAGAGACAATAAAGAAATTACTGTTTCCTTAATTGTTAGTGATAGCAGCAAAATGGGTATCGGTTATGCAGGTAGATTGCCTTATGATAATTTAGAAAAATTAGGTTTGTATCATGTTAGCAAGCAAGAATATGGTTTCTTCGAATCTTTTCCTATTGGTTTAGAAAAAGGGAAAAACCAACTTGTAGGTTATGGCAAGCAACTGCAACTGATTTTTAATCCAAGTACCGGAGCTTATAAAGGTGTTGGTGGATTTGCTGCTATTTTTAATATTTTTCCAAATACTTGGAGTTGGGAAGTTTTTTGGAGCATCACGGCTTTGCTATCTATTATGCTTGGTGTAATGAATTTATTGCCTATTCCAGCTCTAGATGGCGGACATGTTATGTTTTTATTATACGAAATGATTAGTGGTAAAAAACCAAGCGATAAGTTTATGGAAAATGCGCAGATGGTTGGTTTTGTATTGCTTATAAGTCTTCTAGTATTTGCAAACGGAAATGATATTTATAAAGCAATCGTAGGTAAATAATTTTTTTGAAATTTTATTGCTTTTTGTTTGCTAAAAATAAAAATCGCATTATATTTGCACCGCTTTAAAAGTGAAATACACTTTCCTTCTTAGCTCAGTTGGTTAGAGCATCTGACTGTTAATCAGAGGGTCCTTGGTTCGAGCCCAAGAGAGGGAGCAAGCAGGAGAAAGCCTTTACAGAAATGTAGAGGCTTTTTTGTTTTTAATAGGTCAAACAATCTCCTTTTTCTTTATAGACCAAAGCTGCTTTGATAAAAAAATCGCATTTTCTTATCATATTTAATTACCTTTGATAAAAAAATTGGTTTTTTTATACATATGAAGATGTTTGAGTTAAAAAAATTACCGGTAGAAAAGGATTTAGAAACAAAAGAAATTCTAAAAAAATTAGCAACGGCTCATAGAGCATTGGCTGAATTGAAAGGGGTTGCAACGAGTATCCCTAATGAAAGTATTTTAATAAACACCTTTGGACTTCAAGAGGCAAAAGATAGTTCTGCAATTGAGAATATAATTACCACACACGATGACTTGTATAAAGCTGAGTTAAATGTTAAAGAAATAAAATCATTAAACGCCAAAGAAGTTCATAATTATATTAATGCCTTAAAAAAGGGATTCAGTTTAATTTTAGAAAGGAAACTTATAACTAACAACATTATTGTTGAGATACAATCCTTATTAGAAAACAACAATGCGGGTTTTAGAAAAGTTCCGGGAACATCATTAAAAAATGCCTCCACAGGAGAAATTATTTATACTCCCCCACAAGATATAGCTTATATAAAAGATTTGATGTCAAATCTTGAAATTTTCATAAACGATAATACTTTAAGTGGATTAGACCCGTTGATAAAAATGGCTATAATCCATTTTCAGTTTGAAAGCATACACCCTTTTTATGATGGAAATGGACGAACCGGGAGAATAATAAATGTATTGTATCTTGTACTTCAAGATTTACTTAATCTACCAATTTTATATTTAAGTAAATATATCATCGCTAACAAAGCAGATTATTATAGATTACTGCAAGAAGTTAGAGATAAAGATGAATGGGAAGAATGGATTTTGTTTATGTTGAATGCGGTAATAGAAACATCAAAAGATACAATTTCGGTTATAGAAAAAATAAAAGACCTCTTAATTGAATACAAGCATAAAATTAGAAACGATTATAAATTTTATAGTCAAGATTTACTAAATAACTTATTCAAACATCCTTACACCAAAATAGAATTTTTGGAACAAGAATTAGGGATTTCAAGAATTACAGCTGCTTCCTATCTAAATAAATTAGCTGACGACGGAATATTGAGAAAGGAAAAATTAGGAACTGCAAATTATTATGTAAATCATAA
>CANGUZ010000010.1 GCA_947457255.1 Flavobacteriaceae bacterium
TAATTTCTTTCGAAAACAATTCTAATAAATTTATTTGTTGTGTAGTTAATTTATGTCCATATTCTTTTTCAACTTTAGTTATAAAATTATAATACGAATTTGAATAACTCACATATAAAAAAGGATCTCTTGAACCATGTTCAATAAAATCCATCATCATTGGGATTCTTCCTAATTTAAATTTCAAAAGATTATAATCTTTTTTCAAATCATTTAACAATTGCATGTTTGCAGAATCAATAGATTGAAATATTTTTTCTTTTGTTATTTCGTCAAAATTGATTGTAGAAGAACCTGGAATCATTCTACTTCCTTCGCTAATTAATTTTCTCAAAGTGTCTTTATTATATGATGTGTCACCGTATAATGCTACTGGAATTAAATAATTATTTTCGTAGTTTCCAATAAAATCAATTATAGTTAAATAACTTTTACCATCAACTTTTCTCAATCCTCGGCCTAATTGTTGAATAAAAATTATTGAAGATTCGGTAGGGCGAAGCATTATAATTTGATTAATTTTCGGAATATCAATACCTTCATTAAAAATATCAACGGTAAAAATATAATCTAACTTTTCATTTAATTTATCTGACTCTAAACTTTCAATTGCCTTAGCTCTTTCTTCTTCTGAATTATCACCTGTAAGTGCAATAGTTTTAAAGCCTTTTAAATTAAATAAATTTGACAATTCGATAGCTTCATTTATTTTTGAGCAGAAGATTAATCCTCTAGTTATTCCATTATCACTTCCATAAAAATTTGCTTGCTCAATTATCCTGTTAACTCTTTCACTTGAAACTAGTAAATTAAAATCAGATTTTTTTTCAATCTCCTTATTTTCAATTACTAAATCAGAGACTCCATAATAATGAAATGAACTTAACATTTCTTCTTCCATTGCTCTATTTAATCTTATTTCATAAGCTATATTATGGTCAAATAATTGAAAAATATCATTACCATCTGTTCTCTCTGGTGTTGCTGTCATTCCTAAAAGAAATTTAGGCTCAAAATAATTTAATAATCGTAAATATGAATCTGCACCAGACCTGTGGGTTTCATCAATTATTATGTAATCAAAATGAATTTTCGTAAAATTTTCTAGATGTGTAGACTTTGAAATGGTTTGAATAGTAGAAAAAACAAAATCACAATCTAATTCTCTTTTATCACCTGAATATAATCCCATGGATTTTTCATTTCCAAAAACTTTTTTAAATGTTTTTAATGAATTTTTTGCAATAGTTAATCTGTGAACAACGAACAACAACTTTTTTGGATTAAACACTTTTGCATCGAAAGCAGATAAAAAAGTCTTTCCTGTTCCTGTTGCCGAAATTATTAAGGCTTTGCTCTTTTTTTCTTCTCTTAATTTAGTTAAGTTTTCCAATGCTTCTTTTTGCATTGTATTAGGAGTAATAATTTCTTGAGTTTCAGTTAAAATTTCAAGGTTATTATTTTTATTTAAAAGAAATTGTTTTTGATATATTTCATTGTAAGACGATATGAATTCTTCTGAAACCAAAGTCGCTTTTGCAAAATCAGAATGAAATTCATTTAATAGTTTTTCAACAATCCCACTATTATCTAATGCAGATACTTTTATATTCCATTCTTTATTTGTTGTTAGTGCTTGAGCAGTCAAATTACTACTTCCAACAATTAAATTGTAATGATTGTTTTTTTTAAATATATAACCTTTTGAATGAGCATTACCTGATGTTGTAATTCGTAAATCTATATTTTTGAATTGTAATAATCTTTTAAGTGCTTCGGGTTGTGAGAAATTTAAATATTGAGATACCAAAATTCGCCCTTTAACATTACGTTTTTCTAGTTCTAGTAATTTATTAATTATAATGGCGATACCACTTGTAGTAACAAAAGCTACAGAAAAAAAGAACTCTTCGCAATTCTCAAGTTCTTTTAATAAAGTTAGAAGGACTTTTTTTGGAGGGTTCTTTTGGTTAACAAGTAATTCGGGATGAAAATTTTCATCTGATATAATAGTCTTATCTACATAGCCAGTTTGCAGACTTAAATTGAAAATTTCTTTTAAACTACCCATTCAAAATTAATTTTTCTACAATCGGAATGTCTGCAGCAGCCCAATCTAGTTTTTTTAACTCGTTTAAATTCAACCATTCTAATGATATATGTTCTGTAAGAATTATGTTTTTGGATTCGATGTTGCATAAGTAACTATGCATTGTTAATTCAAAATCAGGATAATTATGTACAACTGTCATAAAAAATGATTTTATATCTATAGATGTTTTTAATTCCTCCGATATCTCTCTTTTTAATGCTTCTATTTGGGTTTCATTTTGTTCAATTTTTCCACCTGGGAATTCAAACTTCTCTGAAATATAAGATAGTTTGTTTTTAGCTCTTTGAACACACAAAATTTCATTCTTAAAGTAAATTATTGCAGCTACAACTTCAATTTTATTCATACTTAAATTTAAATTTAAGTAAATATACACTTAAATTATATAAAATCTATATTACTATATATTTTCCCAATCAAATTCAAAACTTATAAATTTTTGGTTAGTCTTATAGACGACCCGCCTACAATTGTAAGCAGAATGAGTTTTGTTTTCAGTATTTTATAAACAGGGATTAATTCATATAAAAAAACCTCCAACACAAACGGTCAGAGGTTCATTTATAGTAGAAAACCCTTTGTTTTACCAAGTAATACTCGCTGCTCGGCTCAAGAAATAATTGGCAGGGCCGTTGCTTCCGCCTTGGTTATTGCCTGTTGTAAGGCGGTAATTGGATTGGTTGCCCCAAGAAGCGGGTTTGTCCTCTATGCTCATGTCTTCGCCAGTATCGTTAGGGACATAGGGCGCAATTTTGTTTTGCCAAACCTTTATGCGCTTCATGCTTTTTTCGGCGGTAAAAAGATCGTTGGCGGGGTTTGCCAGTTCTTTTATATAGCTTTTATATAGGTTTTGGTATTGGGTAATGGCAAGGATTTTATTTATTAGGGGGCGTCTACTAGAGCTTCCCCATTTAAGTGGGTCTTGTGTACCCGCGTTTTCTATGATTTGAGATGTCCCTAAGGAATTGTCATAATCTATAGGAATAAAGTACACTTTGCCATTGGGTGCAAAATACAAATAAAAGTTGTTGCCGTTGACCCAATAGTCGTCCCACATGCCCAGCATTACATTAGTAGCATAGGTTTTTAGAAAGAGCGGGACATCCATTTTTTGGGCAATCCAAGTTTGAAAAGCAGTACCGGTTTTGGTGTTGAGGTCGGTGATGAATTGTATCAGTTCGGCTTTTGCAGCAGGAAGCTCGTCTTTTCGGGTTTTTAAATCGTAGGCATAGTAGACCGATAGAGCGGGGTTTATATTTACATCTTCTACCCCTATACTTTCAGTAGAGGAAGTCTGTAGAGAAGCATTTGTGCCACCGCTCCAACCGCCTTTCCATAAAAATCCTGTTCCTGAACCCCACTGGTCTTTGCGTTTTTCTAGAAAATCCTCGTCTATGTTTTCTATCATAGCATAAACTCCAAAATAAGCAGGTTTTGCATCTCCTTTTACAGCAATAGTGACTCTGCCGTAAGAAGCTCTTGGGGCATTCCAACACCCATAACGGGTAAAGAGGTCGTAGCTGTATATTTCGCGGCAATAATTAGCATCGTCCTTAAACCATTTTAGGTTCATTTTGTTGAGTCCTTTGAATCGTTGTGCGTCTTTGTATTTCGAAAAATCGAGGGCAAAATGCGCATGGTGCCAATCGGGATTGGTTGGATTGTGCAGTTCTCCAGTATTCCCTTCTGGACGGCGTCGGCTCGTGTTGCCTCTCAATCGGAGTCCGATACTGTCTAGGGCAATTGTAGTTCCGTTTACGTCAAAAGTAAATTTTGAAACCACTTTTTTCTCATTATTAGGATTTAAATCAAAATTGGTGAGGAGTTTATTCCAATCTTTAGTGTTGAATTCTAAAGTTATTTCAGGAATGTCATTGAGGTTGAAAAGTACTGGTTTATTATCGGGTGTGGTGTAGTTTTCAAGGACTCCACAACTTGATAAGAAAAGTATAATAAACAGCGAAAGTATCTTTTTCATATGGTGATATTTTTATCAAAGATATAATTTTTAAGATTAAGAGAGTAAGTAGGATTTGTATATTTGAAATCGCCACTGACAACACCTTTGCGTAAGCGAACACCAACAAATAAATAGCGACACCCTATATGATCGCTAAAAAATAAACCACTATGGACTGGAAGTCCATAGTTTTGATAGGCAGACTAAAAGTCTGCATGATTGTAAAACTTATTTTTTACCACGAATTACACAAATTTTCACAAATTAATTCGTGGTAAATTTTTTAGAACCTGAAAGGGAAATGCACTAAAAGTGCATAAGTTTTAAACTATATTTGAGACCAATAAATCCTAATATAGTTTACAACTATAATTCTTAATCCTAAAGTTACTGTACAACTGTTTTTTCATGATTGAAACTTTTAATTTAATTGATTTCATAAGTTTTTTTGTAAATATTGTTTTATATCGCAATAATACATACATTTGTTGGTATAATATACTGAAAATGTTAAATATTGTTGTATAATTTACAATAAATACAATCAAATACCACGCTCCAATGAAGATTAAATTACATTCTTTAAAACAATGTATTATTACTTGTTTATTGTTTTTTTCATCACATACTGTTACCTCTCAAATTATTATTTCGCAGTATTATGAAGGTGCAGGAACCAACAAATGGATAGAGTTGACCAATATGGGAAGCACTACCATAAACACGGCTTCCCCACAATTAAGGTTAGGAATTTGGACTAAATCAGGTACTACAGGGAATATGGCTTTTTCTGGATCTCCCACCGCTACACTAAATTTAAATGTGGTAATACCCGCTTTCAGTTCGGTGCTCATTGGTAATACCACCAATGGTACAGAAGTAAGCTATCTTACTGCTGCTAGTGCCAGCCAATCGGATAACGTGGTGATGACTTTTAATGGTAATGATGGTATCGCTTTATTAAACTCGAGCAACAAGGTACTTGACCGTTTTGGTAATGGGATTAATGCCACCGATATAAGTTACGTTCGTAATAGTAATGTTCTGACTCCAACAGCTACTTTCAGTACTTCGCAATGGACAGCCGTTACTTTATCAGCAGTTAATGCAGCCAGTGCGACAAGCCCATCACTATTAAGGTACCATATTGCTGCTCCTTGTGCAGCACCAGCAAGTCAGCCTAGCGCTTTACTGTTTGGAACTCCAACTAATACAACTGTATCGGGTTCTTTTAGTCCTACTGCAGCTAGTGGCTACTTGGTCTTATTCAGTACTTCAGCAACATTGTCTGCCTTACCTGTTAATGGCACTAGCTATACCGCAGGAGCTACTTTAGGCAATGCAAGAGTAGCAAGTAGCGGCACCGCTACGGCATTTAGTCTTTCAGGCTTAACAGCGAGTACTACTTATTTTGTTTCTGTATTTGCTTTTAATTCTATTTCTTGTACTGGTGGACCTAATTACAGAACAACCATACCTTTAAGCGGAAGTTTTACTACCAATTTGAATCCTTGTGTCGCCCCAGCAAGTCAGCCTAGCGCTTTACTGTTTGGAACTCCAACTAATACAACTGCATCAGGATCTTTTAGTCCTACTGCAGCTAGTGGCTACTTGGTTGTATACAGCACCTCAGCAACTTTATCTGCCTTACCTGTTAATGGCACCAGCTATACCGCAGGAGCTGCTTTAGGCAATGCAATTGTAGCAAGTAGTGGCACCGCTACAGCATTTAGTCTTTCAGGTTTAACGGCGAGTACTACCTATTTTGTTTCTGTATTTGCTTTTAATTCTATTTCTTGTACTGGTGGACCTAATTATAGAACAATCACACCTTTAAGCGGAAGTTTTACTACCAATTTGAATCCTTGTGTCGCTCCGGCAAGTCAGCCTAGTGCTTTACTCTTTGGAACTCCAACTAATACAACTGCATCGGGTTCTTTTAGTCCTACTGCAGCTAGTGGCTACTTGGTTGTATTTAGTTCCTCAGCAACTTTATCTGCTTTACCTGTTAATGGCACCAACTATACTGCAGGAGCTACTCTAGGCAATGCCAGTGTAGTAAGTATCGGTGCAGCTACAGCATTTAACCTTTCAGGGTTAACAGCGGGCACTACCTATTATGTTTCTGTATTTGCATTTAATTCTATTTCCTGTACTGGCGGACCTATTTACAACACAAGTACACCTTTAAATGGAAGTTTTACTGCCAATTTGAATCCTTGTGTCGCACCAGCGAGTTTACCCACTAATCTAGTATTTAGTGCTACAAGCTCTTCTTCAGTTTCAGGCTCTTTTAGTGCAACGGTTGCCAATGGCTATTTGGTGGTTTATAGCACATCACCATCATTATCTGCAATGCCTGTAAATGGTACTAGCTATTCAGCGAATACACTATTAGGAAATGCTACTGTAGCAAGTTCTGGGGTTGTAACAACTTTTAGTTTGAATGGGTTAACAGCTAACACCTCCTATTATGTTTCAGTTTTTGCCTATAATGATGCGAACTGCACTGGAGGGCCAGTTTATACAAATACATTCCTAAGTGCTTTTTTTATGACTACTTCTGATAGTTGTAGTGTGCCATTAGAACAGCCTACTGCTTTAACTTTTACCAATACTACAAGTACTAGTATTACGGGGGCTTTTGTTGCTAGCACTGCTGACGGTTATTTGATAGTTTACAGTACGAGTCCGGTACTAACAGAAAATCCAGTAAACGGAACTTCTTATACTCCAGGAATGGCATTAGGAAATGCTACTGTAATTAAAGCGGATGCTAATACTACTTTTGCTTCAACTGGGTTAACGGCTAACACGACCTATTATGTTTTTGGGTATGGCTACAACCAAACGAATTGCTCAGGAGGTCCCGCCTATAACACGGTATCGCCTATTTCAGCCTCTGTTACCACTTCACAAGCGACGTTGCGTCACTATTTTGGTAATTTCCATTCCCACAGTGAGTATAGTGATGGTACAGGTCTGCCGTCGGGAAATTTTACTTTTGGTGACGCCTCTAATTGTATGGATTTCTTGGGAATTAGTGAGCACAATCACGTGAGTGCTGGTATGTCTTTAAACAATTATGCTTTGGGTTTATCTCAAGCCGCGGCGGCTACAACGCCAAGCTTTTTAGCTCTTTATGGTATGGAATGGGGGGTGATTTCCTCAGGAGGACATGTAGTAGTTTTTGGAGTTGATAAACTTATAGGTTGGGATCCGGCACAATATGATATTTTTGTGCAAAAATCGGATTATATAGGCAATTCAGGGTTGTTTAATGTAATTAATAGTTACAGCAGTAGTAATGCTTTTGCTACCTTAGCTCACCCTAACAATACTGATTTTAGTGGTATCATGAGCACGTATGACGGTGGTGCCGATGATGCAATTGTAGGCTCAGCGGTTGAAAACGGACCTTCAACTTCTACCAATATTACTTATAGTAATCCGCCGTCGTCTATGGCGTATTTAAGTTTTTATAGAAATATGCTGGCCAGAGGCTATCATTTAGGACCTACTATAGATCATGATAATCACAATGTTACCCACGGTCGTACCGCTACTTCGCGTACGGTGGTTTTGGCTAATTCGTTAACCCAAAAAGATATTTTCGAGGCTATGCGTGCTATGCGTTTTTATGCTTCACAAGATTGTAATGCGTATGTCAATTTTACAATCAACAGCCAGCCACTAGGTTCTATCATGATGAGTGCAGGTGTACCAACAATTACTGTAACCACCTCGACTACAAACCCAGTTACGTCACTTAGAATTTTTTCTGGAGTAGCTGGTAGTGGTACCAATGCAACTGTTCTTACGAGTACTACTAGTGGTTCAATTACTTTTACACATACCGGTTTATCTAACCTCAGTTCTCGCTATTATTATATTGATATTACTCAATCTGATGGAAAAAGAATAGTAACTGCTCCTATATGGTATACGCGAAATGATGCAGCTAGAAAGAGTAAAGGCGGAAATATTACTGAGTTTTTCACTATAGCTGAACCCAAAAAAGTGGTTTTGAAATGGCGCACTATTAATGAAAGAGAACACCAATCTTTTGTAGTAGAACGGTCTTATGATGCTATACACTTTGAAACAATAGAAAGTAAGCCTGGTAAAGGGCTATCTGACTCCAATTATTATACTTCTGTAGATGAATTGTCTCGCAATACTGAAACTGTTTATTATCGATTAACTCATTACGACGAGGAGCATAATGTAGTGTTTACCGATACTAAGAAAGTCATTCGAGAAGTATTGCCTAAGCTTCAAGCGTTTGTTTATCCGAATCCGGTTACCGATGCAACTACTTTACATTTAGAAAATGGGAATGGAGATTTGCTGCAACTAAAAATATATGATCTTACAGGAAAGCAGGTTTATAGTGCTGAATTGCAAACCGCTATTGGAAATCAAGAAATAAAACTGCCTATACAAAGGCTAACTTCAGGGGTTTATTTATTGATGGCGCAATCGAATGGTTACTTTGTAAAGACTAAGATTACCAAATTGTAAACCTTTATTGATAATTCTTAAATCTTCAATCTTTCAACTTCTAGCTGTGCAATGCTTCTAGCTTCGCTCCGTTCGCTGCGCTCGGGTCGATACTTAGTATCCATTAGCTAGTCGCAGGAAGCTCAACTCGAAGTGAGGGTGTGACGAATCTTTTTGTTTTGTAATCGCTTCTCGATACATTTTTGTTCCGTTGCACTACACAAAAACACTCGAAGAGACGTGTATCGAGAACCCTTTAGGTTCAAAAACGTTAATCGTTTTTAATGAAATTTTTCTTGTTCTCGATACGATTTTCTTCCCGAAGCTTCGGGAAGAAAATCGAACTGACGAAAAATTAGTGTCAAAAATCACCTTTTTACAGTATACTTTTTTAGAAGTGACTTGTATGTAGAACCGTTTTTAATGAAATTTTTCTTGTTCTCGATACGATTTTCTTTCGAATCCCGATAGCTATCGGGACGAACTGACGAAAAAATTATAATTAAAAACACCTAATTTATAGTTCGCTTTTTTTGTGGGGCTAATGGATTATTTGTTAATAAAACTTGCTTACATCGAAATTATTATTACATTTATGAAATATTTTTGTAAAATAATTATATAATTTATGAAATTTATGCCAATTCACGATTTCAATTTACTTGATTTTACCCAAGAAGAAGCCATGCAAATTGTGATTTTTGGCACTACAAAAGAGCCTTTTTTCGGATTAAATTCTTATACCTTTTGACAGATACACATTTAAACACAACTGATTCTTCGTTATATAGTGAAGACTTGGCTCCCATTATGGAGTCTAAAAGAACTTGGAGCACTTGGAACTATGCCGCTTTATGGATAAGCATGAGCTTGTGTATTCCTACTTATATGTTATCGAGTTCTTTAATAGAAGGCGGCATGAATTGGTGGCAAGCCATACTGACCATTTTTTTAGGCAATACCATTGTATTGATTCCTATGTTATTAAACGGTCACGCCGGAGCGAAATATGGTATCCCTTTTCCTGTTTTTGCTAGAGCTAGTTTTGGTACTAAAGGCGCAAATATACCCGCTTTACTTAGAGCCATTGTAGCCTGTGGTTGGTTTGGGATTCAAACCTGGATAGGTGGATTTGCCATTTACCAAATGATGCGTTTGTGGATTCCAGCATTAGAAACGATGCCTCAAATTTTCCCAGATTCTTTTGGCTTGCAAACAGGACCGGCCATTTGCTTTATCTTATTCTGGTTTCTTAATATGTATGTAGTGTATTTAGGAGTTGATAGTATTAAAAAGTTATTGGTTTTTAAAGCCTTTTTCCTGCCAATTGCGGCACTAGCACTTTTAGCTTGGGCATTAGTAGCGGCAAAGGGGTTGGGGCCTATTTTAGCAACACCCTCAAAATTTACAAATACTACTGATTTTTTTCACTTCTTTTTTCCTGCATTAACCGGAATGGTAGGATTTTGGGCCACTTTATCGTTAAACATTCCTGATTTTACACGCTATGCGACGTCTCAAAAAGCACAAATTAGAGGGCAAATTTATGGATTGCCAACATCTATGACTCTATTTGCTTTTGTGGGAGTGGTAGTGACTTCGGCCACTACTATTGTTTTTGGAACTACGATTTGGGATCCGGTGATACTCGCAGGAAAGTTTGATAGTAAATTGCTGGTAAGTTTGGCCATGATAGCAGTAGCCATATCTACATTGGCTACCAATATTGCGGCTAATATTGTGAGTCCAGCCAATGATTTTGCTCATTTTGCTCCATCTAAAATCGATTTTAGAAAAGGGGGTTATATTACGGGTGTTATTGGTATTCTGATATTTCCTTGGAAATTGATAGCTGACCCAACAGGATATATTTTCACCTGGTTGGTAGGGTATTCTAGTTTGTTAGGGCCCGTTGGAGGCATTATGATTGTTGATTATTATTTCATCAGAAAACAAACATTACTTTTAAATGACTTGTATGATACAAAAGGAATCTATAACTTTACTAACGGATTCAATAGAAATGCTATTTATGCCTTATTAATAGGGATTTTACCAAATATACCTGGATTTTTAACTACAATAAAAGTAGTTGATTTGACTGTGTTTCCTGAATGGATTTCAGCTTTGTATCATTATGCATGGTTTGTAGGATTTGGAATAAGTGGTATTGTTTATTGGATGTTAATGAAAAAAAATTGATTTTGATTGTTAAACCATTCTAAAAATAATATAAGAAAAAATGAGCATTTTAATTAAAAACGGAAGAATTATAACAGCTGCTGATGATTATCAGGCTGATATATTTATTGAAGGAGAAACTATTTCTGCTATTGGGAAAAACTTAAATGTTCAGGCAGATGAAGTCATTGACGCTTCAGGTAAATTAGTTATTCCAGGAGGAATTGACCCACACGTGCATTTAGAAATGCCTTTTATGGGAACTTACAGCAGTGATAATTATGAAACAGGTACCCGTGCAGCTTTATTTGGAGGGACAACAACCGTCATTGATTTTGTACTTCAAACTCAAGGTAAAAGTTTGCAATCGGCATTAAATGATTGGAAAGGAAGAAGCGACAACAATGCCTTAGGAGACTATAGTTTTCATATGGCCGTTACCGATTTTAATGAGGACACTAGGAAAGAAATACAACATATGGTAGAAGTGGAAGGCATCACTTCCTTTAAAACTTTTATGGCTTACAAAGGTGCTTTAATGATAAATGACAGCCAAATGGTAGGCCTCATGGAAGAAGTTAAAAAGCATGGCGGATTAATAAATGTTCATGCAACCAATGGTGACATGATTGACTATTTAATAGCGAAGTACAAAGCAGAAGGAAAGTTAGAACCTTTATACCATTATTTATCACAACCCGAAGTTACCGAGGCAGAAGCTAGTAGTCGTTTTGCTGACATGGCAGACTATACAGGTTGCCCGGGGTATATTGTGCATTTAACTTGTGAAGGAGCGCTAAATGCCGTTCGCTTTGCTACTAGAAGAAATCAACACGTATTTGTAGAAACATGTATTCAATATTTAATTCTAGATGCGAGTTTGTACGAACAAAATTTTGAAGGCGCCAAATGGGTTATGAGTCCACCGCTTCGTGAGAAGAAAGACCAGGAAACCTTATGGGCTGGATTGAATCAAGGATTAGTAAATGTTGTAGCAACAGACCATTGCCCATTCATGTGGGAGCAAAAGCTAATGGGTAAAGACGATTTTTCTAAAATTCCTAACGGGCATCCTGCTATTGAAAATCGTATGGAATTGCTTTTTAGCGAAGGCGTAAACAAAGGAAAAATTACCTTAAACAAATATGTAGAAGTGGCTTGTACTAATGCTGCAAAAATATTTGGAATGTTTCCTAAAAAAGGAACCATTGCCATAGGTAGCGATGCCGATATTGTGCTTTTAGATCCTAATGAAAAACATATCGTTTCGGCTAAAACGCATCATATGAATGTCGATTACAGCAGTTATGAAGGTTGGGAACTTACCGGTAAAGTAAAAACGGTTTTGTTGAGAGGGAAAGTAGTTATAGACAATAACGAATGTAAAGTTTCTAAAGGATACGGGCAGTTTATAAAACGAAAAAAAGTACAAGGGAAAATATAATTTTCAATTGCAATATCAATGTCAAAAAAGCAACTTTTTAAAAGCTTAAATACCCTTAATTTCTTAATGGTTTAAAAAATAAAAGTATGGCAAGAATAGTAAAATCAGGGCTTATTCAGTTAAGTTTAGCCAAAACAGAAGGCGAAGGCACGATTGCAGAAATCATGGAGGCGATGGTGCAAAAGCACATTCCTTACATTGAAGAAGCAGGTAGGCAAGGTGTTCAAATTTTGTGTTTTCAGGAGATATTCAATACGCCTTATTTTTGCCCAGGACAAGACAGTGCTTGGTATGCGTCAGCTGAATCGGTTCCGGGGCCTACGACGGAGCGCATGCAAGTCTATGCTAAGAAATATGACATGGTTATTGTGGTTCCCGTTTATGAAAAAGACCAAGCAGGTGTTTTATACAATACTGCGGCTGTTATAGATGCCGACGGAACGTATTTAGGCAAATACAGAAAAAATCATATTCCGCAAACAGGAGGTTTTTGGGAGAAATTTTTCTTTAAACCTGGTAATTTAGGGTATCCTGTTTTTCAAACCAAATATGCTAAAGTAGGCGTTTACATTTGTTACGACCGCCATTTTCCTGATGGCGCAAGGTGTTTAGGATTAAACGGAGCTGAAATTGTTTACAATCCGTCAGCGACAACCGTTGGGCAATCGCAAAACTTATGGAAACTAGAACAACCCGCACACGCAGTGGCAAATGGTTATTTTATGGGATGTATCAACAGAGTTGGAATAGAAAAACCATGGAATTTAGGTCGATTTTACGGAACCTCCTATTTTGTAAATCCATTAGGGGAGATCATCGCTTGTGCTTCTGAAGATAAAGATGAATTATTAGTAGCTGAATTTGACTTGGATTTAATTGAACAAATCAGAAGCAAATGGCAATTTTATCGTGATAGAAGACCAGAAACGTATGGTGCAATTACGGCGCTGTAGTATTTTAAGTATGTTGTCTTTTTTTTGAACCACATAGAGACATAGGAATAGTTTTGAGTAGAAGGTGGAGATAGAAAAATTAATTTTTTCACATAGGGTTGGTGGTGATGAGATGTGAGAGGGAATTGGAGGTTGAATGGGTAAAGGTTTTTAAACCACATAGGAACATAGATTTTATGCAGAAGATTACGCAAAAGTATTTAGATGAATTGACTTATGAAATTATTGGTTCCGCTATTGAAGTTCATAAAATAATGGGGAGAGGGTTGCTAGAAAGTGTCTATCATCAGTGTCTTAAAGAAGAATTATCACATAGAAAAATAAATTTTTTATCAGAGATGAAAATACCTGTACTCTATAAAGATAAAGAGTTAGAATTGGATTTCAGATGTGATTTATTTGTTGAGAATGTAATTATTGTTGAATTAAAATCGGTATTTGAAATACATCCTATTTTTGAAGCTAAGCTTCTTAACTATATGAATCTTATGAAATCTCCTAAAGGAATTTTAATCAATTTTAATTCTTATAACATTTTTAAAGAAGGCCAGAAAACTTTTGTAAACGAATATTTTAAAAAAATACCAAAAGAATAATCCTATGTTTCTATGTGGTTTAAATCATTTTGAAACAAAATAGGATGCATAAATATCATTAAATAGAATAATTATTAACTTTTACTATTATCAAAAAAATAAATAATATGAGCATAAAGAACAATCGATTAACCCCCGTAGCATACGAAGAAAATTTTGCAGATATTCATCCGCCTTTTGAAACTCCAGACGCCGCATTGGTTGAAGCCAACCGATGTTTGTTTTGTTACGATCCGCCCTGTATGAAGTCGTGTCCAACGTCTATCAACGTTCCAAAATTTATTAAACAAATCGCGACTGAAAACATTAAAGGTTCAGCACATACCATTTTCTCTTCCAATATTATGGGTGCAGGATGTAGTAAAGTATGTCCCGTTGAAAAATTATGCGAGGGTGCTTGCGTTTATAATTTAATGCATGAAACGCCTATTCATATTGCCAAATTGCAACGCTATTCTACCGAAAAAGCGATGGAAAATAATTGGCAGTTATTTGAAAGAAAACCTTCTACAGGCAAACGAGTTGCTATAATTGGCGCAGGTCCCGCGGGATTGAGCTGTGCTCACACTTTGAGTAGAGAAGGTATTGATGTTACCATTTATGAAAAAGAAAGTAAAGGAGGAGGATTAATGACCTACGGAATTGCCGCCTATAAAGTTACCCCTGAATTTTGCGAAGATGAGGTAAATTACATTACTTCGATAGGAGGTATTGACATCAAATACAATCAAGAATTAGGTAAAAATGTTACTATTGAAGCGTTAAAGAAGAATTATGATGCTGTATATTTAGCATTTGGTGTTGGTTTAGCACGTCAATTAGATATTGCTGGCGAACATTTAGAAGGTGTTGAAGATGCTATCAAATTCATTTACGAATTACGAAACAATGACTATTCTAAAATTGCTGTTGGTGATAAAGTAGCAGTAATAGGGATGGGAATGACGGCTATTGATGCAGCCACACAAGCTAAAAGATTAGGCGCTTCTGATGTGACTTTAGTTTATAGAAGAACTCAAGACGAAATGCCGTGTACGGAGCATGAATTGAATATTGCTAAATTAGATGGTTGTAAAATCATTTGGTTAGCAGCGCCAAAAGAAATTAAAGGCGATAACGGAAAAGTGTCGCAATTGGTTTGCGACGTAATGAAATTGGGAGAGCCTGACGAGAGTGGAAGAAGAAGCCCAGTAGTTTCAGGAGAAACATTTACATTAGAGGTAGATATGGTGATTAAAGCAGCTGGACAAATGCCATTTGAAACGTTAGTAAACGATAATTCTTTCCAAAACAACAAAGGAAAAGTTACGGTTACCGACAAAGCATTAACCAATCAAGAAGGCGTTTTTGCTGGTGGCGATTGTGTAAACGGAGGTAGAGAAGTAGTTGATGCGGTTCAGGCTGGGAAAGACGGAGCGGCAGCGATTGTAAAACACCTCTTTGGACCAGAATATATTTTGGATTGCGAACTAAAACCAACTTTCAACAATTAATAAGTCAACTTCCGAAATTCTCGGAACTAAATAAAACTATTATGGCAGATATATCAACAGATTTTTTAGGCATAAAATCACCGAATCCTTTTTGGCTAGCCAGTGCACCACCAACAGACAAGTTTATAAACGTTGTTCGTGCTTTTGAAGCAGGTTGGGGCGGTGTAGTATGGAAAACATTAGGGTCGCAAGTAAAAAATGTTTCCTCTCGTTATTCCTCAGTGAATTATGGAGGAAAAAGGATGATGGGATTCAATAATATTGAATTAATTAGTGACCGCCCATTAGACATTAATTTGAAAGAAATTTTAGAAGTCGTAAAAATGTTTCCTGACAGAGCGATGATTGTTTCGCTTATGGCTGATAACGACCGTAAATCGTGGCATGAATTAATCATGAAGTGTGAAGATGCAGGTGCAATGGGATTTGAACTGAACTTTGGTTGTCCGCACGGAATGACTGAAAGAGGAATGGGAGCAGCTGTAGGTCAAGATCCAGAAATCGCTAAAATGGTGGTGGAATGGGTTATGGAAAAAGCGACCATCCCAGTAATTACAAAACTAACACCCAATGTACACTCGGTTGTTCCAACCGCTAGAGCTGCAGTAGAAGGCGGAACTAATGCATTGAGTTTAATTAACACCATTCAAAGTGTAACGGGTGTCGATTTAGATACTTTAGTTCCGAATCCTTATGTTGCTGGGAAAAGTGTTTTTGGTGGTTATTGCGGTCCAGCGGTTAAACCAATAGCCTTAAAAATGTTAACGACTGTTGCTCAAGATCCAGTAGCTTCAAGAGTTCCGGTTTCTGGAATTGGAGGAGTAAGTACTTGGAAAGATGCTGTTGAGTTCATGTTATTAGGGGCTACTTCTGTGCAAGTTTGTACTGCCGCCATGACCCATGGTTTTAGAATTGTAGAGGACATGTGCGAAGGATTAAATAACTGGATGGACGAAAAAGGCTATGAAAAAACTACTGACTTTATTGGAAAATCAGTTGAAAAAATTACGCATTGGGAAGATTTGGATATCAATTTCCATCACATAGCTAAAATCAATCAAGACAAATGCATTCATTGTGGGTTGTGTTATATTGCTTGCGAAGACACATCGCATCAATCTATTAATGTAGAAAGAGGGAATCCGTACAACAATTATACGATTAAAGAAGAGGAATGTGTGGGTTGTAATTTGTGTAAGTTAGTATGTCCTGTTGATGAATGTATCACTATGGAAGAGCATCGTGTTGCACCAGAATATGTAAACTGGAAAGATTGGCAAGCCCAAGGGTTGCCTTTGAACGATCATTAAAAAATAAATTAACCCTGATAGGGTTTTAAACCCTATCAGGGTTCAAGTCCCGTCTTCGCTACAAAGAAAATTCAACAAAAAAGCGGTTTAGTGTACACTAAACCGCTTTTTTTTATCTAGTATTTTATCATCATTGCACAAAGTATATGATTTAGCACATAATTTTTAGTAAAAGCAAACTTTTCAAAGCCAAAAACTTTATGCCGTAGTAGTAGATCTAAAACAAAGGAATAAGCTATCGAAAACCGATCAAAGTTCTGCGCTTTCAAGAGATGGGTATGTATACTACTCTTTCAGAAATCCTGAAACTGGTACAATGGAAAGACAACTTAATATAAAAAAAGGCATAAATTCTTTTAAAACTAAAACAGAACGTTTAGAGAAAATAAAATTAATTTAAGAATCGCTACTATTCTTGTTAAGAAAAGGATTTGATCGTTACGCAGACAACACCCATCTTGAAAATAAACTTTATAAATCAAAAGATCAGATTTCGAATAGTGATGCCAATATATCTATACCAAATTTAACTAATTCGGATACTAAAATTGAAGTTGAAATAGAATTGTCTGTATTAATCAAGAAGCAGATATTTTGAAGTTTGTAGACTGAAATTTGGTGATTTGGATTGAGCGTAAGAAACTATTTGCAAGAGCCAAAAACAAAGCTGTTAAGGTGAAAATTATTCCGCAAAAGATAATTGACCTATTGCCTGATTTAAAGGTCATCAATCTAAGTCATTATTTATTTACGCCAACCCTCCTAGGTTGCAATTGGGATGCAGAAGAGAATAATGGAAGAGACTATTTGTCAAAAAGATTCAAAACCATAAAAGATCATTTTGGTCATAATGAAGACTATGGTTTGAGAAGCTTCAGACCTACGTCTATTACAAATCTTTAAAAAGAATTAAATAAAACATTAAGTCCCTTTGAAACAAAAAGCAGATTACTGCAAATCACAGGTCATCAAACGATGGAAGCCTTATAAAAATATTTAAGAGATATTGATGCTGCTTTGCCAGATTATTATTCGCCTTTATTAAAATAATTTTGGTAACTATATATCAGCTTAAAGTAAAATTTCATATAGTTACCCTAAAAAGAATGCTTATGACATAATCCATTTAGTCTGAAAATATTTTTTTTGGTTATATTTATGATATAAAGCGTAAATGAGGAATTAACTTTGATAGGTTTAATACACATATTGTAAATTGCTTTTCTATATATTTACATTATTTTTAAGCAGGTGATCAATTTTTGTAATCAAAACAATCAATAATCTTATAAATTGACACTTAATTTCAAGAATAAATAATTTCAGCTATTTTTGTTGAGATTTAAACAATAAACTATTTACCAAAAAAATTAATGTTAAGAAAATTTAGTTACATAATTCTTATTAGCTATGCTTTACTATTGCACTCCTGTAAATTTGGAGATGATGATAAAGCAAAGATATCTATAGGTTTTTCGCAAAGTATAGATAATGATATTTGGAGAAAGTCAATGAATCATTCTATGGAGATTGAAGCGGCACTTCATCCAGAGGTTAGTCTGACTATTTACAATGCCAACCGTCAAGCAAAAAAGCAAATTCAAGACATTGAAAAATTTATTGCCAACAAAGTAGATATTATTATCATTTCTCCCTTTGAATCAGATTCTATAGTTTCTGCAATAGAGAAAGCCAAAGCCAATGGGATTCCCGTAATTATAGTCGACAGAAAAGCAAACACATCTAATTATACTGCATACTTAGGGGCAGATAACGTTGAAGTAGGACGAATTGCCGGACGACACATAGCTTCGTTATCTAAAGGCAATGCAAATGTAATTGAAATTAAAGGATCCTCCTATACATCACCCGGCCTAGAAAGGAGTTTGGGATTTAAGCAAGTTGTAAATCAATATCCTAATATTAAAGTAATTACTATAGAATCCCAAAAAGATGAATTGCCTAAGGATGTGTATATAAAAATTTTGGAAAACACTCCCGATATTAATTATGTATATGCTTATAATGATGTGATTGCTTATCAGGCGTGGGAGGCGACTAATGGAAAAAAGGCAAAAAATAAAATAAAATTTATTGGGGTGGATGGAGTTAACGGGCCATTTGGGGGCATTCAGCTTGTTAAAGACAGAACTTTAGAAGCTACTGTTTTGTACCCTACAGGTGGAAGCGAAGCTGTTAAGTTGGCATTGAAAATAGCCAATAAAGAGATTGTTCCTAAAAATAACAAGCTCAACACTATATTAATTGACTCTCTTAATGCGGATATTATGAGCAATCAATTTGACAAGATAACACTTCAACAATCCGATATCGAGCAACAACAAAAGGTTATTAAAAATCAAGAAAAGGAATTCTCTACCCAGACTAATCTACTAAAGCTTTTATTTGCCCTATTTATGTTAACACTATCATTGGCGGTATTTAGTATTTATTCCCGTATAACGATAGGGCGTAAAAATAAAGAATTAGAAGTAACCAATAAAAAAATAAAAAGTCAAAGAAACGAAATCAAGAAATTTTCTGAAGAATTAAAACTAAGTAACGAAGCAAGGGTTAATTTATTTATGAGTTTGTCGCACGAATTCAAAACACCTTTAACTCTAATTTTAAGTTCTGTAGAATCTTTGGGGACTGAATTTAAAAATAAAGGAATTGCTATTACTAATGAAATTAGCTTGATGTATAATAATTCAAGAAGACTACTCCGATTAATAAATCAATTATTGGATTATAGAAAAGTCGAGGAAAAAAAGTTTGCATTAAGGGCATCAAAAACTAACTTGTTTAATTTTTCGAAGAATATTATTCAAGATTTTGACAGGGAGGCAAAAAAGCGAAATATTGATTTTACATTAGTAACAAACAATCCTGATCTTGAGGTTTATTTAGATCAAAATTTAATGGATAAAGTGTATTTTAATTTGTTATCAAATGCATTTAAATTTACACCTGAGAAAGGCAAAATTTCAATATCGATTAAAGAAGATGTGGCAAAAAATATAGTTAAAATTCATTTTAAAGATTCAGGTATTGGAATACCTGAAAATGAATTGAAGGAGGTTTTTACTGCTTTTTATCAAGGGTCTAATAATTATAGAAACAGTTCTGGAATTGGTCTTCATTTATCAAAAAGCTTTATCGATTTACATAAAGGAAAGATAGAAATTAATTCAAAAAATGGTGCTGAATTTATAATTTCCTTACAATTAGGAAAACAGCATTTAGAGGAAAAAGATATTATAAAAGAGCCAATAATTGATTTTGTAAATCAAACAGATTATTTAGATTCAGATTTTAATCCAAGTGTAAATGTAATAAACGCCGAAGATCGATATACGGTACTGTATATAGATGACAATAAGGACTTATTAGATTTTGTTTCAAATAAACTTTCGATTGAATATTCAATATTTACTTCAGAGGGTAAAAATGCTATAGAACAGGCATTTGAAATTGTGCCTGATATTATAATATGTGATTTAAATTTACCTGAAAAAAACGGTTTTGAAATTTGCCAAATATTAAAAAAGGATTTGAGAACCTCTCATATTCCAATTATTATCCTAACAGCTTCTGCTGATCAAGAATCTTATTTAAATGCATTAGAGAGTGGTGCAGATATTTTTTTAACGAAGCCTTTTAATTTAAAAGTATTGATACAATCAATAAAAGTTTTGCTTTTTAACAGAGAGAAATTACGTTTTTATTATTCTAATAATATTTTAAATATTGTAAATAAAGAAGAAGGGGGATTCGGTATTTCAGAACAAGATTTTTTACGGAAATTAAATAAATTAATAGAAAAAAATATCGAAAGTTCAATTTATACTGTAGAGGATCTTGCTAAAGACTTATATATTTCACGAGTACAATTATATCGAAAAGTTAAAGCAATATTTGGAATTAGTGTTAGTGAACATATCAATAATATTCGATTAGAAAAATCTAAAGAGTTACTTAAAACAAGTAATCAAAATATCTCCGAAATTGCATATGCTGTTGGATTTTCATCTCCAAATTATTATTCAACAGCTTTTAAAAATAAGTATGGAATTACACCTAAAGAATATCGAAATTAAGAAGTAGTTTTTTTGTAATTTAAAATACTACTTAATTACATACTGTGTTACGATAATTGCTTTAATTAATTTTCCTTACTAATTACAATAAAAAATATCTACCCTTTCGTTTTTTTATCATTTTTTATATTTAAATAACATTATTTAATAATAATATAAAAAAACATTGATAATTTTAGAGAATCACAAATCACAACTATTTTAACTGCGTAACATATACATAATTTATGTATCATAGCCGTAACTACTTTATTTTAAAAATTTCTATTTTTAATCTCTAAATAATTGATTGTTATTTAGTTATAGGTATTACTTCTTCTTATAACACATAAGTAACATATCTTAAATATCAATAAATATTTAGGTAATAAATTGTGCAATAATTAATTCAAGATCTATTGATTTCATTTATTGATTATAAAATTGTTTAAATTTTAAGATCTACTAAATGTCTTTACTGTTAATAATTTGTTTATTAATTAATAGTCAGTACTAATTTTGAGTTTGATGAATCCTATCAATTTTTATAAAATATAAACAATTATATAATGTATTTCACATTTAAAATTCTGCCTTTAATGCTTTCTATTACTCTATTCTCTAATTGCAGTAACAACGACTCTTCAACTAATAATTCTGAAGTTTCAGCAAAGGATCCAGTTTGTAGAACAATAGGTGAAACGGGAAGAGAATATACCACGTTTTTCAAACCGGCCAACAGTTGGGTTGGTGATCCGATGCCTTTTTACGAAAATGGGGTATTCCATGTTTTCTATTTATTTGATGCCAGGAATTCTTTGCCAACTTTTCATCCGTGGTTTAAGACTACAACAACTGACTTTGCAACATTTGTTGGCACTAGCGAGGTTATTCCAACTGGTAGTGCAACAGATCAGGATGGAGCACTTGGTACAGGATCTGTTTTTAAAAAGGACGGTATTTATTATGGATTCTATACCGGTCATAATGGAAATTTAGATCCTAAAGAAAAAATTATGCTTGCTACTTCACCAGATTTAATAACGTGGACTAAGAAACCTTCGTTTTTGTTGCAGGCTTCACTTGGTTATGATCGCAATGAATTTCGAGATCCAATTATTATAGAAGATAAAACTAATGGAAAATATAAAATGTTGATTGCTACACGTTCCACGGCAAGCATGATAGATAATAATTTTGTACCATGGCGCGCAGTATTAGCCCAATACAGTTCAACAAACTTGATTGATTGGACTTTAGAAAAACCATTTTATGAAGACACCTCTACCTTTATGACTGAGTGTCCAGACGTATTTACGATGGGTAATTATCAATATTTGATTTATTCCAATATAAACGACCGTATGGTTACTTATAAATATCGTCTTCTAACTTCAAATTTATGGATTACTCCTAATAATAGCAAGCTAGATGGTGCAGCTTTTTATGCGGGAAGAACAGTTTTTGATGGAACAAATAGATACATTATGGGTTGGTGTCCCACAAAAAATAATAGTAGTGATGCTAATAATTATGATTGGGCAGGTTCATTGGTGACGCATCGGTTAATACAACATGCAGATGGCACTTTTGGAGTTTCTATCACTGATGGTGTTAATAAAAAGTTTGCTACGGCTAAAGCCCTAACTCCTCTAAAAAGCTTAGGAAGTTCGAAGACTAATGAGAACTATACTTTGATAAGTGGAGTTGAAAAATCGTATTCGTTATTTGATAGAGAAACAAAACCGTTTAAAATTAAAACACAAATTAATGCTACAAGTTCCACTCAGTTTGGTTTTGGATTTGGGGCTTGCAGTACTCTAAATGAAGTATATTCCATTGTATTTGATTTAGAAAAAAATCAAATACGGTTAGAGAAATCAATAAAAAACGGCACCTCTTCAGCAGTTATATCGACTCTTACACAATTACCGTTGGCGGTGCCTGCCGATAAACAGTTCGACGTAACCATTGTATCAGAGAATTCGGTTTGTGTTGTATACATCAATGATGAAATAGCATTTACAAATCGTATTTATAAAATGAGTCAAAATCCATGGACAATCTTTACAAATAATGGAGAGGTTACATTTTCCGACCTCAAAGTTTTTAACTAGTCAACAATAAAATTATTAACTAAATTAACTAAATTAAAAATCATGAAAAAAATTACTTCAAAATTAATGCTAATATGTATGTTAGCTTTAACAAGTGCAAGTTTTGCACAAAAGAAAATTGCTTTTATAGGTCAAGCAGGTACCTATAATGATGATTTATCAGCGACAAATGTCGAATTTTTACCAGAAGGCGATACTGCGGCTGGAATATGGTTTATGGAAGATTTTGGTGTAAATACACCAAATGTCACGGTAAATTATTTGTCTTTTGAAGACGTTGCTGCTGGAGCAAATTTAAGTCAATACAATGCTATTTGGATTCAGTATGATCCAGAAACTTTTCCTAGCAGGCTTACAGATTTTCCAAGAAGTCGTCCAGAAGGAGATGGAACAAAGCATAGCATGTTAAAAAAAACAGGGTTCAATTGGGGTAGAGATGAAGCGACAGATGGTCCTTTAGAAGATGCATTCGTAGCAGCAATTAAAACTTATTATCAGGGAGGCGGAAATATGCTTTTGGGAAATTTCGCAGGTGCTGGGATTGAGCCTTTTGGTGTTATTAATCCAACATTATCAAGTCCTTGGGAATATAAACCAAATCAAGATTTTGGAGATGTTTTTGCAAATGCTGGTAATAAAGTTGACGCTTGGGGTAATTGGTGGAAAGGAGCTAGTGATAGTCCTTTAATTTCTGGAATTTCAACATCCATTGATGCGTGTAATGCGGCTCTTCCATATATTGAATTTCTTACATCTGGAACGGAAAAGAAAAATCGAGTACTTCAATATAATTTGGATTTTGGACGTATTGCAAATGATAATCCAGGAGCCGACTTAGCAACAAAAAGGGGAATTTTAGAGAATTTGTTACAAGCAAAAATTTTAGTACTAAACTGTGGTGGGAATGAAGTTCAAGGATTAGAATTTAATCCAACCGGATTTAATGCAGGTAAGGGTACAGTAATTGCATATGGTGCAGGTACATATGATTGGTATGTTGGTAATAGTGGAAATAATAATAATGTCAAAAATCTTACTAAAAATACACTATTATATTTGGCTAACAAAAGTAATTTATCGGTTGCTTCTTTAGATAAATCATTGGATATAAAATTTTATCCGAATCCAGTGCAATCTGAATTGCAAATTCAATATAAAGGTGATCTTACATCAAGTGTATATGATATTCGCGGTGCAAAATTAATTGAAACTAAATCCAAGAGAATTGATATGTCAAAGATGTCAACAGGTATATATGTCGTAAAAACCTTTGAGAATGACAGCAAAAAAACTAATAGTTACAAAATAATTAAAAATTAATTTATAATTAAATTTCACATATTTGATTAGTTTTTAGGGCGGATAGAGCATTAAATTGCTTTATCCGCCTTAATTATTTTCGTTAATTTATAAACTTCTTTTTTAGAAAAGTTCCGTTTTTTATTTAAAAATAGAAATAGGTAGTAATACAAAATTATCCTGAAATGAATAAAAAATGTTTATTTAAAGTAGTTTTGAAGGATTATGGTGAACTTTTTATTCTCAATTCAATTGGATGTAATTAATTCTAAAATATGTAATTATGCTTTAAGTATTATTTAATCATAATATGATAAAGAGAAATTAAAGAAAAAGCATTTATTAGGTAGATGGTTGTCTTTTTTAATAATATTTCATGATTTATCAAGACTTTTTTGATAGTAATGTAGGGGTTGAAGTTTATATTCAGGGTGATGATGGAATTTTTAAATGCTATTTAAAACAATAGTTCTTATAATTCAAATTCATTTTTCAGAGTTAAAAATATAAGATTTTAAATCTATTTAAATAATAAATTCTATATAGTAGAGTTGATTGATAAATTCATTTTAAAACAGAATATTTTTTTAATATTATCAATTTTTAATTAAAAAATCTATAAAAAAGAAGATTAAATAGAAAAATAAATAGTTCGTTGCTTTTAAAGATTTCTTTTTTTTACATTAAGTATCATAATTATAATAAGTGTAACATAGCCAAACTATAACGAAATAGTTTTTTATTTGCTTTAACGGCTTAACTATCTTAAATACATGTAGTTATATATATATTATTAATTTTGTTGGAGTATTAAATAAAATTGTAACATCACTAAAACATCATTTATTATGTTTCGAATACTTTAGCAATTCAATCTAATATTTTAATATAATGAATAAAATAGTCGTTTGGGCTTTGATAGCCTCACTAGCAGGTTTCCTTTTTGGATTTGACACTGTGGTAATTTCAGGAGCCGACAAAAAACTGCAACAGCTTTGGAATTCATCCGATGCATTTCACGGAACAGTGGTGATGGGAATGGCATTGTGGGGTACTGTTATAGGTGCAATATTTGGAGGGATCCCAACGAATAAGATAGGAAGAAAGAACACCTTATTATGGATTGGAATATTATTTTTCATTTCAGCACTTGGTTCTGCTTTTGCTAATGATCCATTTGTATTTGCTGCTTTTAGATTTATAGGTGGTCTAGGTGTTGGAGCATCTACAATTGCTGCCCCGGCTTATATTTCTGAAATTGCCCCAGCAAAAGACAGAGGAAGACTAGTTGCCTTTTATCAATTTAATATAGTTTTAGGAATACTTATGGCTTTTCTTTCTAATTATCTTTTAAAAGATGTGGGTGAAAATTCCTGGAGATGGATGATGGGGGTACAAGCAATTCCATCTGTAATTTATCTCTTACTAATCATGTCTATTCCTAAAAGTCCAAGATGGTTATTGTCTAAATTCAAGAATGAGGAGGCTAGGAAAGTTTTGCAAATGATGGGGCAAGAAGCCGATTATGAAAATATGAAGAAAGAAATAGAAATTGATAACAATAATGCAGCACTTACAAATGATAATATATTTTTAAAGAAATATAGAAAACCTCTGGTTTTAGCTTTTTTAATGGCCTTTTTTAATCAATTATCTGGAATTAATGCTTTTTTATATTATTCGAGCAGAATATTTCAAGAGGCAGGTCTTGGAGAAAGTACGGCTTTACTTAGTAGTATTGGAATTGGTGTAGTAAATTTAATTTTTACTCTTTTGGGAGTTTTCTTAATTGATAAACTAGGACGTAAAATATTGATGTACATAGGCTCTGTGGGTTATATAATATCACTTTCGCTTGTAGCTATGGCTTTCTTTTTTCACTGGGGTGGAATAGCTGTTCCAGTTTTTCTATTTCTTTTTATTGCTGCTCATGCAATAGGTCAAGGAGCGGTAATCTGGGTTTTTATATCAGAAATATTCCCAAATCATCTAAGAGCATCAGGTCAATCATTTGGAAGTACTACGCACTGGATTTTGGCGGCCATAATACCGTCACTCATTCCATTTCTTTTTTCTACAGTAGGACCTGGAATAGTATTTTTGTTTTTTGCAGTGATGATGGTTTTTCAACTCTTGTTTGTTCGATTTATGATGCCGGAAACCAAAGGAATTTCTTTAGAGGAATTAAGTAAAAAATTGATTAAATAATAATATTATGATTAAAGTAAATAATAAAAAATGGTTTGTATTACTGATTTGTGGGGTAGTATTTTCAGGTCTGTTTGGTTGTAAAGAAATTGCATTTATGGATAAAAAAGTATATACTGAAGAAGAATTGTATCGCCCTAATTTTCATTTCACACCCAAAAAAGGATGGATGAATGATCCTAACGGGATGTTTTACTACAACGGGTATTACCATCTTTTTTATCAATATTATCCAGATTCAAATGTATGGGGACCTATGCATTGGGGTCACGCCATTAGTACCGATATGATAACCTGGACAGAGAAACCCATTGCGCTTTATCCAGACGAAAAAGGCTATATTTTTTCAGGAAGCGCAGTAGTGGATGTGAAAAACACTTCGGGATTTGGGACCTTAGAAAATCCTCCTATGGTAGCTATGTTTACCTATCACGATATGAAAAAAGAAAAAGCAGGGGGAAAAAATTATCAATCTCAAGGAATAGCGTATTCTTTAAATGAAGGCTTGACTTGGACTAAATATGAAGCGAATCCAATTATTAAAAATCCAAACATCAAAGATTTTAGAGATCCTAAAATGACCTGGGATGCCATACATCAACAATGGATAATGGTTTTGGCAGCAGGAGATAAAACGATGTTTTACAGGTCTAAAAACCTGAAAGAATGGGAGTTACTTTCAGATTTTGGAAAAGACATCGGAGCTCATGGCGGTGTTTGGGAATGTCCAGATTTTTTTCCGGTACTTGTTGAAGGTACAGATGAATACAAATGGGTTATGCTATTAAGCATTAATCCGGGAGGACCAAATGGTGGTTCAGCCACACAATATTTTGTTGGTGATTTTGATGGTAAAACCTTTACGTTGGACAAAACCTTTACTAAAGACATCAAAGAGCAAGAGGCACTTTATATTGACTACGGAAGAGATAATTACGCAGGTGTTACTTGGGCAAATATATCTGAAGTTGATGGAAGGAAATTATTTATTGGATGGATGTCCAATTGGGATTATGCTCAAAAAGTACCTACAGAAAAGTGGAGAAGCAGTATGACCATTCCAAGAGAATTATCACTTGTAAAAGAGAATGGTCACTATCGTATTGCTTTTCAGCCAGTTCGAGAATTAAAGAATTATATTTCCAAGACCATTAAAAAAGAAACCCTTAAAATAGATAATGAAACAATAATCACGGATCAATCGTTGGTGGATTTATCTAAAGTAGAGATTCGTTTTACTTTAAAGGGTTTAAAAAAAGATGTTTATACTTTTTCATTTTCTAATAAATCCAAGAATGCGATACGATTTGGCATCAACACTAAAGATAAATATTTTTTTATAGACAGAAAAAACTCGGGTGATTTATCCTTTTCAGATGTTTTTGCGAATACAATTTCAAAAGCTCCGTTTGCCGAAGATTTCGCCACAATTGAAGTCAGGGTAATAGTTGACAAAACCTCCATCGAAGTTTTTTACAATAATGGAAAAACAGTAATGACCGAAATATTTTTTCCTGAAAAACCACTGGAAACATTCTCGGTATCTAAAGCAAATTTCAATTACGTTATTGAAAATTTAATAATTAACCAACTAAAATTTTAACCTAATTAATTAACTAAATTATGAAACACAAAATTATTCTTTACCTAATCCTAATGGGGTCCTTTTTTTCTATATCGGCCCAAAATATAGGAATCAAAGGAGTGGTAACTTCTTCCGAAGACGGAATGTCTCTTCCCGGCGCATCAATAATGGTGTCAGGGACAAATAATGGAACTTCAACAGATCTAGACGGTCAGTTCACGATTACTAATGTTGATAAAAATGCAACTTTAATATTTAGTTTTACGGGATATGAAACGCAGTCGGTAAAACTTAATGGACAAACAACTTTAAAAATTGCATTAAAAGTAGAGTCTTTAAAACTACAAGAGGTTGTTGTAACTGGTTATTCTAAAGAGAAAAAAGCTGATTTAACCGGTGCAGTTACAGTAGTGGAACTAAAACCAATTGTTGGGCAAACAATGAGTTCTGGAAATGCTATGCAAGCTTTGCAAGGAAGAGTAGCTGGTTTGAACATTGAAAAATCTGGAGATCCGAGTGGAGCAAGTAGCAGGATTTTAATTAGAGGGGTTAGTACACTTGGTAATACAGATCCATTGTATGTTATCGATGGTGTTCCTACCACAAGACCAGAGGTTTTTGCTAGTTTGAGTCCAAGTGCTATTTCATCTATTCAAGTATTAAAAGATGCTTCGGCTTCCTCTATTTATGGATCTAGAGCTGCCAATGGGGTAATCATTGTTACCACTAAAAATGCTGCAAAAGGTGGAGTAACAAAAGTATCTTACAGTACAAATGTTTCTATTCTTTCAGAGAAAAAACAACGATACAAAATGCTTAATGCTTTAGACAGAGGAAAAGTGTTATGGCAAGCTTCTGTTAACGATGGTGCAAGTCCGTCTGGTGGATATGGTGAAATCTATAATTTTGATTGGAATAATGACTTCAGTAATCCAGTATTAAACAGCGTGAGTGTAAAGCCGTATGTAGGAGGAGACACTAATGTTCCTGCAGGGGACACTGATTGGCAGGATACTATGTACAAAACAGGACTTCTTATCAATAATGATTTATCTGTATCTGGAGGATCTGATAAAGCAAATGCAGTATTGAATATGGGGTATTTAGATAATTCCGGGATGCTAAAATACACTAATTATGAGAGATATTCTGCAAGACTTAATGCCAATTTCAAGTTGTTTAACGATAAGGTAAGATTTGGTGTGAATTCTCAATTTACGCAATCAAACGAAAGAGCTGCTGCTAATGACGTTGGAAACGCACCAACACCTGGTTTAGCAATTACCCTTGCGCCAACAATTCCAGTTTACACTGCATCTGGTGATTATGCTGGGCCATTGGGATCCGGTTATTCTGACAGAAACAATCCTTTACTAATGCAATATTTGAACAGATGGGATAATAGCAAAAAAATGGCTTTGTATGGTAATGTTTTTACTGAAATTGATATTTTGAAAGGGTTAACCTTTAGAAATAGTGTTGGTATGGATTTTAATGATTACAGCAGAAAAGACATTGAACCAATTGTTAAAAATGGATTTGTTAACCGAAACAACAATAGTTTAGCTATGGATACCAATAAATATTCTAGTTTAACCATTTCAAATACTTTAAATTATAATCTTAATGTATCCGAGCATAAATTTGGAATCCTCATTGGTACTGAATCAACTAAAACGGATTTGAATACGTTGTTTGCACGTGCAGAGGGATTTGCAGTAGAATCAGAATCTTATTATACATTATCTGCAGCTACTGGAGCTAGAACAAACAATGGAATTTCAACTGGTAGTAGATTACTTTCTCAATTTGGAAAATTTAACTATTCTTTCTCTGACCGATATTTAGCTTCATTCACAATTCGTAGAGATGGATCATCAAGATTTGGTCAAGACAATAGATATGGTATTTTTCCAGCGGTTACTGCAGGATGGAGAATAAATAATGAAGAATTCTTTCAAAATGTAAAAGTAGTTTCTAACTTGAAGCTTCGTGCTGGTTATGGCGAAGTAGGAAATCAATCTATTGGAGATAATGCTCGTTTTGGATTATATGAGGCTAGATATGGACCAAATCAAAATGTTTACAATCCAGATTTTTTCAACATTTATTATAACGTAGGTACAGCCTATGATTTGAATGGAACTAATACAGGAAACTTGTCTTCTGGATTTGTTTCTATACAAGCAGCGAATTCAGGATTAAAATGGGAAACTACCAAAGAGGTTAACGTAGGTTTGGATTTTGGTTTTTTCGGAGATAAATTATCAGGATCCTTTGATTATTTCTCAAGAAAGACAGAGGGAATTTTGATTAGACCACCAGTTGCATCTGCTGTTGGAGAAGGACAGCAACGTTTTGTAAATGGTGCTTCAACTGCAAATAAAGGCTGGGAACTTACGGTAGGATATGCTGATAAATTAGATAATGGATTATCTTTCAATGTTACCACAAATTTTGGTGCGACTAAAAATAAAATCACTGATTTGCCTGAAGAGGTAAGAGCAGCCTATCCAGGAACTGCAGCTAATTCGATAATTGGGCATTCACAATTCGAAGTTTTTGGATTTAAAACAGATGGTTTATTCCAAAATCAAGCTGAAATAGATGCACATGCTACTCAAGTAGGTTCTCGATTGGGAGGTATCAAATTTGTCGATATCAATGGAGATAATGTGATTAATTCAGATGATAGAACTTTTATTGGCACAACACTTCCAAAATTAGAATACGGTATTAATATTAGTTTAGCGTATAAAAATATTGATTTCTCCATTTTTGGTTCTGGTGTAGCTGGAAGAGTTGGGGTTGATCCTTATGTTTTTTGGAATAATTTTGTTCAAGGAAGAGATAATGCAGGGCCAGGAACCTTGAATGCTTGGACACCAACAAATACAAATACTGAGGTACCTTCTCTTTCATTGGCAAACAATGACACACAGACGTCAGATTATATCTTAAGAAACAATTCCTATTTCAAACTTAGAAACCTACAAATTGGATATTCATTATCAGATGCCTTAGTTCAAAAATCTGGATTCATTACTAGTTGCAGAATATATGCACAAGGGGAAAATTTATTTTGGATTACACCAAAAAAATATATTGGTTCAGATCCAGAACGAACAGATGTTAACAGAATACCAGTACCAACTACCTACTCATTGGGTATTAACTTTAATTTTTAATTAATTATCATGAAGAAATATAATAATATAGTTATCAGCTTCTTGTCAATGCTTTTATTGGCATCGTGTAGCTCAGATTTTTTAGAATATGAACCAACAGGAGTACTGTCGTCTGAAAATGTGGCGACAGCTACAAATGCGGAAGCACTTGTAAGTGCGGCTTATGCTGCAATTGGGAATGACGAAATGGTAGGTCCAATAACGCATCAATGGGTTTATGGAAGTGTACGTTCCGATGATGCCTATAAAGGTGGTGGAGGTCGTGGCGATGTTGATGTAATTGACCGTTACGAGCAATACAATACTACTATCGCAGATTACGGAGATTGGATGACACCCAAAACATGGACAAATCATTATAAAGCGATCTCTAGAGCAAATTTTGCATTAACTGTAATAAATTCCATTCCAGATGCGGATTATCCATTAAAAAAAGTGAGACAAGCAGAATTACGTTTTTTAAGAGCACACTCTCATTTTATGCTTAAATTGTTGTTTAATAAAGTTCCTTATATCACAGAAGAACTTACTCAAGAAGATATATTAAAAACGTCAAATGATTTGTCAAGTGATGCTTTGTGGGACAAAATTGCAACTGATTTTCAATTTGCATTCGATAATTTACAACAAAGTCAAGATCAGGTAGGTAGAGCCGATAAAAATGCTGCCGCTGCTTATCTTGCAAAATTAAATTTATATCAGGCTTACAAGCAAAATGACGGACATCAGGTAACTAGTATAGATGCTGCAAAATTACAAAAAGTAATAGATTATGCAGATAAAGTTACTGGTAACCTTGAACCTGACTTTGGAAATAATTTTTTAGATGGTTATGATAATGGTGCAGAATCAATCTGGGCTGTTCAGTTTTCGATTAATGATGGTACAAATACAGGAAGAGTAAGTTTTGTTACAGGATTGAATTCTCCTCATGGAACACCTCTTTATGGCTGTTGTGGCTTTCATATGGCAAGCCAAAATATGGTAAATGCATTTAGAACCGATGCAAATGGCTTACCATTACTTGATACTTTTAATGTTGTAGACATTTTTAGCAGAGTTAATGGTGATGGTGATGCTACACTTACTGCAGGAGTTACAATTGACCCAAGGATTGACCATACAGTAGGTATACCTGGAAGACCATTTAAATATAAAAACACATTGAAAAGCTCTGGAGACATGGTTTATAAATTCAGCTGGGCTAGAGATCCTGGCGTATATGGCTATTTTGGTAATATGAAAGAACAACAATCACCAGATTGTTCTTGTTACGTAAAAAATGGTCCATTCATCGGGACTTCAAAGAATGTTGATTTTATTAGACTTGCTGACGTGAAATTATTTAAGGCAGAGGCATTAATACAATTGAATAGATTTAATGAAGCATTGCCAATAATTAACGATATTAGAACAAGAGCCGGTGCGAGCACAACTATGCCTTTAGCGGCGGGAGCATCAAATGTTTACAAAATTTCAACATATCCTTCCTTTCCATCAAAAGACTACGCTATGAAAGCTTTAATGTTTGAAAGAAGACTAGAATTTGGTATGGAAGGTCCACGATTCTTTGACTTAGTAAGATGGGGAATTGCAGAACCAGTTTTGAATGCTTATCTTAACAAAGAAAAAATCAAAAGAGATTATCTCTCAAATGCTAAGTTTACAGCAGGTAGAGATGAATATTATCCGATACCTCAAAGAGAAATTGATTTCACGGGAGGATTATACAAACAAAATCCTGGGTATTAAAAACAGGATTCAAAAGAATTTGTTTTGGTTAGTAAATTCGGTTTGAGGCAAGTATTTTACTTGCCTTTAACTTTTAGTATCTAAGCAGACATACTTTTGCTAAGTTTGTTTATTTCCACTGTTTTTTATTGGAGTTTTTAAAATAGACACAAAGTAGAATTTTTAAACATAAATCATGAAAGAAATGAGAACCTCCTTTATTAATAAAAAAATGATACCCCTTTTCGGTTTTATTTTAGGGATATATCATTTGTCAGGACAAACGATAACGGTTCCAATTGCTACCAAAAATAATGTATTGTTGATGCAGACGGACAGCAATAACAGATTGAGAATCATTTATTTTGGGAAACCTCTTGAAAACGAAAGCGAATATAAAGCTGTTGCAACAGGATATAATTATGATGAATCCAATGCTGGAATTTATAATTCGTCCTATACGCCTGCAGGGACTTGGAATCTGTCCGAACCTGCCATTCAAGTCAAACACGCAGATGGAAATCCTTCTTTGGAACTGAAATACGTGAGTCATAAAAAAGAAATAATTGATGGCAATACTTCTATTACAAGCATTCTTTTGAAAGATCCTGTTTACCCATTTGAGGTTACTTTATTTTATAAAGTTTGGACAAAAGAAAATATTATAGAGCAATGGACAGAAATAAAACACAAGGAGAAAAAACCGGTGCTGCTGCAAAAATATGCCTCGGCTAATTTATATTTTGCTGGTAAAGATTTCTATCTCACGAGTTTTCAAGGAGAATATCTTAAAGAGATGCAGCCTATAGAAACTAAACTTATTCAAGGCATTAGAACGGTAGATTCTAAATTAGGAACACGATCGATGCTTTTGCAAACGCCAAATTTTATGCTGTCTTTTGGAAAGCCCGCTTCAGAAAATGAAGGTAGTGTTATCCTGGGCCAATTAGCTTGGAGCAGCAATTTTAAACTTGATTTTGAAATTGACTCTCATAAAAACCTTCGACTTATCGCAGGTATTAATCCATTTGCCTCGGAATATTCTCTAGCACCAAACGAAATCTTAAAAACACCATCTTTAATCTATGCTTTATCTAATAATGGAACAGGCGAAGCTAGTAGAAACCTTCATGATTGGGCAAGAAAATATAGACTTCTTGATGGTCAAGGAGAACGACTTACTTTGTTGAATAATTGGGAAGCGACCTATTTTGATTTTGATGAAAATAAAATAACAAGCTTGTTCAATGACGCAAAAGATTTGGGTGTCGATCTGTTTTTATTGGACGATGGGTGGTTTGCCAACAAATATCCAAGAAATAATGATGATGCAGGTCTTGGCGACTGGCAGGAAAATAAAAAGAAACTACCGAGTGGTTTGGGTTATTTGGTAAAGGAAGCCCAAAAAGAAGGAGTAAAATTCGGTATTTGGATTGAACCTGAAATGGTAAACCCAAAAAGTGAGCTCTATGAAAAGCATCCTGATTGGGTTATAAAACAACCGCAAAGGCCTGAAATTTATTATAGAAATCAAATGGTGTTGGATTTGTCCAATCCCGAAGTTCAGGATTTTGTTTTTGGAATCGTAGATAACTTATTCGTGAAAAATCCAGAATTGGCCTTTATAAAATGGGATTGCAATGCGGTAATTTATAACGCCTATTCTACTTATCTCAACAAAAAAGGATTGCCACAATCTAATTTGTATGTAGATTATACGGAAGGATTGTACAAAGTACTCCAGCGAATTAGGGCAAAATATCCAAAAGTTCCAATGATGCTATGTTCCGGTGGTGGAGGTCGTGGCGATTATGAATTGCTGAAGTATTTTACAGAATTTTGGCCAACAGATAACACAGAGCCTTTAGAAAGAATTTTTGTTCAATGGGATTACTCCTATTTTTTTCCTTCCATTGCCGTGGATAATCATGTTACCGATTGGGGAAAACAGCCGTTGAAATTTAAGGTTGATGTGGCCAGTATGGGCAAATTAGGTTTTGATATTGTAGCAGGTAAATTAAATGCTGAGGACAAATTATTTTGTAAACAAGCCATAACAAATTACAACTCATTCAAGGACATAGTATGGCACGGCTCAATGTATCGATTGGTCAATCCTCATGAAAATGATATTGCTGCTTTAATGTATGTAAATCCAGATAAAAGCAAAGCGATTGTTTGTAACTATTTGGTAAATAATAGATACGCTATAACCGCAACAGAGCGACCGGTTGTATTGAATGGATTAAATCCAAAGAAAGAATACGCTGTAAAAGAAATTAATTTATATCCAGGTGTACCTTCAACAATTGCTTCGGATAAAGTGTATACAGGAGATTTTTTGATGAAAGTAGGGTTTAATCCCAATGTTAATTTGAAAAGAACCAGTGTATTGCTGGAGGTAAATGAAGTTCAATAATTCAAATTCGATATAATTTATTTTTGATATTGGGCAAAAGATAAAATGTGTAAATTTGATGTAAATCAAAATATAAAATAATATAACGTGAGCTTGCAGGTCATTTTTGCAAGCTCTTAATTTTGAGGATTATGAAAACGAAAAAAAAGTTTAGTGCAGTTTGCTTTGGCGAAGTCTTATGGGATGTGTTTCCTTCCCACAAAAAGGTTGGTGGAGCGCCTTTGAATGTGGCATTAAGAATGAAGGAATTAGGTGTTGAATCCACAATTATAAGCCGCGTTGGTTTAGACGAAGATGGAGATGAAATACTATCATATATTAATAATCAGAATGTCAGTTCCGCTTCAATACAAGTTGGAGAGGACTATAAAACCGGAGTTGTTAATGTAATGATTAATGAAAAAGGGAATGCTTCTTATGATATTCTCTATCCTTCTTCTTGGGATAAAATCACACTTACTAATGAAATGATTAAAAAGGTTTCCGAATCTGATGTCTTTATTTTTGGAAGCTTAATCTGCAGGGATGAAACTTCTAGGACAACCTTGTATTCTTTATTAGATAAAGCTAAATATAAAGTTTTAGATGCCAATTTAAGAGCGCCATATTTTACTATGGAGGTTCTTAATGAATTGATGTCAAAGGCGAATTTTATAAAATTGAATGATGAAGAGCTATGGGAATTAAGCCGAAAATTAGAATCTCCATTTAATTCTTTTGAGCAGAACATCAAATTCATAGCTGAAAAAACAAACACAAAACAAGTCTGTGTTACTAAGGGAGCTTTTGGAGCAGTTTTGTATTACGACGATAAGTTTTATTATAATAGTGGGTATTTTATAAAAGTGGTGGATACCGTTGGTGCTGGGGATTCATTTTTAGCAACTTTAATTGTTCGATTATTGAATGGAAAATCACCTCAGAAATCTTTAAATTATGCATGTGCTGTGGGAGCATTAGTTGCAGGTCATGAGGGAGCAAATCCTATGATTTCAAATACAGAAATTAAAAAATATATGATGCTTGAAGAGATAGTAAAACATCAGAATAAAGAATAATGATTCAAACATCTACTAAAAATGAATTCTAAAAATGAATTAACAATAATTGGTAAAATGTTACTAGACAATAAAGAGTAAAAAACCAGTATATCATTTGCCTGTACAAAACTTTCATTTGGTTCAAGTATATCTAAACACAAGTCTTTGTCTGCTTCATTTCACTAATTACGTTTCCAATAACGAGAATGTCTTTTTTGGTTCGGGGTAAATAGAAAGTTTTACATTTCATAAGCCACTGCTTTGCCAACGCTCCAAAAAAAATTATTGGTACAGTTTTTAGAAAAAACTTTTACGCTTCGCAACTTGTGCCAGTAATTTCCCGCCAAAGCTACTTTACATAATGTACTATTATATTGCATAAAGCTATTAATGTGGTTATAAAAGATTTTCTTAGTTTGGACTCAAATCAAACCTCTTTATTCTTAAGAGTTACATTTTATTAGAAAATAATTTTAAAATCCCAAATTCGACCTAATTTCATTGTAAAAAAGATGTTCAAATAATCAATAAAAAAAGTAAATTGCATCTGAAATTAGTTTCAAAAATAGTACACCAATAAGTACACTTTTTTTAAGAAAAAAACTATTTTTAATGTGAAAAAAGAACTAAAATTAACAATAAAAATTAATTCAAAACCCTTATAGGGTTCTGATATAATAAAATTAAAATATGAAAATAAATTCCACTCGATTACAACAGCATTTCGAAGCCATGAGCCTAATAGGTAAAATAGGCGAAACGGGCACTTGTAGACCAGCACACACTGAATTAGAAAAACAAGGTTTTGAACTCGCTGCATCATGGATGAAAGCCGCAGGAATGACTACTCATATCGATAATTTTGGGAATTTAATAGGAAGACTCGAAGGCAAAAATCCACAATTACCCGTTTTAATGATGGGTTCGCATCTCGATTCTCAACCGTATGGAGGACGATTTGATGGAGTAGCAGGAGTATTGTGCGCCATTGAAGTTGTTGCAACTTTAACCGAAAATAATATTGTTCCTGAACGTCCTATTGAAGTGATTTCCTTTGCCGATGAAGAAGGCTGGCGTTTTAATAAAGGATTGTTTGGTTCTCGCGGTATTTTAGGTAAACTAGAAGCCGGAGAATTAGAACGAGCCGACAAGGATGGAATTACTAGAGGGCAGGCGTTGACTGCTTTTGGTTGTGATATTACCCAATTTAAAGCATCAGAATACAAAGAAGGAAGTATTTTTTGCTTTTTGGAATTGCATATTGAGCAAGGGCCGGTTTTGGATTTGGCTCATAAACCTATTGGAGTGGTTTCAGGGATTTCTGGACCTATTTGGTGGACCGTTAAACTAAAAGGAATGGCGGGTCACACGGGTTCTGTGCCTATGCCTATTCGTAAAGATGCTCTAGTAGGTGCTGCCGAAATTATCGTTGCAGTAAACGAAATAGCCAATCAAATTCCAGGTGCTCCAACTGTTGGTTCTGTTGGGACTATCACTGTTTTTCCTGCTTCGCGAAATATAATACCAGAAGAAGTGGTTTTTACCATCGATTTACGGGATATTGATTTGGATAGAAGAAACCGTTATGAAAAACAATTGCGTGACCGTATTGAGGCTATTACTCAAAAGCATCAATTAACCTATTCCATTTCAGAAGACACTAAAAGCGACCCTCGTTATTGTGCTGATTGGATTAAAGAAATCATCCACAATGAATGTAAGGCATTAGAACTGGATGCTCCAGAGTTAATGAGCGGGCCTTTTCATGACGCTTTGGCTCTATCCTATGCTTGCGATTACGGAATGATTTTCGTGAGATGTAAAGATGGAATTAGTCACAATCCATTAGAATATTCTTCGAATGAGGATTTGAGTCTTGGAGCCAATGTGATGTTGGGGACAGTGGTTCAGATTTTGAAGAAGTAAATTTGCGGTAATACTTTTAAAAGATATCAAAATAAAAAAAAGACTGTCAGAACTGGCAGTCTTTTTGATTTTATAAGTATTCGTTTTTTATTGCTGTTGCTGATGCACATGTTCTATATAATCCAACTCTTTTTGTTTTTCTAAAGAGATTTCTTGTAATTGTACTTCGTTTACTTCCTCAAATTGTCTGCCATCTTCATATTCAACGGAAACAGATACGGATAATTTTTGCTTAGCTAAGCCTTTAAAAGTACCTTTAACGGGAGTACAATCGCTAAAATTTCTTCCTACCGAAAGTTTGATATGGTTGTCCATAGTCCAAATGTTATTGGTAGGATCTATTCCTAACCAGCCTTGTGTAGGTGTATAAATTTCTACCCAAGCATGCGTTGCGCCTTCACCTCTAAGACCACTTTTGTTGGGGCAAACATAGCCACTTACATAACGTGACGGAATTCCTGCAGTACGAAGAAGCTGCAATAATACGTGAGCAAAGTCTTGACAAACTCCTTTTTTGTGTTGCAAAACTTCATCAAGTGTTGTCTCGATATTGGTTATGCCTTTTGTATATGAGAAATTAGAATATATATATTGGTTGCATAATCTTGCAATTTCAATAACGGGTTTGTCTTGGTATTTTATTTTATTGAGAATGGCAATAATTTTATTTTGCTTTTCTATATCTTCAGGATAGCTCAATCTTAGGAGAGTAATGCTTTTTTCTTTTTCAACGGCCAAATCTTGAATGGTTGTAGTATCTATTTCAGGAATTTTTAACGAATGATTTACCCTAACAATCATCCGAGTTTCAATAGCCATTTCGGAATGTACTTCTAGAGTATTAAAGTTGCCAACTCTATTGCCATAAAGGTCTTGTGATATATCTACATTTGGATTGTTGGTTATATTGAGATCAAATTTAAGTACGTCCTGATTCTCAAAATTATAGGGAAACAAGCGAATTTCATTAATGCTTTCCTTAATAGGCCAATTGTATTGGTATTTCGTGCTGTGAACTATTTTAAAGACCGCCATTTTGTTTAGGTATAAGAGAAAAATAATTTAGAAAAATCTGTCGAAAATTGAATTAATTGTGCTTTCGTATTGGTGAGTAATTCTTCTAGTTGCTGGTTGGTTAGGTGCTGGTAATCTGTAAATTCCACATAGCTTTTAAGTCTCCCAAATTGATTTTGCAATCTTCTTGCTTCGCTTAAATTGTTGTCTTTAAATAGGCTTTCAAGATATTTATCAATATATTCTAAAGTATACGTTACAGAGTGAGCAAAATCTCTATTAAAAATAACTTGCTGAACAATTTTACGATTGTGCGGGATGTTGCTATAGCTTTTTAAATACAATTCGTAACCGGACAACGACAACAGTAGTCTTCTCCAATACAGTAAATCTTCGTCTCCATCTAAATTGTAATTGATGGTTTTATAATACGCTTGAGTTAAAGAAATGGTTTGCAGACACCTTTCGATGTGCTTGCCTATGCTAGAGAACCACCAGCCCAATCCTCGAGGCATCGTAACATGAAGAATACCATTGTAAAGTAAAAGATCTTTGTTAAGTTTGGTAATAATATTTAACGCATCATTAGTTTCTAATTTTTTTGGTAACTCTGGTGAATTCATAAAATGATACAACGAGTTGATGTGTTCCCATAATTCTTTGGTTATCTTATCTTGAGAACCTCTAGCATTTTCACGAGATCTAATGACTAAATTTTTAACTGAATTGTAATTTTGATTGTCGCAAATAATGTACTTCAATACAAAGCTTGTGTCATATTGTGATCTGTTTATTTGTTCTTTAGTCAAGTCAGTATAATATTCTAATAAAGGCTTGTATCCTTGAGAGTCATTCATTTCTTTATCAAAAGATAAGATATAGAAAGTGTTTAAAGTAAGCAACATTCCATCGGTTCTTTCCATGTAGCGACTCAACCAAAACATTCCGTCCGCCACCCTACTGAGCATATTTACATTCATTTTGTTTTTTTTAAGTTTAGAATTAGTCTTTTTTTATCACTATTTTACAATCCAAGTGTCTTTACTTCCTCCGCCTTGAGAGGAGTTTACCACTAATGAGCCTTCTTTTAAAGCTACTCGAGTTAGCCCTCCGGGAACTATTTCTACTCCGTTCGGGCCATATAAAGCGTAGGGTCTTAAATCGACATGTCTAAGTTTTAGTTCACCGTCAATTAAACACGGAACGGTACTCAATTGAATAATAGGTTGAGCAATAAAATTTCTTGGATTTTCAAGAATGGCGATTTTTGCTTTTTTAAATTCTTGTTCGGTTGCTTTGTTTCCCATAATCATTCCGTAACCACCACTTTGATTGGTTTCTTTGATAACCATGTTTTCCATGTTGGCAAAAACCAATTCGCGTTCTTCAATGTTCTCCATTTGATAGGTTGGAACATTTTTAAGAATTGGCTCTTCGTTGAGGTAGTATTTTATCATATCAGGAACATAAACGTAAACGGCCTTATCATCAGCAACACCGTTTCCTACGGCATTTACTATAGCTACATTTCCTTGTTTGTAGGAGCTTATTAATCCTGGAACTCCAAGGGCACTGTCAGGTTTAAACACTAATGGGTCTAAATACTCATCATCTAAACGTCTGTAAATCACATCTACTTGCTGCAATCCAGAAGTTGTTTTCATGTAGACTTTGGAATTATTAACCACTAAATCTCTTCCTTCAACTAATGGAATTCCCATTTGTCTTGCTAAAAAAGTATGCTCATAATAGGCTGAATTGTAGATGCCGGGCGTCAATAAAACCACATTAGGATTTGAAACTCCTCTAGGAGACAAAGACACTAAAATATTATGTAAAATCATTGGGTAATTCCCCACCATGCTTACGTTGTTAGAAGTAAGCATTTTAGGAAATATACGCTTGGTTATTTCTCTGTTTTCAAGCATATAGCTTACACCACTAGGGCACCTTAAGTTGTCTTCTAAAACATAAAATTCTCCTTTAGCACCTCGAATTAAATCGATTCCGGCAATATGAACATGTATATCATGAGGGATTTTTACACCATGAACTTCTTGAATATAATGAGGACAAGATGCAATTAGCGAAGCAGGAATTATGCCGTCTTTTACAATGTGCTGTTCGTTGTAAATATCTTCTAAAAATAAATTTAACGCTTTTAATCGTTGCTTAATTCCTTCTTCAACTTCAAGCCAGTCTTTTTGAGTAATAATTCTCGGGATAATATCGAAAGGAAATATTCTTTCAATTCCTTGGTTGTCATCACCATAAACAGTAAAAGTTATTCCTTGATTCATAAAAAAATCGGAAGCTTGCTTTTGTTTGTTTTCTAAGCTTTCTTGATTTAAACCTTGTAAAGTTTGAAGCACATGACGATATGAACTTCTAACGCCTTTACTAGAAAACATTTCATCCCAACCATTCGGGTTTAATTTAGATAACAATTCTAGCATAGTATGAGTTTTATTAAAAAATTAAATTTTAGCTCATTATATTTAAATAAATTGCTGTTTAACGCTAAAATAGTATATTATTTTTTTAAAAACTTATATTTTAATATAAAATTGATAATTTATGCCGTATTCTTTTTTTTGATAATTGTTTTTTGACAATTTCTTTTTTAAAAAATCTTTTTTTTCGAATTCATCAACAGTCTATTTGTGAAAGACTCTAATTTTTATGGGGTGTATTTGTATAATTTACAAAAAAAATAGGAATACCCCTAAATTTTTTAGGGGTTAAGGCAATTTATTGTTATTTTTAATTTACGCAAACAACAATTTTTTTATTGGTCTTTAAAAAATTGGAGAAGCAGTTTTTGAGTAAACATTCGTGCTCCTTTATCATTCAAATGTCCGCAAGAGGAAAAATAACCATCTCCTTGAACTAGATTTTCTAAATTATGTATTTCAGGATATAATTTTGTGACTTTGTCAAAGTAATCCATTCCTTTAACATTTTCGCAAACAGGAGTCGTTACAGTAATTAGTTGAATATTGTTTGCTTTGCAAATTTGTTTAATTTGTTCGTAATATTTGTTCTTCAGCGGATTTAAACGTCTGTAATCATTTTTCATATTCGTTCCTTTTTTTGAAGGTAACGGATAATAGCCGTTATTATTTAAATGATTAGTCGGTTTTTTAATAATGGATTGATACATTTCTCTAAACCCAATTTGTGAATCGTATTTTATGTATCTATAAAAAGGAATGTAATACCACAACGAAAACTCTTTTTCGGTTTTAAAATGGTTTGCAATAACCGAAGAGTGATGTATATAAGGAAGATAACGAGCTGTAGTGCCTTCGTCTCTTTTTTCGTTACTCAAACTTAAATCGGCTTCAAGTATAATAGTATTGATTTTATAGTTGCGTTCCATCATAAGCTCTAACAACATTGCTGTTTCAAATAAATGAGAACCACTCATGCCGTAATTGAACGTTTTTAATCCTCTTTTTTCAAAAAGGTCAGGTACAAAATGATTATTAGCTCTTGAAGTTCCTAAAATCACCACATCATATTGAGTAGGCTTTCCATTAAAAACAGCTTCTACTTTGCCGCGGTTAGAAGAACGCAAGTAGACATAAGTATAAATCGCATCTAGACATGCTGCAGTTAAAAGCAGAATGACAAACGTTTTTGTAATAAGTATTAAAAACTGTTTCATTAGAATTGAAAATAAATAAATTCTTTATAATCAGAATAGGTTCCTAAGGCTAAAAGCGAAGCGATACAAATAATCAGTTTTAGCATGGATTGCTTTCCGGAAATTGGTTCTTGTTTGGTTCTCGTATTCCATTCGACAACAATAAATAAAATAATTAGCAATATAATTTCGTAATTGTAACGACGATTTGCTAGATACTGCCATTCAAAAGTACCATTGGTAAACAGTAGTTTAATATAGTCGAAAGCGGCAGTTATAGAATTGGCTCTAAAAAATATCCAGGCAAAGCAAGTTAGAATGAAGGTAAATAGAATTTGAAAGACCGTTTTAAAAGAATCAAAATCTAATTTTAAGGTAATGGTTTCAATATTCGATCGGTTTTTGTTTTGAAGCAACAATGGTAAAAAGTACAATGCATTTAGGAATCCCCATGCAATGTACGTCCAATTGGCACCGTGCCAAAAGCCACTGAGAAGGAAAATCACGAAAACATTTCGCACCTGTTTTAGTTTAGTTCCTTTGCTACCGCCGAGCGGAATATACACATAATCTCTAAACCAAGACGATAACGAAATGTGCCAACGCCGCCAGAATTCGGCAATATCACGAGAGAAATAAGGATAATTAAAATTTCGTAGCAATTCTATACCAAACAATTTAGAAATTCCAATAGCCATATCAGAATAGCCAGAAAAATCGCCATAAATTTGAAACGCAAAAAAGACAGCTCCTAAAGCCAATGAAAGGGAGTTCATTGACTCATAATGATCAAAAATCGCATTGGCATAAGTGGCGCAAGTATCGGCAATGACTACTTTTTTCACCAAGCCCCAAACAATCATAAAAATTCCTTCTTTAGCTTGTTGAAAGTTAAAAACTCTTTTTGTTTTTACTTGGGGTAATAAATGAGTTGCTCTTTCGATTGGGCCAGCAACCAATAACGGAAAATAGCTAACAAATAAAGCATAATCTATAAAATTATTTTCGGCTTTGATTCGGGATTTATACACATCAATGCTGTAGGATAAACCGTGAAAAGTATAAAAAGAGATTCCAACAGGAAGTATCCATTTTAGTGTTAAAGGGCTAACCTTAAATCCAAAATTCTGTAATAAATTTGAAAAAGAAACAGCAAAAAAATCATAATATTTAAAAATTCCTAAGAACCCAACATTAACAATGATACTTGCCCAAAACCAAAACGATTTACTTTTTGTAGTTGTACAATCTTGAATTTTAATTCCTGTATAATACACTAAAAATGTTGAGAAGAGCAATAAAAAAAGAAAGTGCCAATCCCAAAACGAGTAAAAAACATAACTTGCCAATAATAAAAATGCGTTTTGAACTGTTTTCGTTTTTGAGAAGCCCAACCAAAACAATAGAAAAACGATTGGCAGAAAGAGAGCGAAATGGAGAGAATTAAAAAACATAAAGAATCAAGAATGGATGGAATAGAACTTTGAATACTTATTCAATTGCTAAAATAACATTAAATTTCTTTAACGAAAAACTATTCAAACTTTAAAAAAAATTGAATTTTTAAAAATAGAAAAGCTATGTATTTTATTTGAATAGTTTTTACTCCTCTTTTTTATTGTTGAGTGAAGAAGCAATGAGCAGCGATTATGATTTTAGGAGTTCTTCTAATAACTTATTAATCATTTCTGGGTATAAGACAAGGTTTTTGAAACCTTGCAGGACTTAAAACTTATCGAAAATCAAAATTTTATTTATCGAATTCAGGTTAATACTATTTTTAAACAAAACCCATTTTAATACCAATCGCCTACAATATAGTTAAAAATGAAAGAAAATGGCTTGATGCAAAAGGCGAATTATCTTACGTTTTATCGACGAAATTCATTTTGGTGTAGACGAAGTGTTTTGAACTGAAATTATCCCATTTTTCTTTTGTACAAACGTTTAAATATATATATGTTTGTTATATTAAAATTTGAATTTGAGGTATTTTCCCCCTTTTTTTTACACTTAATTATAAAAAATTTGAAATAGTATAGAACTAAATTTATTTTAGAAATTTTTTTTGGTTTTGTGCTAATTTATTAAAGTTTGAAAAAATATAAATAAATCTTCAACTGAATTTTTAGTTAAATATGAAAAAATATTAAATTTTAGTTATGAAAGTTTTAATAGTTGAAGACAATAAAATTGCTTTAATGGGGATAAAAAAAGTACTGTCTGAATATCCGAATATAGAAATAAATACTGCTGAAAACGGGTTGATAGCTTTAGAGTTTCTCACAGTAAACCCATCAGAATTACCTCATTTCATCTTACTAGATTTGAATATGCCAATAATGAATGGTATCGAATTTCTAAAAGCAATAAAAAAAAATGAAAGTTTAAAAACCCTACCTGTAGTTATACATACAACATCTTTCAATTCTTCAGATGTTAAAAAGTGTGAAGAGTTAGGAATTTGCGGCTATTTTGTAAAAGAATTAGATATGGTAAAATACAAATCTAACATCAAACTCATAGCAAATTATTGGACAGAATCTAGGAGACAATAAAAATTCAATTACCTAAAGAACACTTCATGAAAGGATTTATTTTTACCAATTTTATAGAATTTGTTGAAACAACCCATGGATTAGAAATGGTTGATGAAATGATCACTAATTGCAATTTACCCTCTGAAGGTATTTATAGTTCATTTAGCAGTTATGACTTTGATGAATTAGTTAGTCTTTTAACTTATGTCTCTAAAAAGACAGATGTCAATCCGGAAATTTTATTAGAGAAATTTGGGATTTTTGTTTTTCCATATCTTATCGGTAAGCATTCCTATATCATTGAGCACTTCGATAATGCTTTAGATTTAATAGCAGGTATTGAAAATCATATTCATATTGAAGTAAGAAAACTTTATAATGATGCAGACCTTCCAACTTTTAGAGTTGTAGAAAAAACAACCAAAAAATTAAGCGTAATTTATAATTCTTCAAAAGGGTTAACCTACTTTGCTATAGGTTTAATAAAAGAAACCTTAAATCATTTTAATGTTAGTGGAGCTGTTACTATTGACAAGTCTTTTGATGCTAAAAATGGAGTAAAATTTGATATTGAACTAAATTAGATACCTGTAATTTAATGTTTTTTACCTGTAATAAACACACTATCATTTTCCCTTATTTTATTATTTAAATGACTAAAAGACCTATTTATTTTGAGTACAAATAATATAGAAATATTAAAAAAAGCACTTGAAAGAGAGCGCAAAGCTAGAGAACTTGCTGAAAGTTTTGTAGAAAATCGCTTGAGGGAGCTTTATGTTAATAACATACAGCTTTCAAATAGAGTATTGACTCAAGAAGAATTTCAGAACGATCTTTTAGACAATCTAGTAGATGCATTATTTGTAGTTGATTTTAATGGTGACATTTTAAAAATTAATAAAGAAGCAACGAAACTTCTAGGCCTTAATAATGATTTTAAAATAGATAATATAACACAATTTTCTAATAGACACAAAAAGGAAATCTACAAACTATTAAGCAAAGATAATCTTGAAAGCGAAAAGGAAGTTTTTTATTATGAATTTATAAATGCAAAAAAAGAAAAAAAATACGTTACTATTAAATCGAAAATTTTAGTTGATTCTGAAAAAATCCCCTATGCGCATCAAGCCATTGTAAGGGACGTAACCGAAAAGTATTTGCTTGACTTAAAAGTACAAAAGCAACAGCAATTTGAAAAATTTGAATCACAGATAGTAAAAGATTTATTAAAGAGTAATGATATTTTTACTAATGCTTTTGAATTAGTTAATCATATTGCCGAATTTTTAAATACGGATGATTGCGTATTTTATGGCTTTATAAACGGAGATTTAGTCCAATTGGCAACAACAAGTAATAAATTAGACGCGAATCACATCATAAAAAACAAATTAACAATTCCCATTGATAAAGGTGTGGTTGGAAGAGTAGCAAGAACCAAAAAAGGCGAAATAATTAATGATACGAGTAAAGATAAAGATTACATTATTGACGATTTGTCTCGGCTTTCCGAAATTACTGTTCCAATTTTGTTGGATGACCAGGTAGTTGGAATTATTGATTCTGAGCATCCTGATAAAAATCACTATACTAAAGATCAATTAGCTGCTTTATCTAAAATTTCAATTTTAATTTCTCTTCATATAAAAAATTCATCTTCAGAATTAGAGAAAAGTTTAAAGCAACAAGAACTAGAAGCTACAAAAAACAGATTAGAAATTATTTTTGAAAGTTATTCTGATGCTAAAGTTATAGAATCTAAAGACGGACAAATAGAATTTGCCAGCAATGCTTTTTTAAATCTTTTTAATATGCCTATGGAGGCACATGATCAATTAATAGGTTTATCTTGTGAAATTGCAAGAGAAAATTTTAAAGGTTTTTTTCTTTATGAAGATGAATTTGTTAGTAGAGTTGAAGAAATAATTAAAAATCAAGAGGCGGTAAATAATGAATTACTTGAATTAAAAGACGGTAAATTTGTTTCTAGAAGTTATACCCCAATATTACTAAACGGCAAATTAGACGGTCATGTTTGGAGATATAGAGATGTTACACTTCAAATTAATTATGATAAAAGTTTAGAATTTCAAAATGCAAAATACAAAAATATTATTGAGAATATTAATCTTGGATTAATGGAAGTTGATAATAATGATATCATTTTATCTTTAAATAACGCTTTTTGCAATATGAGTGGTTATGCTTCAGATGAACTTATTGGAAAGCGAGCAAAAGATTTATTAATTACAAACCAATATCTAGAAATCATAGATAAGAAAATCAGAATTAGAAAGGATGGTATTGATGATGTATACGAAATTGAAATTTTAGCTAAAAATGGAGAAACGAAGTATTGGCTAGTAAGCGGTTCTCCTAACTACAACATTAATGGTGAAATAATCGGCTCGTTAGGTATTCATTTGGATATTACAGAAATAAAAACCTTAATTTTTAAAAACGAAAAATTAATTTCAGACTTAAAGGAAAGTAACATTGAACTTTCTAATTACGCCCATATAGTATCCCACGATCTTAAAACACCTTTACATAGTATTGCATCATGTGTCGATTGGATTAAAGAAGATAATGAGGGTAAATTAAGCAAGGATAGCTTAGAATATATTTCTATCATTAATGAATCTATAATTGATATGAATCAGTTAATTTCTAGTACTTTACAATATTCCGAACTTAGATCTTCTCAAAAAGAACACAACAAATCTGAAACACAGCTAGTGGTTGAGGGTATTATAATGAATATAGATATTAACAAAATCAAAAGTGTTAGTATCAATATATTAAAGCCATTACCCGATATTAAATTAAATAATACTAAGACCAAACAGATCTTTCAAAATTTAATTGAGAACGCCTACAAATATAGAGATGCCAATAAAAACAGCTTTGTTACTATTAATTGGGAAAATCAAAATGAATTTATACTGTTTTCTATTGAAGACAACGGTATAGGTATAGCCGAAGAACATTTTGATTTTATTTTTCAAGTCTTTAAAAAACTAAATAACAGAACAGATTCTAGCGGTATCGGATTATCAATTGTTAAAAATATAATAGAGACTGCGGGTGGTAAAATTTGGTTTGAATCAAAATTAAACGTAGGCACTACCTTTTATTTTACTTTACCTAAATAACATTTTACCAAAAATGATTTAATCAAAAAGGCAAAAAACGCTTTCATAGAAAACTTAACAAAACAAAAAACAATCCACCCCGCCATAATGGCTTTGATTAGTAGTTTACCTTTCCTTTAATTATCTACACAGGAGCAACCCCTATAGTTATTGGAGATTCAATAGCTGCTTTATATGTTTCTATGGCTCATAAATCACTTCTGGGTATACCACAAGGTTTTTATAAATTTTATTTCATCATTAGTAAATAATTAATTGTTATGAAATAGGAGCAAGGGATTTTTTAATTAATGATAATCTTTTTATTAATATGACCTTTTGTTGTTTCTACTTTTACAATATATGTTCCAGAACTTATATTATAAACTGGGATTTTAATTTTTGCTTGATCTTCATTTTTAACCTCCCAAGCACTTAAAAATTGACCAAGAATATTGAATAGAATAACTGATTTTACTTTTGTATCTATTTCGTTGTTATTTACATTTATCATTTTGTCATTTTTTGTAAATGCTACCCTAATATTTTCGCTTGAGACCAAGATATTTTCCTCTATAGCAGCTGTTTTTTTAAATCGTAAAGAAAAACGATCATTTACAGTTCCTACAGGAAGATAAATTTCGAAAGCTTCTTTGCGGATGTCATGATATAAATTAGTAACATTATCAAAAATATATATGCTTTGATTTGAATCAAATTCTTCAAGATCATCAATATTGAATTTCACATTTCCTTCCACTGCGGTAACAACTCCTAATGGATATACATTTGAAGTATTAAAATAGCCATCACCTTGAATCACTAGTTTTGTATTGGTATTTAAGAAATACATGTCGTTTGGCTGAACATCAATCATATTTGCATCATAGCCAATATCAATCCCACTAGTTGCATTTTTGTCCATAAATCCAAGAAGCAATTGCCTTTGGAGATTATTTGCAGCTATGAATCCTAATCTAATTTTAGGGAATTTAGTTTTTGACGGAATTACATCATTTTTGTTATTGAATACATTTTCAAAAACAGTAGAAGGAGATTTTCTGAATAAGGGATTGGGATTTGTTTCATCATATTCTTTTATAAAAGCTCTCTGGCTGTTGTCAAAATTTATGATTCCACCGGTATCACTTCCATATAAAATAAAACCTTGCCCTACGGGAATGTATCTTCCAGGAATTCTGTTGCTTGAGCCTAAAACGCTAATCCCAGCTGGAGCAACTGCAGCCGCACCCCCAACAAGGTTTCGAGTTGCATATCCTCCTTGGTATTGAGCCAATACGTGAGAGTTATTAGTACTATAATGCTCCCAAAAATATAATGTTCCAGTTATTGAATCAATATTTGCATTGATAAAAGCATAGGAATCTAAAGCAGATGCGTATGGATTTCCGCACAAATTGATGTTGTTGGCTGCAATTGTACTAGTAATAATCCCGTTATTTGGTTTTCCTACAAAAGTATAGTTTTGAGTTTCTGTAGCCGCACCACTTCCTTTCAAGGTAAATCCTTGAGCTGGAAGTAAAGTTCCTGTTTGGGATACTCTTGTCCAATTGGCATAAACAGGAGTTAGATTTTGGAATTTATTTATCCAAAACGTACTTAATGTAATTGGGTTTGTGGGACTACCGTCATATCCAGATGTCCAAACGATATCCTGAATATTTTCGGGATATGTTCCGTCTTTCATAATACCAGCTACCGTAAAGGAATTATTGTTGCTAGTAGTGTTTATTGCCCCCACAGGAGATGACCAATAATTATAGTTGAATTTATTTGATTGTCCTTGTTGGTCTCTTTCAATATATCCAGCACTTGTAACTTCCAAATCACTATTAATGGTTTGAATCAATTGTGATTTCCCTTGTAAATCTATTTTACCGTCTAATTTTAGATAACTAGAAATTTCAATTTTTGAATCATTTGCTGCTGTTAATGTGTTGCTGTCTACTAATAATCCCAATACGGTTTTATTACCATTAGATGAGATATTATGTGAGGTTTGAACTATATTCCAATCAATTCTTGTTGAGGCATCTATACCAATACTATTAGGGACATCCCAAACTGGATAATTGGTCCAAGTATTGTCTGTTTCCCAATTTCCATCAGCTACTGAAGTATAAGGAATTGGTGCCGTATCTGGTTCTTGAATATAAATGCCTTTCAATTTACCATTTTTAGAGTTGCCAGATTTATCTACTAAATAGCCATTATTGATGTCGCTTGCACGATTCATTTGATAATAACCTAACAAATTAGTCCAACTTAAGTCATTTGTATTTTTGGGAATAATTACTCCTTTTACATTGCCATTTCCATCATCTGTGATTTCCTGATTCATCGTTTGACGAATTTGATCTACTGTCAAACAAGTATTCCATATGCGCAGTTCGTCTGCATAGCCGTTATAATAATTATGAGGAATAGACTTGTTTTGACTCATTGCACCCAAAATAAAATCCACATTATTCCCTGTTGGGTTTGCGCCAGCAGCGGTATTATCCAATATTCCATCGATGAATAATTGATAGTTTGTACCGTCGAAAGTAACCGCAATATGATACCATCTATTAGTGTCTATGGCATGTGTGGCGATTATGGAATTGTTATCCCAATTGAATGAAACAAAATTGTTAACCAATCTTAAATCATAGCCATCAGTCGAAGTTGGGCTGAGATGTTTTGAGAGAATTGTTTGTGTATTGCTATTGGTAGCGTTCGGTTTTATCCATGCCTCTATGCTAAAATTTCCACTATTTAAATTAAAGTTATTTTTAAAGTTAACATTGTCATCAATTCCATCAAAATTGACAACATTACAAAGCGAAAGTGTTATAAGAGCTTCGTCAGTATTGTCGCAACTTGTTGTCCATCTTAAGGTATAAATTCCAATATTTGGGCTGTAAAATTCTGAAGTTGGACTTGTGCTATCCGAAAATATTTCTCCACCACCTGACGGACCACTAATGATAGACCAAGACCCTGTTGTTCCTGTGTTTGCTGCTAAGGTAACATTATCGCCACCACAAGCTGATATCTGATCGGGACCCGCCATACCTGCCAAACATAAACTTTCATCAATGGTTACTTGAATTGCACCTTCAATAGGTAAATTGCATTCAGATGTATCATATCCTTGAAAAAAATTCTTTGTGAAAGTAATTCCTGAAATAGCACCTTGACCTGTTATGTTTCCAGCATCTAAAGAAACCACAGGATTACAACCTGCATTTAGTATAATATCACAATCAGTTGTAACATCAAGGTCGAAGCTTACATCTGCATATATATATTCAGGATGACCAGGCGTTATGGGTAATGTACCCAATTCCCAAATAATTTTATTCAATATTGGATCGAAATAGGGAGCAGTGTTTGGTGCAAAACCATGGTAGGTGTGATATACAATAGTTCCTGTAAGAAAAATTGAGGTTGCTGGAATTGGAATTGAAATTATAGTGTTGTTTGTAGCATCGGTACCTTCATTAGTGATATCGAGTGAATAATTAATTGTTTGACCAGGCAATGCATTTAGTATGGGAGGGTTTGTAATATTATTTATCGAATTAACACTTATTAATCCTTTCGGTTCAGGTAAATAAGCGTCAACTGACATGGCGAATCCAAAAATGGTATATATATCAGAGTTGGATCCAAATCTAAAAGTTGTAGAAGTTTGATTGTTAGCTATGATGGAATTACCTGCATTTGGGATTGTGTACATACTAAAATCAACCCCTGTGTTGTTTACTAAATTAGGAATACTATTTCCAGCAGCAGGGAACGGGAATATTGAAGAATTAAAGAAGTTAGTAGTTGAATTGCCTGAATGACTTAATACCAAATAGTTCGCAGGATAAACCGTTGGATTGGCATTTAGTTTTTGCACAGCTAAATAATCACCAGTTAAGGCAACATCTCCTTCGCTTGCCATTACCCCCAGTTTCATATTAACAGGCCCTGAACCAACAGTTGTAAATCCTGAAATAGGGATGAGGCCATATTGACCTCTGTTCGCTTGCCCATTTATATTAGCATACCCATCAAAAAGTGTAACGGCACGACTTTTCATCAAAGGATTTGAGTAAATTACTACCATTCCCCAACCTCCCGAATAGCCAGGTGATGAGTCTATTCCTTCTTTTAAAGCTATATCGGCTACAGTGTATGCTCCAGTTCCATGTGTTTTTACATAATCTGTGATTTCTTGGTATCCAACAAAAATTCCACTTTGGGCAGCTCCAGGAAACCAAATATCAGAATTTACACCATTAGGTTTTGCCGTGATTGTAATGTAAGCTGCATCGCCTGGTCCTTTCAGAGAAACTACTTTTTTGTCATATACTTTAGTTAAAGTTGTATATGTAGGAACAGTACCTGAAACAATAACTGTTGCTGAAGAACTATTTCGAGTATTCGCCGGACTTAAATTTGTTGCGGTGTTTCTGATTAGTTGATTAATGGTTAAAGTTGTCGTTCCGTCTACAATACTATAGGGAGTAGTAAGAGTTGCAGTAGCTGTGGTTCCTGATACAATTATGTTTACAGGAACATTTGTTGCAGCGCTACCATTTATAGAAAGTGTTACTGTATTTGGAGCCACATTATTGGTGTACCTAAAAACATAGGTATTACCATTTCCTGAAAAGGTATAAATAGGGCTTCGATTGTTATTACTAGGATTGTTTCTAGTTATGTTTAAATTATAATTTGTATTAACTATAAATTGATTGTCAATTACGGTCAAATTATCATTAATTGTTTTTGTGCCACTTTGAACTTGTTTTGAAGCAGTAAAAGAATCAAGATTATCTGATTTACCGGTCCAATAGAGTGCTGCAAAAAGAACATTTGAACAGTTTTGATTGGCACCATTTTCCCCAGAATTAGAAAGTTCTAGAGTTGCCGTTGAAGAATTAAGAGTAGCGGGGTCGCCATCAATATCAATGAATTCCATTGTATTTCTTTGATTGTTGGTGGTGTTGGAGTAATTTGCAAGTGATAAATTTGTATTTCCAATTAATGTAAAGTCACCTTTAATATTATATATTTTTTGAGTTGGTGAGGCTGAGGAAGTTCTTTGAGAAAAGTTAACTTGTGGGGTTACCTGTGTTTGCGCCTTAACGTGAATAGTTACGAAAAATAATAGTATTAAAAATACTATATATATTATGTTATTTTTAGTAGTAAAAAGACAGTTTTTTTCAGCTAGTAGGGTAGTTTTTTCCATAACGTTATCATTAATAATCGTTTTTAAATTAGTTTTAGAAAAAATAA
>CANGUZ010000011.1 GCA_947457255.1 Flavobacteriaceae bacterium
CTTGTGGGGAGAGCAGGATTCGAACCTGCGAAGTTCACACAGCAGATTTACAGTCTGCCCTCGTTGGCCGCTTGAGTATCTCCCCTCTTTTTAAATTGATAATTGATAATTAATTATTATCAACTTGCCTTGAGCCGGCGGAGGGACTCGAACCCACGACCTGCTGATTACAAATCAGCTGCTCTAGCCAACTGAGCTACGCTGGCAAATTCAATAAAAAAAGTCCGCTATTTCTAACGGACTGCAAATGTATATCTTTTTGTTTTTTAATCAAAACAATTTTGCGAAAAATTTATATTAAATATGCGCATTGATTTTTTCTTTTCTTTTTACTAATAATCGCTCTAAAGATTCCGCCGCTAACTCAACGGCTTCCTCAAAAGTTTTACATTGTTTCTTTACCATAAAATCATCTCCTGGAACATGTAACTTTACTTCTACAACCTTATTTTCTTTGTCACTTGTTTTTTCTACTTTTAAAAAAACGTCTGATGACACAATTTTATCATAGTATTTTCCTAATTTTTCCATTCTTTGCTGAATAAAATCTACCAGCTTCCCGTCAACAGCAAAGTTAACAGCATTTACATTTACCTTCATGATTAACATTTTTTAATGGTTATAATTATGAACTAATCACGACTTCTAGGATGCGCATTTCCGTATACTTTTTTTAGTTCTGCTAAACTGCTATGCGTATACACTTGAGTAGATGCTAAACTAGAATGTCCTAATAATTCTTTTACTGAATTTATATCTGCTCCGTTATTGAGTAAATGAGTCGCAAAAGTATGCCTAAGTATATGAGGACTCTTTTTTACCTTCTCAGAGACATTACTAAAGTAGTTATTTATTAAACGATAAACAAGTGAATCATTTAATTTTAACCCTTTTTTTGTAACGAAAAAAAAATCAGTATCCTTAATTTGTTCTAAATTAGCCCTTTCAGAAAAATACAAATTTATTTGTTGTGAAATAATTGGCAAAATTGGGAGTACTCGTTCTTTGTTTCTCTTGCCTAAAACCTTAAGTGTATTGTTTGAATGATTGACATTTGAAACTTTTAAATGTATTAATTCTGTCCTACGTATACCCGTAGTGTAAAACAAATCTATAATTAGTTTGTCTCTTGTCCCTTCGAAGCCCTCAGGATATTTTATTTGATGCAAAACATTGTCTAATTCTTTTTCTGAAAATGGAATTTGAAGATTTTTTGCTGTTTTTAAAGCTTTATGCTTAATTAAAGGACTTACTTCTATTTGTTTTGTCTTTAATAAAAATTTGTAAAAAGACTTTAATGATCCCATTTTTCTATTGATGGAGGTATTTGAAATTGTATCATCCACTAAACACACAATCCAGCTTCTAATTTGACTGTAATTGACCTCTAAAAGATTTTCTTGATCAAACTCTTCCTTTATGAATTTTTCAAAAAAACAAATGTCATTCAAATAAGCATTTACAGTATGTGGAGAATAATTTTTCTCCAGTTGTAGATAATCTTTAAATGATTGTAAGTAATTCGTCATATAAAAAGATTGGTTTGCTTCGGTTTCTCGCAAATCATCACAAAAACAAAACCGTTAGTATCAAAGGTATTAAACTTTAATAACTAACGGTTAGTATATGCTGAGAAAATTATTATTTAACTTTCTAAACTGTCTTTCATGTTTTGAATGTAAGCCGCTTTTTGGATTTTCATTCTATTGGTAACAGAAGGTTTAATAAAAGCAGTACGTGCACGTAACTGACGAACAGTTCCTGTTTTATCAAATTTTCTTTTATAGCGCTTTAATGCTCTATCGATATTTTCTCCGTCTTTAATTGGTATAATTAACATAATATAGACACCTCCTCTCGTTAAGGGTGCAAAAGTAACTATTTTTTTGACCCGAACAAAATAAATGACAATTTATTTTGAGAACAGGCGAAGCAATTATGAGTTATGAATTGAGAATTATTTTAATAAAACAAATATGAAAAATCAGATTGCTTTGCCTAGTGTCTCGAAACTCCTTGTAAAGACTACTATCTTAGCAAATTTCTAGAAATCACTACTTTTTGAATCTCAGTAGTTCCTTCTCCAATGGTGCATAATTTAGCATCTCGATAAAATTTCTCGACCGGAAAATCTTTAGTATATCCGTAACCTCCATGTATTTGAATGGCCTCATTAGCGACTTTACAACATATTTCCGAAGCATACATTTTTGCCATCGCGCCAGCTGTAGTAACTGGCTTATTTTGTTCTTTGAGATAGGCTGCTTTGTGAATTAATAATTCTGAGGCTTCGATTTCAGTTGCCATATCTGCCAATTTGAAGGAAATCCCTTGAAACTCAGAAATTGCTTTGCCAAACTGATGTCTTTCTTTTGAATATTTTAATGATGCTTCATAAGCCCCTTTTGCAATTCCTAACGATAAGGCTCCGATGGAAATTCGACCGCCATCTAAAATTTTCATAGACTGAATAAATCCCTGTCCTACTTCTCCTAATCGGTTTGCGTCTGGAATTCGACAATTATCAAAAATTAATTCTGCCGTTTCGCTAGCCCGCATCCCTAATTTATTTTCTTTTTTTCCTGAAGTAAATCCCTGCATTCCTTTTTCGAATACAAAAGCGGTCATTCCTTTAGAGTCTCCTTTTTCTCCCGTACGAACAATTACCACGGAAATATCACCAGAAATAGCGTGAGTAATAAAGTTTTTAGCGCCATTTATTATCCAATGATCTCCGTCTTTAGTAGCAGTTGTATTCATTCCGCCTGCGTCCGATCCTGTATTATGCTCTGTCAAACCCCAAGCGCCAATATGTTCGCCTGATGCTAATTTTGGAATCCATTTTTTCTTTTGTTCTTCGTTACCAAAAGTTAAAATATGATTGGTGCATAATGAGTTATGAGCAGCAACCGACAATCCAATAGATGGGTCAACTTTTGAAAGTTCTTCAATAATGGTAACATATTCATGGTAACCTAAACCTGAACCACCTAATTCTACTGGAACTAAAATGCCCATAAAACCCATTTCTCCTAGCTTTTTAAACAAATCAATTGGGAAAATTTGAGCTTCATCCCATTCCATAATAAATGGGCGAATATTTTTTTCAGCAAAATCTTTAATAGATTGTGCAATCATGAATTGAGTTTCATTGTATTCGAAATTCATCGTTTATTATTTTTAGAATTCCAAATATAAGACAATTGTATTGGCTTTTTCGACAGGAAAGTCCTTAATTTTTATTAAATCCTCAGTACTTTTTATTTCTCCATTCATGCTTCTGTAAGTAACAATAGATTTTGCTAGTTGATATTTACTAAAATAAGGGAATTGCATCAACTCTTTAATTGAGGCACTGTTAATGTTTACCTTTTTTATATTGGGCAGCGTTATTATTTTAAACTGTTCATTCAATTTAACAATAACTTCGGGCGATAAACCCCAAACATCATTCATTTGATTCATTGTTACAAAACCCCCAAGTTTTTCTTTTTCTTTCAGAATTCTATCAGACAATCCTTCGCCAATTCCGTACACTTTTTTCAAATCTTCTTTGGTGGCTTGATTAATATCTAAAACAATAATTCTTTCTTTTTTGTCGAAATTTTGTTTTGAAAAAGATTTGAATTCTTTTTTATTAGTAACCCAATCTGGGAATTTAAAATAAGGAGAAATACTGTTTAATAAAGAGTCGGAAACTTTTGTTACTGCTTGAAATTCCTGCGCAGAATTGACGTATTTATTTGTTTTTCTAAATTCAAGCAACCTATCGATTTCTTGAGTAGACATACCCAGTTTATAGCCTTTAAAGTCAGTTATAAAATTAGGATTAAACGGATATATTTTAGGAGTATCATCCTGTTTTTCTTGCTTTGCTTCATCAATTTGAGATTGCAAAGAAAGCCATTGTTGTTTCTCTTTATTATTGTCAGTGATTTGGAGCCATTTAAAATCAACAAAATAATAAACTAATTGAAAAACTATAATTAGAAACAACAACAAGAATATTCCGTTTCGTTGTGAGGAAGTATATTTGAAATACGATTTTAAAGTATTTGAAGCCATTTTATAAGTCGAATACTGAAGTTCGTTTTGCTCGAATTAAATCTTTTAATCGCAACCAAAATGCTAATGTTAAGTATACCCCGAACCATAATCCGGCTGTTACAAAGGAAATGTAAATAAAAAACAACCTTACACTATTTGCACGCATGCCCAAACTATCTGCCAATCGGGAGGATACATGAAAACCATGCTTCTCGAAGAAATATTTGAGTTGAATTATAAAAGGCATCTTTTCTTGTAAAGAGGTTTTGGGTTTTGGGTAAAATTACAAAATTTTAGAATCAACAAATTAACTTTTTTTCAATAATTCTATTCCAATAGCGCAATCTAAACATTTGCTCTTGTTGCAATATTCATTTTTGAGTTGCAACAATGATTGCGTATCAAATGCATTTTTAGATTTAACACCAAAAGAACTAAATTTTTGAATGATGGTATTGCTTTCGGGAGCTACATTTTGCATCAAACGAATTAAATCTTCTGAAATTTCTTTGCCTTGACTTTTAGCATAAGCGAATTGAATAGGAATAATGGTGTTTATAACAATCAAGTCTATAAATGATTTAGAAAGCATTTTGTTCTTTTTTGGACTTTCTTTATCAAATTGATAATGGTTTTGCCAATAATTAGAAACTGAAACTCTAAAAAAATCATAAATACTTTCAATTGAATTTGCATTAATTACTTTTGAAAATAAATTATGTTGACTGTGGTACACATTTGCTAATTGCGACAATCGTATTGTTGGAAAATTATCTGGACGGTGTTTAAAAAACTGTACTGGTTCGAAAACAGATTGTTCTAATTGAAATTTATGCTCTAAATAGTTGAATCTTGTAAGCAAATTTTTAAAATACCTATCTTCTTTTTCTATGTTTAGCAAACCCGCTTTTCCAAATAGCAATGCTTCGATATTTTCTAATTCAAAACTTTCTTTTCTAAATACTGGAAATGGTATTGACTGTGCAATTTTTAAAAATAATTCCCCATTAGTATTAAGACCGAAATTCTTTGCTAACAGACAAAACAAAACTGCTTCCCAATCCTGATTGGTTTGAACCAACAATTCCTGAATGTTTATTGATTTTCTTTCTAAACGCTCAAAAAACAAACGCTCTTTCCAATTGTTTACTGTAAATTCATTAATTGCCTCGAGTTGTTTTTCGCAGTAAATCCAAGATTTTGGTGTTAGTAAAGACTGGTATTTTTCTAAAGTTTCTTTTGAAACATAGTTTTTTAATTCTAAAACAGGAATTTCAGTATTGTTTTTTCGGAAAACTTCGGTATCGTGTTCCCATACCACATGAAGTATAACGCTATCATAGGCTTCATCTCGCTCGTGATGATGTATATACCAATCAGAAGACTTTATATGAATCTCGACATTACCAGCCCATTTTTGATTTCCGATAGTGATTTGTGCATTAAAAAAATCAGGTCCTGCCAATTGTAAATACTGTCCGACATTTATAATAGAGACCGCTTCACCATTTGAAGTTTTTAAATTTGTAGTATCGAACTTTTTGAATTTCCAGAGGTAATGGAGAAAATCTTCTTTCATTTATTTTGGCTTATAAATAACAAACACGAGATGAAAGACTAAAGTAGTAAAAAAACAATTTGAAAAATAAATTAAATCAAAATAACTTCTATCTGAATTTACCGCAATAAATACAATTTAGCGCAAGCCCTTGCATCAGATAAGGCTTCATGGTGATTGAGTTGTATATTCATTCGTTTGCAACAATCGCTTAATTTGGCAGGAACAAATCCTTTGGCTTTGTATATTTTTACGGTACACTCCCAGCGAGTACTAATATTTAAATCTTCATAATTCAATTGATGCATTGCCATAGATTTAGCAAGAACATTTCTATCAAAACTCTCGTTATGTGCTACTACAACTTTATTTTGTAACCTTTTTTTAATTTCGGGAAACACTTGTATAAATGATTTTGCATTTATGGTATCTCTAGGATAAATGCCGTGAACTTTTATGGTGAATGGTGAATATTCGTTTTTAGGAGGCTTAATCAAGCTTAAGTATTCATCTACAATAACACCATTTTCAACAGTAACAATTCCTACAGAACAAGGATGATAGGCAGTGGCAGTTTCAAAATCTATAGCAACGAAAGTCATTTTATTTATATGATTATTTTATAGAACCTATAATGTCTGATTTTGTAATAATGTGATGATTCCCATTTTCTAAATCTACCAAAACTGCATCATTTTCTTTAGTAAACAATTTAGAAAGCTCTTCTATTGGTGTATTTAATTTTACAATTGGGAAAGGTTTTCCCATAATCTCTTTTATGGGTTTATCGGCAACGTTTTTATCAGCAACATAACTTTGAAACAAATCGCTTTCATCAACTGAGCCTACAAATCCCGTAACATCAATAACTGGAATTTGAGAAATCTTATATTTTCGCATTCTTTCGATAGCATGCGATACCAATTCTTCAGTTCGCACAACAATTAAAGGTTTGTCCAAATGATCTTTAATTACATCTTCTGCTTTGGTTAAATCTTCCTCAAGAAAACCCCTTTCTCTCATCCAATCATCATTAAACATTTTGCCTACATAACGACTTCCTGAATCATGAAATAAAACTACAATTACATCTTCAGGTTTGAAATGCTCTTTGAGTTGCAACAATCCTTTAATGACGGCTCCAGCCGAATTACCTACAAATATACCTTCTTCTAAAGCTATTTTTCTAGTATAAACCGCAGCATCTTTATCGGTAACTTTTGTAAAACCATCAATTAAGGAAAAATCAACATTTTTAGGAATTATATCTTCGCCGATTCCCTCTGTGATGTAGGAATAGATTTCATTTTCATCAAAAATTCCCGTTTCATGATATTTCTTAAAAACCGAACCATAGGTATCGATTCCCCATACTTTTATTTTAGGATTTTTCTCTTTTAAATATTTGGCTACTCCTGAAATAGTTCCTCCCGTGCCTACTCCTACAAGAAAATGCGTTATTTTTCCATTGGTTTGTTCCCAAATCTCTGGTCCTGTTTGTTCGTAATGAGCAATAGAATTTGATGGATTATCATATTGGTTTACGTACCAAGAATTAGGCGTTTCCTGAGCTAATCTTTTCGAAACTGAATAGTATGAGCGAGCATCTGTTGGTTCTACATCTGTTGGACAAACAATTACTTTGGCTCCTACCGCACGGAGAATATCCATTTTTTCTTTGGATTGTTTATCAGTAATAACACAAATAAGTTTGTATCCTTTTATAATTGCAACTAATGCAAGCCCCATTCCTGTATTTCCAGAAGTCCCTTCAATGATTGTTCCTCCAGGTTGCAATCGCCCATCAGCTTCGGCATCTTCGACCATTTTTACAGCCATCCTGTCTTTTGCAGAATTTCCAGGATTAAACGTTTCTACTTTAGCTAAAACTAATGCATCTATTTCAGAAGTAACTTTATTTAATTTTACTAAAGGAGTGTTTCCTATAGTTCCTAAAATATTTTTAGAGTATATCATAGTTTTTTCTGGTTGTTGAAATAAATCGAACAACAATCAAATGTATGGATTAGTTACAAAAAGACAATTCAAAATTATGTTAAGATTTTATAACTTGTACAAACTTCTTGTATGAATTCCGTTTTATTGTAACTGAAAATTATTGAAAGAAATTCCAAACCAATCCAAAACGAATTAAGAAATCGCGATACGGATAATTAGGAGCAGCATAAAAGGTATTTGTGGCAGAAAGCGCCGAATTGAAATGCTCAGCCTTAATAAAAATTCGAGTTTGTTTAATCCTAGCATTTACGAAGAAATCCATGTTTGCAAAATTGCCTATTTCTTTGTTATTCTGAACAAAAAATTCTGAAAGCACAGGATTATAGTCATTAGCGTTATACTTTGTGAAATAATTAAATATGACTCCTGTTTGCAAATACAAAGCTTTTTTAAAGAAATAATTTGTAAAATAAAGTGTGTTTCTGGTAACCAATTCTGGAAGATTTAAAATTGCATCTTGTTGATCGACTTTTTGAAAAAGAATTGTATTATCGAGAGCCAATTTCCAAAATTTTACTTCTTTACTTGCTTTTAACGATAACAATTTGATAGTGCTATCGTATTGTTTTGGAATAACTAATTGGACATTTTCTGTTGTACTCTCATCCATAAAATAAAGATGATCATTAATAGTAGTGGCAAATAAGCTTGCATTTAACCATTTTGTTTTGGCATTAATTTGTATCGAATTTATTTTCTCATTTTTAAAATTATTAAACCAATTGTAGTTTAAAAAACTACTTTGATGTAAATTATAAATATGATCAGGAAGTTTATTTAAATTTTGATACTGAAATGAAAACTCATTTTTATCATCAATTTTATATTTTAAACTTCCATCGATAGTTGTTAACGATTGATTGGTGATTGAATTTGAATATAAAAAAGAGCCTTTCAATTTGTTTTTTTGATACTCATATTGGCCTCCAAAAGAATTAATGGCATCGTTTAACGAATTTGGCGCAACTACATTTGATACTATAAAAATCGTATTGTAGTAATAGTTAAATCTGAAATCATCAATAAAAAATTGAAACTTACCTAAGGTTTCATTTTCATATGCAGCGCCTATTTTATTATACATTCGGTTGTATCGAACCTGATCATTTATCCCACCTGTGACAAATGCCTCACCGAACCTATTAATTGTTTTATCTCCTATGGTTGAGGAAACCGTTTTTTGATTGTATTCTAAAAATTTATATTCATAATTGAATTGGTGTGTTAACAACAAATTATTTTTACTGTCTTTAGGGTTAATTCTATAATTATGATCTATAAATATTCTTTTTCCCTTCATGAACGATTTTGCATCTGTTAAAAATACTTGTAATCTTTGTCGCTCAACAAACTCTGGGCTTTTACTTTCAAAGCCATCAATTGTTGTAATTCCGCCATTTTCTCCGTTAAGAAAATCCTGACTGGTGAAATGTGCATTTACAAAATAACGTTTGTTTTTAGTGTGATAACTTGTAGTAAATCTGAAATTTCCTGTACTTGAAAGTTGATTGATGTATTTTCCTAAAGATCGTAATCCTTTGTAAGCAATAGAGAAATTGAATCTTTCAGAAGTATTAAGGGTAATGAATGCATCTAAACTTTGACCTTGAGTCATCACTGTTTTAAAATACAATTCAGTTAAAGGTGTTGCCACCGAGTAATACTTTATATCATGAGCTTCTAAATAATTAAAATGTTTGCCTTTATAACCAAACTCAGGAAAAGCCGATAACTTATTTAAACCATATTGTAAAGTATTGTAGGTTTGACCCTCATTAGCAAAAGGCAAAAGCCCAAAATTATCTTTACGAAGATAATTGTAATCATACTCTTTTTTTATGGTAAGTGAAGTATCCACAAAAGTGGTATCCCGATCTAAAGTGATGATTTTATAGGAAGTTATTGGTGCTTTCTGAGAACGCTCTTTAGCTTTTTGTTCTTCAGTCTTTACAAGACTTTTTTTTGGTTTCTCTTTTGTAGTTTCTTGTGAAAAAACATTTAGAGAAAAAAGAGAAAACACAACCGAAAATACAATTCTCATACATTTGAAATAAGCCACAAAAATAGGTATTTGTTTGTAAAAAGTATCGGTATAGTTCTAAAACTTATATTTTTAAAAATAAAAAGCCATCCGAGTTAGGGATGGCTATTTAAAAAAAATTAAAACTAAATTTATTCTTTTGTTGCTTGCACTCTATATGTTGCCGTGTTAGAAGAACCTGTATTGTCCAAGCCAAAACGCAAACGATAGGTAAAATCTAAAGTTTTTAATCCTGCCGAAAATCGTCCAGTAAATCCTTCTACAAAAACATCTCCGTCATTTGCAGAAGTAAATAAAAAATTCTCTAAAAACGGTAAAAAATTGATTCTGAACCTTTGAGGATTTGAGTCGTCCATAATTAAAACGGTTTGTGTTCCAGGATCTGAATTGTAAATATTACCCATTATTAATTCATTATCATTGTCACCCGCAGTAATCTCTGAATCGTATCTATCAAGAACAACATTATCTTCATCGTACTCTATGACCTTATAAGTGCCTATAAATTCATCTCTTACAAATGGAGTAAATTGATATAAATTTAAAGTGTACTTATTATCAAAAGTGGCCACTTGAGCGCCACTTACTTCGTCTAAATTCAAAACTAATTTTGCTGCAACAGTTTGAGAAAGATTTTCGTATACCCCTTTTAATTTAATATAGCCTACATAAGAGTTTGCAGGAATAAATAATGAAGCATTATCAATAGTATACTGATCTACAGTTGCATTACCAGAAACATCTACGCTAACTGCAATTGTTCTTGCAACGTTTGATGCAACAGTTACCCCAACTTCTATACTAATATCTTGAGGTACTGTTAGGTCTTGTATATATACATCATCAGTCGTACCACCAGTGAAATAGGCTATTTGTCCGTCTGCTGGATTATAAACCTCTAGTTTTGGATCGCTACATGAGATACATCCCAAAAAAGCTGTAACGAGTATTAAAAATATTTTTTTCATATTAAAGTTATATCAAATTAATCAATAAGTAGGATTCTGTCTTAATGTTGGATTAGCAAAAATAGCAGCTTGAGGAATTGGCAAAGTAAAACGGTAGTCGCCTGCACCTAAACTTTGTGCAAATGTATTTAGAGTTATGTCTCTACTATCTCTATTTATTCCTAAATTAAACCGTTTTAAGTCGAAAAAGCGATGCCCTTCAAAACACAATTCTCTTCTACGTTCTAATAAAATTAAATCTATAGCGTCTGACTGATTTGAGAAAGTAAGATTAGGTAATGCCGATGGGGATAACCTTCTTGCAGCTCTCAAAGTGTTTATAGCAGTAGCTGCAGCAACAAAATCTGGAGATGATTTTAAGGCTTGCGCTTCTGATTGTATTAAATACATTTCAGCTACACGCACAACTTTAATATCAGCTAAACCATAATCTGTAGAAGGACCGGAATATTTACCTACTTTTTGATTTTGAGTGGTGCTCCCTGCCTCCACTAAAACACCTGGTCGTCTTCTCACGTCCGTTTGTTGAAATTTGCTAAACAAATCGAATGAAACATTGTAAAATATATCCCCGTTATTGTCTTGAAAGATTCTACCTACCTGTCCATCTCCAGAAACTCTTTTCAATTTATAAACTACTTCGGCTTCACTAGCATCCGACCAAATATCAATATACTCTGAGGTGGTTGCCAATGGAACTGCATTAATTACCTCAGTAGAAAAAGCAATAGCATTATCATACTCTTTCAAGTACAAGGCTATTCTCGCTCTAATAGCTTGAATGGCCAATGGTGTAATTCTTGTATTGTCTGAATTATCACTAATTTCATTTAAAGTAGCGTATGCAGTTGCTAATTCATTTTTCACAAAAGACATTACCTCACCTACTGTATTTCTTGGCAATTTTTCAAAAATAATAACTCTGTTTACAATAGGCACACCTAGACTGTTAGGGTCTGTATAAGATGTAGCAAAAAAACGAATCAAATCAAAATGAGCTATAGCTCTAATAGCTATTAACTCTGCATATATTTTTTGTTTCGTTATAACATCTTCTTCGGTTAAAGCGGGTACTTGATCTATCTTAGCCAAAACTCTATTTACACTTCCTATCGTACCGTATAAACTTGAATAATAAGATTCTGGTTCATCAGTAGCCGTATTTATTGCCCAAGTGTGCACCTGAACTCCTGTCCCTCTATTGGTAGCAGGCTTTCTACACTCATCTGTAAAATAGGCTGACCAAGCAATAAGACTTGAACCACCTACAGCACCATAAACGCCTGTAGTAGCCAATTTTAGCTGTGCCATATTTGTAATTGCTTTTGAATCTGTAACTTCATCAGCTGGATCAATATTTATAGCATCAGTACACGAAAATAGTGTTATGGCTACAAATAGTGTAATAATTAAATTCTTAATTTTCATAATGTGTATATTTTATTAAAATTTAACATCTATACCAAAGGTTACAATCTTTGGAGTTGGATATTCGTATGTGGCTATATTGTTATCATCTTCAGGATCAAAACCTGTGTATCGTGTCCAAGTTGCAAAATTTTCTGCTTGCCCATATAAACGGATACCTTGGATGCCTTTTATTTTCTCTATGAAACGTTTGGGTAAATTATAAGCAATGGTAATGTTTTTGAATCTTAAGAAAGAAGCATCTTCAATATCTTTAGAAGAAAACTCTCTACCGTATTTGAAACTTTGGACCTCTGTAATATCTCCAGGGTTTTGCCACATTGTTAACATGTTTGTTGATTGGTTAAATTGAGCAAAATTAGGATTTTCTTGAAAAAACGTTTGGTTGTTGTATCTGAAATATTCTGCTGCAAATGTAAATAAAGTAGAAATCTCGAACCCTTTGTAGTTGAAACGAGAACCAAAGCCCCCTGAATATATTGGCTCATAAGTGCCAAAAGTCGCTTGTGAATCATCGTCAGAATAGATATTTGTGATGTTTCCGTTCAAATCATAATACAACGGTTGTCCATTGGCAGGATTAACTCCAGCCCACTTAACTGCATAATGAGAACCGAAGGCCAAGCCTTCTCTAACAATTGATGTTCCTAAAACGTATTCATTTACTTGCCCTAAATCTTCTATTCTGTTTTTGTTGTAATTTAAATTGGCATATAAACTCAACGATAAATCATCTTTTTTAATAACAAAACCTTCAATGGATAAATCTATTCCTTTGTTACTCATTTTCCCTGCATTAACCTCAAGTGAACCATTTCCACTTTCTAGAGGTAATCTTTGGTCGATAAATAATTTAGAAGTTGTGTTATTATAATACTCTAATGTACCTGATAATCTTTTATTCAAAATTTCAAATTCGAAACCTATATTTCTTTTTAATCCCTCTTCCCATTGCAATTGTGGATTCGGAATAGTCGTTTGTACTATACTAGGATTTCCCCCATATTGCCCAGTTCCCCATGTGGCCTCTTTCTGAAAAGGTCCAATTCCAACTTGATTCCCTGTAGTACCGATACTAGCTCTTAGAATTAACCCTTGAAAAAAAGAACTGTTTTTCATGAAAGACTCCTGTTTAATATTCCAGTTTGCACCAACTGCAGCAAATGTTGCCCACTTATTATCATCAGTAAACTTATTAGAGGCATCACGCCTTAAAGATAAATCTACTTTAAATCGATCATCAAAGCCATATTTAACTGTTGTGAAATAGGATAACAATCCATTTTCAGATTCAGAACCTCCCACAGTTGGACTTAATCCATTTCCTGGTTGGTCTACAGTACCCGTTCCTGGGGTAATTCCTTCAGGATAACCTACTAGAGATGGATTTATACCATATCCAGTAAAAGAACCCGTTCTGCCATGAGATTTAAAATATTCTAAATAAACTGCCGCTTCGAACTCATGTTTATCGGCAAAAATAGTGTTATAAACTAACTTTGAAGTTGCATTGAATTTACCTAAATTAGTACTACTTTCAGAGTACAATCCTGCATTTCCTGGATCAGTAGTTAAACCAAATGCCGTGTTTGGGTCAGTAGCTGCAACAAAAAAATCGTTAGAAAAATCAGCTCCAAAATCTATTCTTGCTGTTAAATTCCTTATAATTTGCTTTTCTGCAAAAAGGCTGGCTACTATTTTTACTTGATTGTTATACCGTTGATTCACCTTTAAATTTTCAAAGGCATTACCACCAACTTTCCCAGGTCCTACATTAAATGTTCCATTTGTGTTATACAAAGCATCATAGGGACTCGCCAAATAAGCCGCTGCAAAAGGATTTTGCAAAAATAGCCCGCCCTCACTATCAATTAGACCTTGCTTAGAATAATTTAATGACAAATTAACTCCAACAGAAGAAGTTGCAGAGGTTTGAGTTTCTATGTTTGTTCTTAACGTAAAACGCTTTAGGCTTGATCTTTCTGCAATACCTTCTTGATCAAAATAACTTAAGGAATTAAAAAAACGAGTACTCTCATTACCACCACGCATGCTTATTTCTTGAGTATTGGTAATACCTGTTCTAAAAAAAACATCTCTCCAGTTGGTATTAGTTTGCGATAAAGCAGCAATTTCGGCATCGGTAAGTGGCGTTTGATTTATACCTCCTGTGGCACCTCTACCAGTTCCTACCAGTCGTTGAAAATTTAAAAGCTGTTCTGAATTCATCATTTCAAAATTTGCTTTTCCTACTTGAGTAAAGCCTAATTGAGAACGATAGGTAAATTGTGTATCTGAATTGTATCTTCCTTTTTTAGAAGTTATAACCACAACACCTGAAGATGCTCTGGAGCCATAAATAGAAGTTGAAGCCGCATCTTTAAGAACAGATGTAGTTTCAAAGTCATTTAAATTTAAAGAGGCAAAATCCCCGCCTGTAATTGGCACCCCATCTAAAATATAAAGAGGGTCACTATTACCATTGATAGAAGACGTCCCTCTAATTCTCACTTTTGCAGAAGAACCAGGTTGCCCAGAACCAGATTGAACTGTTACTCCTGCCGCTTGACCTTGCAATATTTGGTCTAATGATGTTACAGGCCTATTCTCCATTAATTTTGCTTTAACAGTTGATACAGAACCAGTAACTTTTGTTCTTTTCTCGCCTTTGTTGTAACTGTTAGTTACAATAACTTCGTTGAACGTGGTTATCTCTTCTTGCATTTTGGTATTCATAACACTAGAAGCACCTACAGTTAATGTAACTGTTTTCATTCCTAGAAATGTAAATACTAAAACTTCACCTGTTTTAGCTTGAATAGCATATTTACCATCAAAATTAGTTTGAGTGCTCTTACTTGCTCCCTTTACCGTTACATTTACCCCAGGCAATGGTCCTTTATCATCTGTAACAGTTCCTGAAATTGTTTTTTCCTGAGCATAGGAAAAATTCATCATTAGCACTAAAATAAGCACTAGAAATCTCGAAAACTTCGATCTCATATTTATTTTCATTTGAATTAGTTATTTGCAATATTCTTAATTTTTTCTTAATTGGACAAATATAAGCAATGTTAAAGTTTGACTGTAAAAAGCAATAGTTACAGTTTGATGATACTTACTAAAAAATAATTTACATCATTTATTGATAATAAATTTATAAGGACTTAATTAATTAAAATACAAAAAAGCCATATAGATATGGATTTCTTAGCAATAAAAAGTCGTTTTATTTAACATTTATTTTTTTAACAATGCTTTTCGAACCTTGTTTGATTTTTAGAAAATACATTCCAGATGTGAATGAAGATAAATCTAAAGTAGTTTTTAATTCGTAAGAATTATCTGAATAATTATAATTTTTAATCTCTCTTCCTTGTAAATCATAAAGTGAAACATTAAAAACCGAATTACTATTAGATTTTATTTTAATATTTAAATTATTTTCAACTGGATTTGGATAAATACTATTGAATTCAAAATCATTTTCAACTGTACTCAAAGGAACTGTAACGCCATCGACAACTAAAGAATAATTCTGTAACCCTCCCACTAAACTTCCTTTGTGAAATACCGTAATTGTATAATCGCCAGAAGCTTCAGGAATAGTTATATTTTCTACATTATCGACTGCATTGTCTTCTTGAATTGCTGGCCCTTGTATAAAAAAGCTATTTAAAACCCAAGGGTAATAAACCTCATCATCATTTTTAGAAACTCTAACATCGAGATCATTTACTAATACAGGAGTTGAATCATCTACAACTCCATTGCTCTCAGGTCCTGAAGGATCGTTCCAAACTACTGTTATGTTTAAAGGCTTGTTGCCTGTTGCGGTAACTACTTTATTATAAGTGGCGCCTTGTTGTAAAGTTAATTCATCAATAATAGATGAAGTCCCTTTTGCTCCAATTATTTGAACTCCTCGTTCAGCATTAATTAACCCCCAACCAAACTTGTAGTCTGGACCAGGGTCGTCTCCAGCTTCATCTGCTGAGTTAATCATTAAAGCTCTCAAAGTGGCAGCTCTCATAAAATTAGAATACTTTTCGTTATGGTATTGCTGCATTAACAACAAACTTGCTGATACTCCGGGAGCTGCCATTGAAGTACCTTGCAATGATTGATAAGAAGTATCTGAAGAAGATGACAAAGAATTAACTGCAACACCCTTTGTTGAAATGTCAGGTTTTATTCTAAAATCATCTGTTGGCCCCCAACTACTAAAACTGCTCATTACAACAGACTCAGGCCCAGTATAATTGGTCACTTGATTAACTGCAGCTACTACAACTGCATTTTTAGAGGTTGCTGCACCTGTTAAAATATCTCTTCCTCCTTTAACATCAGGCTCACTCCCCCTATCATTACCAGCAGCAAAAACAGCTTGGTAATAAGGTGCATTAAACATTATATCATCCCACTCTTTAGATTCTAAGATGTAAGCTCCTAAATAATATTTTGGGACAGTTTCTATAACAAGACCATATGAATGATTTGAAACCAAAAGTCCTTCAGCTGCTTGAGCAGTTGCCTCTGATTTGTCATTTGCAAAAGTATTTGCCCACAATGTTGCCTTTGAAGCTAATCCTTTAGCTCTTGCAGAACCAAATCCTGAACCTATCATAGTTCCGGCTACATGGGTAGCGTGTTCTGTTATTCCAGTAGATGAAGAAAAACTAGAACCGTCTTTAGTAACTACTCTTCCCAAAATATCTTGATGAGTAGTTCTAATTGTTCCTGGCTCCCAAATACCAACTATCATATTTTGACCATCTAATTTTAGCCCTGCACTCCCTCCTTCATTTATTCTATTGACCCTTGCAGTAATTGCAGCACCTGCATTAAATGTACTGAAGTATATTGGCTTTCCTTCTTTAGAAATGTACATCAGCTCTAAATACTTTCCATCCTCTTTAATTAAAGTCTCAGTCCAATTATTTTCATTTGCAAAAGAAATAGCTTTCTTTTTATTTGAAAAATATTTTTTAGAAAGTTTATCTTTTAAATTCTCTAATTTAACCAAATCATACTCTTTTATAATTTGATTTCTTTGTTCTAAAGTTTGAGCCGAAGTTCTAAATAAAGAAAATAAGGCTAACAAAATTAATAGTGTAATTTTTAAAGTAATTTTCATCATAATATATATTTTTACAAATCTAAGTATAAAATTGATTTTAAGAGTTTAAAATAAATATTTAGCTTTTTAATTTCACGATTATTAATACACATTTACAAATGCTAAAACCTAACTTCTCCCAATTGATATTTGAAGCAGGCGCCGATGAAGCAGGACGGGGTTGCCTTGCTGGTCCTGTGACGGCAACAGCGGTAATTCTTCCAGAAAGATTTGTAGATGAATTATTAAATGATTCTAAACAGTTATCAGAAAAAATAAGAGCAAAATTAAAACCTATTATCGAAAAGCAGGCACTCTCCTATGCCATAACACATTTACATCCTAAGGAAATTGACGAAATAAATATCCTAAATGCTTCGATGAAAGCGATGCAAGAGTGCATTTTAAAATTAAATCAAACTCCAGAATTTATTATAGTAGACGGAAATCGTTCATTAAACGCAAAATTAGGTTTAAAAAGCACTTTTGGAAAACAGTTTTCAAAGGCTGAAATCGAGTTATTAAAATCAATTCCCAATCAAAGTATTATAAAAGGAGATTCTAAATATTTGAGTATTGCTGCAGCTTCGGTTTTAGCAAAGACCTACAGAGACGAATACATGAATACCATTCACGAGGAATTTCCGATGTACAATTGGAAACAAAACAAAGGATATCCTACAAAAGAGCACCGAGAAGCCATCAGAAAATATGGAGTCACCAAATATCATAGAATGACATTTCGATTATTGCCAGAACAGTTGAAACTGGAGATTTAATTTTTTACCGCTAAGACGCTAGGGCGCAAAGTTTTTTAATCAATATAAATATTTAAAAAATAAAACCCGTGACCAAAGGTCGAACTGGCGAAGCAATCCGTCTGATCTGTGGCTAATTAAAAGTCACTAATTCAGCTTCAAACAATTGAGCGAGATGTTTGAGGATTTTGGCTTTAACTTCGGCTTCATCTACGTTTTCAACTCCGAGTTCTACATGTAAAGAAGTGACTGCTTTGCCTCGAATACCACAGGGAATAATATTATCGAAATAACCCAAATCGACATTTACATTTAAGGCAAAACCGTGCATCGTTACCCAACGGGAAGCACGAACACCCATGGCGCAAATTTTACGGGCAAATGGAGTTCCTAATCCGAGCCAAACACCAGTTTCCCCATCGCTACGGCCACATTCTAATCCGTATTCTTGTAAAGTGAGAATAATAGATTCTTCTAAAAAACGCAAATATTTATGAATATCTGTAAAGAAATTTTCTAAATCTAAAATTGGATAACCCACGATTTGTCCTGGACCATGATAGGTAATATCTCCACCACGATTAATTTTATAGAAAGTCGCCCCTTTAGCTTCTAGTTGTTTTTCGTTTAATAATAGATTTTCTAAATCGCCACTTTTCCCTAAAGTATATACATGAGGATGTTCTACAAAAAGTAGGAAGTTAGGAGTTGGAAGATGTGAGTTTGAATTTCGGTTTTTAATTTTTATATCGACAACTTCTTTAAAAAGTGATTCTTGATACTCCCAAGTCGCTTCGTAGTCTTTTAAACCTAAATCTTGAAGTTGTATTTTTTTGTTCATTTGTCATTGCGATAAGTTGCTAGGCACGAAGCACAGCAATCTTTTTCATTCTAAATATTTGTGAGTTGCAAAGTTACAAAGATTTTAATCATTATACTTATTGTGACTATTGACTATAAAATAAAATGGGACACTGAAGAAACGGATAAAACTAATTAAGACAGCTATTAATTAAGGACAACTACTGTTTTTTTTTTAAATTGTTATATGAAAATCGAAATTTGTAGCCTAGCCCCGATAGCAGTGAAAATCCTTTTTTGTTTTTTTTAAACAAAAAAGATTGTAGCGAATAGCGGGACGACTGTTTATTAAAAAGATGAAATTTTCAGCTTCAAAAAACCTTAAATCTTACACTTGAAACTTGAAACAAAAACTTTATCTTTGCACTCTTAAAATCAGAACAGAATGGCCTTATCCGAACAAGAAATCTTACGTAGAGAAGCACTTACAGAATTACGAAATTTAGGTATTGAACCTTATCCAGCAGCCGAATTTACAACTACAGCTTATTCTAGCGAAATACTTGCTAATTTCGAAAAATTCGAGGGTAAAGAAGTTGTTTTAGCAGGAAGATTGATGGGAAAACGCATCATGGGAAAAGCTTCATTTGCAGAATTAAAGGATGCTGAAGGTCGAATTCAAGTATATGTTTCTAGAGACGATATTTCTAGTGACGAGGAGAAAACCATGTATAATGTGGTTTTCAAAAAGCTATTAGACATTGGCGATTTTATAGGAGTTCGGGGCACCGTTTTTAAAACACAAGTAGGCGAAATCTCCGTTCATGTTTATGGATTAACTGTTTTAGCTAAAGCCTTAAAACCGCTTCCAGTGGTAAAAATTGATGCTGAAGGCAAAGCACACGATGCCTTTGCTGACCCAGAACAAAGATACCGTCGTCGTTATGTAGATTTGACTGTAAACGACCATGTAAAAGAAACATTTATAAAAAGAACCAAATTGTTTAATGCAATGCGTTCCTTTTTTAATGACAAAGGCTATTTAGAAGTAGAAACTCCTGTTTTGCAACCCATTCCGGGAGGCGCTGCAGCAAGACCTTTTATTACGCACCACAACTCACTCGACATTCCGCTATATATGCGTATTGCGAATGAATTATACCTAAAAAGATTAATTGTAGGCGGATTTGAAGGTGTTTATGAGTTCTCTAAAAACTTTCGTAACGAAGGAATGGACCGTACACACAACCCAGAGTTTACCGCAATGGAAATATATGTAGCTTACAAAGACTACAACTGGATGATGAATTTTACTGAAAACCTTTTGGAACATTGTGCCATTGGTGTAAACGGAACAAGCGAAGCTACTTTTGGTGAACATAAAATTAATTTTAAGGCGCCTTATGCACGTGTAACAATGACCGATTCTATCAAACATTTTACTGGCTTTGATATTTCAGGAAAAAGTGAAGACGAGCTTTTTAATGCTGCGAAAGGTATGGGAATTGATGTAGATGCTACAATGGGTAAAGGAAAATTGATTGATGAGATTTTTGGAGCAAAATGTGAAGGAAATTATATTCAACCTACCTTTATAACCGATTATCCAAAAGAAATGTCGCCCCTTTGCAAACAACACCGTGACAATCCAGAATTGACAGAACGATTCGAATTAATGGTTTGCGGTAAAGAAGTTGCCAATGCCTATTCCGAATTGAATGACCCAATTGATCAAAGAGAGCGTTTTGAAGAACAAATGCGACTAGCCGAAAAAGGAGATGATGAAGCCAACGGGACCATTGATGAAGATTTCTTGAGAGCTCTTGAATATGGTATGCCGCCAACATCTGGATTAGGAATTGGAATGGATCGCTTGATGATGTTTTTGACCAATAATTCGTCTATTCAGGAAGTATTGTTTTTTCCGCAAATGCGACCAGAGAAAAAGCAAGTTCAAATCGAATTAGAAGATGAAGAGAAGGTTATTGTATCTATTTTACAATCTAATGACAATCAAATGGAATTTGGTTTGCTAAAAATAAAATCAGAATTGAGCGGAAAAAAATGGGACAAAGCAATGAAGAATTTATCTGCCTTAGGAATGACCGAAGTTGTTGTTGATGGCGATTTAAAGGCCTGCCGATTGAAAGAATAAATGGTGTAACTATTTATAATAAAAAAGAGTCCTTAACGGGACTCTTTTTTTATAAACTATAATTCAAATTCAAACTCCAACGGTATTTAGCGTCTAAATTGCCTCCGTTAAGATTTTGTTGAATAGGCAACATTATATTGGCTCCAATTGAGAATTTATCTTTACCCATTTCGAAACCAATTTTACTAAAAAGGATGTTTCCTTCGGTATTTTTTAATTTTTGACCGCGCTGAATATTACTTTCATAGACTTCGCCAGCTAAACCCAGCTGTGGAACCAAAGAAAAAGTATCTCTTTCATACAAATAAAAAAAAGTTCCTGCATAATTCACTTGATTCCCAAAACGGTACTTTTTTTCGTTTTCTGTTTTAACAAAATAATTGAACATGGTGTTTAACCCAAACTGTTTTCTTCTAATAATGTATTCAGTTGCCAAAAGATAATCCCAACTTCCTGTTCCAACCTGAAAACTTGGGTTTGCAATTCCTGATGCATTCAACTCATCAAATTTTCCGGTTGGCGCTTTTATTCCCGCTCCCAATTGCAAAGTATGGGTAAAAAAAGTACTATCCTTATGGGTTTGATACAACTGATACATTGCCAATACGGTGACATCTCCTATTCCGTTTATGCTTTGTTTTCCGTTTGTTACTTCTCTTTCATGAAAATGATACGGTAACAAAGCCGAAATCTGAATTTTTTCGCTAATAGGAATTCTCGCCCAAATTTGGGTCGTATTGAAATTTTCTTTATTCCAAGCCGAATTACTGTACAATCCATCATTTGATTTGTATAGCTGATTAAAATATCGGATGCCTATAAAATTAGAGTTTAGCATAGAAGCAAATCCCATACTTCCGCCACTTGCTGAGCAACCGCAAGCATCACAATCATCATCTAACACAAGCGCAAACTTTAAAAACGGGTTTACTTTTTGAAGTGTATCTCCAACGTTAGCATTGGCAAATTGAAATGTTAATAGCGCAATAATTAGTATTTTTCTCATAGATTTAAAATTCAGAGAATCGTTTATCAGTTAGATATTGATTGTCAGTAAGTGTTTTTAGAAATGCAATAATTTTTGTTTTCTCTGAAGAATTCAAAGGAATTCCTAATTCAGTATCATTTATTAAAATGGGATCTAAAGTACCTGAATTTATTACTCCATTAGAATAATGATCTAAAACAGCTTCTAGCGTAAAAAATCTACCATCGTGCATGTATGGCGCCGTTTTTTCGATATTTCTCAAACTAGGAACTTTAAATTTATATAGATCTTCTTTACTTTCAGTTACTCTAAATCTTCCAATATCATTTAATTTTGGATCAACAGTCAATCCGTTATTTCTGAATGAATTATCTGTAAAAATTGCTGTTGCGTGACAGGAAGCACATTTTTGATTGAATAAAGAATAACCATCAAGTTCTTGTTGTGTTAATGATCCACCTGCTTCGTTTCTTGAATATTTATCAAATCGAGAATTAGACGAAGTGACCATTGCCATAAATTGAGCCAGTGCTTTTAACATGTTTTCAGAATTAATTTTTCCGTCAGCAAAAGCAAGTCGATACAATTTTTGATAAACGGGATCTGCTTTCATCATACTTATCGATTTTGCAAAATCGCCATTCATTTCTATAGGATTTGTGATAGGCAGAATGGATTGCAACTCGAGATGTGATGTAGCTCCATCCCACATAAAGGCCGTTTGAAAAGCTAAATTTTGAATAGGGGGCGTATTTCGTGTTCCAATTGCATTTTCTACTCCATGACTAAAAGAATGCCCGTGATGCGTAAATGCAGATGATTGTTCGTGACAAAATCCGCATGAAACTACTCCATCTGAAGCTAATCTACCATCATAAAATAGCTTTTTACCGAGTTCAAATCCTTTTTCTGTAATAGGATTGTTTTGTAAATCATAAGCCAATGGCGGAAAATTACTCGGAACTTTAAAATCAATTGGAATATTTTGATACTCTTGCGAATCATCAGAAGAGCAACTCCAAAAAAACGGAAAAATGAGCAATAGTATATATTTTGCTTTCATTTTTATAATTTATAATGAAAACTGTCGGTAATTGTACCGACAGTTTTTCATTGTGTTAATCGTTATGAATATGATTTACGCTTACCATTGCATTCAAGTTTTCAGTAATGGTGGCTAATTTTGCTCCTCCCATAATGTTTCCACCAGTTGCATCAGCAAGGTTAATCACTGTATTCCCATCAAGAATTTTAGAAACATCTACAAATAAATGTACTTCAGGAGTAATTGAAGTTCTAACCAATGCTTTTTCATTATCAGGAAAATTTAAGGAAACGGTTGCATAGTTGTAGTTCTCTACTCCAGAAACCATAGTTTTACCGGTATGTACTTTAAAATTCGCAGGTGTTGAATTTGTAGGCGTTGTATAAGTCCCTTCAAAGTTTACAAATTTGTAACCTCCTGTCCAAGCCCACATCATACCTGCAGTTTGTGCTTTTGCTAAAAAATCTCCTTGACCATCAGCACCTAGTTCCCATTGCGCTCTATCGACACCAATACCAAATTTAACTGATTTATAATTACCCGCTGGAATATTTAGCAATGTAATGTCTTGAGATTCCTCTATTGATTCGTCTACAATAAAATAACTCTCGCTTTTAGGCACTACAAAAGTTGATCCATCTTCTTTAGTTAAAACAATATTGCTAACTATATATTTAAGTTTTGTAACATTTAAAACTTCTCCATTTGAATTCGTGTAATTTGTATTAAATGCAAAATTTGCAGTTTTAAAAACATTGTCAAACTCGAGTGTAATGGCTCCATTTCCAGAAATTATTTCTTTATTATCGTCGTCATTAGAGCAAGAAGTAAATATAAAAGCTATTGCTAAAATAGCAATTGTGTGTTTTAATTGAAATTTCATTATTTATATTTTTATTAATTAAAATGCATTAAGAATTATGTTTGAAACTACTTTTCAAACATTTTAAACAACAGAAATACTCCCTATTGTAAGAATTGAATAAGGGAAAATCAAATTGTTTTTATACGATTTCAAGAAATAAAATTGGGAGGACGAAAAAAGGAACTATTCTTTAAAAAGGTATACAAATTAGAATAGTTATCATTTTCTTTTTCTTGATTTTTGAAGAAAAAGTTACAAATTTGGACTGATCTGATTTCTTGAAAAAACAGAACTTCAAATTCTGGGGTAATTATTTTTTTATCTGAAATAGGTTTTTCGTTTTCAGAAGATTTTGCGAGTTCCTTCATCAAATGGCATTTTCCATTACATTGCATCTTTGGTTTTTCTTTGTTTACACAAAGTACTTTTGAAATGTATTCATAGTTAAAAACGTATTCAAAAACAGGAAGAACCGGTTTTAAGAACAAGACTAATGCAACGATGAAGACGATTTTTTTCACATTGCAAAGATAGAACATCAAATAAAATTCTCCTAAGTTTAGAGAATCTTTTTATACTTTTTTTTATCTTAACTTATAATGCTATTCCGTTTTTCTCTAACAATGCTAAAAGATAAATATTTTGATTGGGGTCATATTTTTCAATACCGCTTTCATACCATTTTTGAATTGCTTGTAACTGAGTATCTGTATATCCTTCAGCATCAATCTTCATCCCTAAAATTCCTGCAAGTAGATATTCCTCTAAAATCTTATCGGTAACAATTCTTTCAGGAATGCCATTGATGACTAGTCCATTTATATTTTCATACTCTGTTCTACCATTTGTAAATCCAGAGGTAAATGCTAAACTTTTTTGTTTGCAGTTTAACAATTGTACAAAAGGATTTAACCCTTTTTCATATCCTTCAAAATAATCTTTTCTGTACACTTGATTGAAAATATCGTCCATAATTTTATACTTTTTAAAAGAATAATGGTCAAAATTAAATACTAAATATGTATTAAAAAATTAAAATCGTTTAAAGGGATGAATAGTCTTTGAACATCAAAATTTAACATATTTAGCGTCGTTTGTCGATAAGAAAAATCATGTTTAGTGAAAATTTTGGGGCTTCTTTTACTATCAATAAAATAAACAATGTTTTATAATTTTATTATTGTCTTCATTTATTAAAATCTATATTTGCTTTTAGAAGAAAACAATAATGAAAATTATACTTACAGGCGCTACTGGAGTTTTAGGTTCTCATATCATGTATGAAATTTTAGAACTCTTTATACATGAAAAAATAGAAGGAAAATTATTTCTCATTGCCAGAAATAAAGGAAAAAATTCAGCAAAAGAAAGAATAAACACTTTACTATCAAGCAGTTATACGCCTAAAATTCTTAAAGAACAAGGGGTTGAAAAACTAAATTCATTTATAAAAGTTATAGATTCTGATTTAGATACTTTAAATGTTGACTTTACTGATGAAATTAAAGATTCGTATTTCATTCATTCTGCTGGGTATGTAAATTTATCTACTGATGAGGACCAAAAAGAAATAATTTTTGACGAAAACACTATAATTACCAAAGCGCTTTTTACTGCTTTTCATCCATTTATAAAAAAATTCATCTATATAGGAACCGCTTTTTCCTCAGGAATACGAAAAGGACTAATTGAAAATGATTTTCATAATCTAGATTTCAAACCTCAACATCGTAATGCCTATGAAGCTGCTAAATTTTACTCTGAGAATTATATTGCTAGCGAATGTAAAAAAGTTGGTTTACCGTTTCAAATTTTAAGACCAAGTGTTATAGGAGGAAAAATGTTAGGTGAGGAAAACCGATATTTTATTCAGAAATATATGGTTTTTTATCTACTGGCTAAGTTTTTTCACTTTTCCGCTTTGAGAAAAGGAGAACAAGAAGTGGTGCGGTTTATTGTTAATAGCGACACTGTTTTAAATGTCATACCAGTAGATTATGTAGCAAAAATAATTGCAACTGTTTTTAAAAGAAATGATATTGAACAATTAAATATTGTACACGCCAAAAGTTTTAATATGGCTAATGGATTGCAAATAATATTGAAAGAAGTGGGCTATACTAATTTTACACTTTTACAAAATCCCATAGAATTTAAGTACAAAAACACCATTGAGAAACTATATTACGAAAGTATTGGCAAACATCTAAATCCATATTTCATCTCTGATGCCAATGAGTACGATACTACTTTACTAAGTTCTATTCTTGAAATTCCAGAATTAGACCAAGAAGAATTTACCAATATGATTCGGCATGCAAAAAATCAGAATTTTAAAGATATTAATGTATAAATTCGTTTGTTAAAGTTGGTATCTCGATTTCATTTATTGCATTTTTATAAAATTTAAGTTGATTATATATTTCTTTTTTTAAGTATTCAAAATAAGAAGTGGTTGCAAATAGATTTTCGTAATAGGCAACTCCTTCTAACATATTATTTTTAAATGCATTCCATTTTTTAACTTGTCCAGCAGTTAAATCAGTATTCAATTTACTGATTTCATTCACTAAATAATCAATGTACATTTTCAATTCCTTGACAAAAAAATTTGGCCGATTGAAATCGGTCATCACATTAGCGTTTCCATAAATATGTTGAACCATTTCAGAAAGTGAAACTTCTTTATCAAAATAAGCCATATTTGGACCCGGACAAATAACAACTCCCTGTGACTGACCTTTAATTTTAATGTCATTTTCTAAATAAGAAGCATTGGCAAGTCCAACACAAAGACAAGCTTTCTCCGTAATTACAAACTTCATTTTCTCATATTCTTCGGCCGAAATTTGTTCTTTTTTTGCTTCTAAATCCTCTAATTTTATATCTTGGTATTTTTTTGAAGATGTACAAATTCCGTCTGCGCCAAATTCTTTACTTAGTGCTAAAAACCTTTTCGGACAGGAACTCCCAGCCTTACTCTCTTCAATTCTTTTTTGTTTAAACATTTCGTTAGTAGTTCCTCTCAATGTGTTGAATGGTACTCCTAGTGGCGAAATATTGCTTAAATACAAATCGTCTTCTTTGGCTTTAATCAATAATTCACGTGTTTCTTTATCAACAGACGTAGCTTCAGGAACCAAAAGGAATGGAGTTCCCCAACCTACAGAATCTAAATTGTAGAAATCTAATAAAAAATCGTGTTCTTCTGCCGTTCCCACTCCTCCTTGAACAGTAATTTTTAAAGCTAATGGCGCTGAGGGTGTTGGCATTTCCTTTTGCATTAAAGCCTTTAGCATTAAACCATGTGCAGATTCAATTAATTGATCTTTTTTATCTTTGAATTCTTGTAAAATTGGACCAAGTAAAAACCCATCAGTTGCAAATGCATGTCCACCACAATTTAAGCCTGATTCTATTCTATATTCTGACACCCAAAGTCCTTTTTTTGCTAAAAAATTCCCTTGTATCATTGCCGATCTAAAATCACTAACCTTTAAAATGATTTTCTTTTTCAATTTACTACTTGAATCTGGGAAAAAAGCATCAAAGTTTTCAAAGTAACTAAACAATCTAGGATTCATTCCCGCTGAAAGCACAATCGAAGAAGTCAAATTACTATTGGCAAACCCCCGAAGCGCGGCATGAGCATCGTTGAACTCCACTGGTAATTGCTTATTTTTCATAAAATTATCTTTGTCCAATTTGGTCATAATATTAACATCTATATCTCCTGGATGTAAATGATTTTCTAGAAAGTTTTTTATGTTTTCCTTAATGCCAAAACCTTCATGTAGTATGTTTTGCAAGCTTTTTTTTACATCTGATTTATTAGGCAACATAGTAATATAACTTTCTAAAGCCTCTTTACTTTCTGAGAGTTCGTTTTTGAAACTTTCGAATTTTTCTTTTACAGTAGTATCAACCAAGTTTAAATAGGAAGTAATTCGTTTTGCTCGATAATCATGAATCTTTTGGCTAATTTCTTGATAAGGAACATCGAATTTTTCGCTGTAAAAGACTCTCATTTTTTCGATAAGTTCATCATCAGCGATGGAAATTACTGATGAAATTCCGTACTTAGCAACTCTAATTGGGCTGTCAATAGTGTATGCCAATCCCATAACAGGAATGTGAAAAGTATGTAATGGTTTATTAGTTATCATGCTATAGCAAATTAAAATAAACTACAAAATTGAAAAAAACAGATGATTTAAAACCTGATAAATGTCATATTGCCTTTATCTTGATACAAAAAAATCAATATTTGTGTATTTATAATCTTAAATAAAAAGTGGATTACACGTTTTTATATTATTTTTGTATTGTTGTTTTTGATTTTAGAAAAATGAAATGTTAATTTAAAATTTATTAAACATCCGAATTATTATTAATACACCACGATGAAAAGTCTTAAAGAGCAAATACTAGAGTTAAAGAAAAAGAAAAATGTCGTTATTTTAGCACATTATTATCAAGAAGCTGATATTCAAGATGTAGCTGATTATGTTGGTGATAGCTTAGGATTGTCGATAGAGGCCGCTAAAACCGATGCTGATATTATTCTTTTTGCTGGGGTGCATTTTATGGCCGAAACCGCTAAAATATTAAATCCAACTAAGAAAGTTATTCTTCCAGATTTAAAAGCAGGTTGCTCATTGGCAGAATCTTGTCCGCCAGAATTATTTAAGAAATTTACTGATGCACATCCTGATCATATTGTTATAACATATGTTAATTGCTCAGCTGAAATTAAAGCGTTAAGCGACATAGTTTGTACCTCATCTAATGCAATAAAAATTGTCGAATCCGTTCCAAAAGAGACACCAATTATATTTGCTCCAGATAAGAATTTAGGAAAATACATTATAAGCAAAACTGGCAGAGATATGTTACTCTGGGATGGATCTTGCGTGGTACACGAAGCCTTTTCATTAGACAAATTAATTGCCGTTTACAAAGAGCATCCTGATGCAAAAATTATAGCCCATCCAGAATCAGAAACACATATTTTAGAAACAGCTACCTATATTGGTTCTACTTCAGGAATGATTGATTATGTAAAAACTAATCCAAATCATAAATTTATTGTAGCTACTGAGGCAGGGATTTTGCACAAAATGCAACAAGAAGTGCCTCATAAAATATTAATTCCTGCTCCAGCTAAAGAAAATAACACCTGTGCTTGTAGCGAATGTGGCTATATGAAAATGAATACCTTGCAAAAGCTTTACAATTGTTTGTTACTTGAAACACCTGAAGTAACTGTTCCTGAAAACATACGGAAAAGAGCTTTAGTACCTATTGAACGCATGTTAGAATTATCTAAATAATGATAAAAACCAATTATTTAATTATAGGTTCAGGAGTCGCTGGATTAACGTTTGCCATAAAAATTGCAGAGCAATTTCCCGAAAAGAAAATCACTATTATTACAAAATCAAATGCAGGCGAATCTAATACTAAGTACGCTCAAGGTGGTATTGCGATAGTAACTGACAAGATAGAAGATTCCTATCAAAAACATATTGAAGACACCCTAATTTGTGGTGACGGACTATGCAATGAAGAGGTGGTTAAAATGGTGGTTACCGAAGGTCCGAAACGATTAAAAGAACTCATTGAATGGGGTGCTAAATTTGATAAAAATGGCAAAGGAACACTAGATTTAGGAAAAGAAGGCGGACATTCAGAAAACCGAGTGGTGCATCATAAAGACCAAACTGGTCAGGAAATTCAACGAGCTATTTTAGAACAAGTAAGTCAAAAAGAAAATATAACTGTTTTAGATCACTATTTCGCACTAGATTTAATTACTGACAATAATTGTTGTTACGGAGCGTATGCTTTGAATGAGAAAACCAACGAGATTTTAACTTATAAATCTGATTTTACCATCCTTGCCACTGGCGGAATTGGGCATCTTTATGGGCATACCACAAATCCGATTATTGCTACTGGTGACGGAATTGCAATGGCGTATCGCGCACATGCCGTTATAAAAGATATGGAATTTATTCAGTTTCATCCAACAGCGTTATACGAAAACAAGTCAGGTTCTTCTTCCTTCTTAATTTCAGAAGCTGTTCGTGGCTTTGGAGCCTATTTACGCACCAAAAACGGACATCGTTTTATGCTAGATTATGATTCTCGTGGTGATTTAGCTTCTAGAGATATTGTTTCGCAAAGTATCGATTTAGAACTTAAAAAATCAGGTGACGATTGTGTTTATTTAGATTGTGCTCATTTGAATATAGAGGAATTTATGAAACATTTTCCAATGATTTACAAACGTTGTAAAAATGTTGGAATAGATATTGCAAAAGATTGGATTCCGGTAGTTCCAGCCCAGCATTATCTTTGTGGTGGAATTGTAGTTGACAAGTACGGAAAAACATCAATACACAATTTATTTGCTTGTGGTGAATGTTCTCAAACGGGGCTTCACGGAGCCAATCGACTAGCTTCAAATTCTTTATTAGAAGCTTTGGTATATTCAGATAAGATTTATGAGTATTTAGCAAATCAATCTATAAATGATATCAATTCAAAAATCAATGTTTCAGATTGGGTGTTAATTGATAAACCAATGATTGATTCCAATTATTTATCAGAATTTAAATCTAAATTACAACTCTTAATGAGACAAAATGCTGGAATTGTAAGAAACGATGCTGACTTGCTTAAAGCAAAGAAACAACTCTCTAAATGGCAAATTGAAATAGATGCTATTTGTAAAGACCACCAAATCACTAAGGCTATTTATGAATTAAAAAACATGATTGCTATTGGAACACTTATTGTACAGCAATCTATAGAAAGAAATGAAAACCGTGGTGGATTTGTAAAAATCAATACCTAACTACTCATTTGAAATAAACTAAAAATAATAAATTTTTGTTAACATTTAAACCTTTTCTATTCTCTTAAGTCCTATATCAATAAATCATTAAAAAATCATAAAATGAAAAAATTAATTTTAATTGCATTATTAGTTGTTGGAGTAACATCTTTTGCTCAGGTTGAAAAATTAGGGAAAGCGGGAATGGAAAAATTGACTCCTGAACAACGTCAAGAAAAACAACTAAAAAGATTAACTACTGAATTGAATTTAACTGCCGAACAACAAGCTCAAGTTGGGAAAATTTTGGCGGAAAATGGAGAAAAAAGAGAAGCACACAAAGCAAAAAGAGAAGAAATGAAAGCCCAACAAGTTAAACGAACAGAAGAACAAAAAGCGGCTTTCAAAAAACAAAGAGAGGAAGAAAAAGCAGTTATGAATGAAAAAATGAAAAAAATCTTATCGGCAGAGCAATTTGAAAAATGGAATGCCTTAAAAGAAAAAGGGAAAGCAAAAATGGCTGAATTAAAGGAAAAAAAATCAGAATAATTAAAACAAAAAAATCCGGTTTAAACCGGATTTTTTTATTAGAAATTTTTCGAGACCTTATCTATTGCTTGAATGGTAAAATCTAAATCTTCATATGTTAAAGCATCAGTTATAAACCATGTTTCATATGCAGAAGGTGCAATATAAATTCCTTCATTCAATAATCCGTGAAAGAATTTTTTAAAAGTTTCATTATCCCCCTTAGCAGCACTTTGAAAATCTACAACAGTCGATTCATCAAAATGAACAGAAATCATTGAGCCTACCCTATTTATGGTGAAAGTTACTTTGTTTTTAGTTAACACTTTTCGGATACCGTTTTCTAAATAAGCCGTTTTATCTTCTAATCTTTGAAAAACAGCAGCATCGTTATTTAATGCTTGTAACATGGCTAATCCCGCTGCCATAGCCAAAGGATTCCCTGATAATGTTCCTGCTTGATATACTGGACCTATAGGAGCTAAATAATTCATAATTGCTGAACAAGCAGCAAATGCACCCACTGGAAGTCCTCCGCCAATAACTTTACCGAAGCAAACAATATCAGCCTTGATGTTATATAATTCCTGAACACCGCCTTTAGCCAAACGAAATCCTGTCATGACCTCATCAAAAATCAATAAAATATCATTAGCAGAACAGAGTTTTCTTAATCCTACTAAAAACCCCTCTTTTGGAGGAATACACCCCATATTTCCAGCAACGGGCTCTATGATAATTGCGGCAATTTCATTTTTATTCGCTTCAATTAACTGGGCAACATTTTCTAAATCATTATAACGAGCCAATAAAGTATCTTTCGCAGTTCCTGCTGTAACTCCCGGACTATTTGGAGTTCCAAAAGTAACCGCTCCGCTGCCAGCCTGAATCAAAAATGAATCGGAATGTCCGTGATAGCAACCTGCAAATTTGATAATTTTATCTTTTTTGGTAAATCCACGAGCCAAACGAATTGCACTCATACAGGCTTCAGTACCTGAATTTACAAATCGTATCTTATCAATATTAGGCACCATGGCAACAGCCAAAGCAGCAATTTCTGTCTCTAAAGCTGTAGGCATTCCGAAAGAAGTTCCTAATTTAGCACGACTAATTACTGATTCTACAACCGGTTCAAAAGCATGACCTAAAACCATTGGTCCCCAAGAATTAATATAATCTATCAATCGGTTTCCGTCTTCATCATAAAGATAAGCTCCTTTAGCACTTTTAACGAAAATTGGGGTTCCTCCTACTGCTTTAAAGGCACGAACAGGAGAGTTGACACCCCCGGGAATTACATTTTCAGCTTCAGCAAAAAGCTGACTACTTCTTTGATACAACATACAATTATTTGATTATAAGATTTTGTCCTATTGAGATTGTGTTTTCGCCTATACTATTCTTCCTTTTTAAATCCTCAATAGTTATATTGAATTTTTTTGAAATAGAATACAAAGTATCTCCTAGACTAACTTGATACAAATTAGACTTTAACGAAACCTGGTCTTTAGTGTTTAAAGGAATATACTCCGTTCCTAAAACTTCAGAATCGTATTTATTGAGTTGATAACGTTCTATAATTCCGATTAATTTTTCAGGATATTTAGGATCTGTGGCATAACCTGCTTTTTTTAACCCTATTGCCCATTGTTTATAGTCGTCTTTTTCTAGGTCGAATAAGGGTAAATACCATGCTCTACTGGTAAGAAATAAGGCGTGGTCTTTATAAGATTCGTTAGGTAATTCATATTTTCTAAAACACTCTTGAGCCTCATCATCATCATACTTAACACTTGGTCCAGTCCATCCTTTATGACATTTTATACCAAAATGATTATTCGCTAACGAACTTAAAGGTCCCGTTCCAGCACCCGATTCAAGAATGCCTTGACCTAAAATGATGCTTGACGGAATACCATACTGCTTCATATTACTTTTAGCGACATCCTTGTATTTTGAAATATAGTCTAAAACCATTGCCGTTGTCACTTTTACTCGAGTTGTAGCTTCTAGAATTTCTGCCTGTGAATTCTGATTTGTATTTTGGTTACTTGTAGATGTTTTAGTTGTTGAAGACTTTGTAGTAGTTTCAGTTTTTGTATGAACTGGCTTTTTAGGTGTATTTACAACTACTGCAGTTGGCTTTTTATATGGAGACTTGGTTGTTCTAACTATTGGTTGTTGAGTTGAACATCCTACAAGCATAATAACAAAAAGAAAAATTATAATTTTATTAATCATGATACTGAATTAATGGTAAATTTTTGTTTTTTAATTTAATATTCATTCCTTGGTTTCCTTGAATTCCTCCTGTATGAATAACTAAAATCTTAGAATTCACAGGGAAAAATCCTTTTTTTATTAGGTCGAAAACACCAAAAAGCATTTTTCCTGTATAAATGGAATCCAAAGGAATTTTAGTTTTTTTGTAAAATGTATTTATAAACGCAACTAACTCATTATTTATTTTCCCGTAACCCTCAAAATGATAATCGGAAATTAAATACCAACGATTATTTTTGACAAATTTACAAATTTCATCTTTTAAAAAATCGCCTTTTAAAGCAGGAAATCCTAAAACTTTTTGACACTCATTTGTACTGTTTATAATTCCCGAAATTGTACCTCCTGTTCCTACTGAACAACAAATATAATCAAATGTGTTATCATCTTCATTCAAAATTTCTTGACAGCCTTTTATAGCTAATTCATTAGTACCACCTTCGGGAATAAAATAAAAATCCCCATATTTTTCTTTTAGTGTTTCTATAAATTCTAGCTCCGATTTTTTTTTGTAAGCTTCTCTTGAAACAAACTCAAAATGCATACCACAATTTCGGGCAAATGATAAAGTTGGGTTTTCACTAACTCTATTTTCGAGTTCATCTCCTCTAATTATCGCTACTGATTGAAAACCGTTATCTTTACCTGCAAAAGCTACTGCAGCAATATGATTAGAAAAGGCACCCCCAAAAGTGAGTATTTTGGTTTTGTTTTCAAGTTTTGCTTGAAGAATATTGTATTTTAATTTTCGGAATTTATTTCCTGAAACTATTGGATGAATCAAATCTTCCCTTTTTATATAAACGGTACAATTGGATGAAAAAGGTAATTCTATCTTTTGATTGATGGATTGCATAACGCAAAATTAAGTATTTAAGTAGGATATATTTCAAAAAAAAATCTCCTTTTCGAGGAGATTTGATTTCAAATTTATAGTATAGTTATTTTTTGGAAATAATGATTTTTTTGGTAATTTCTAAATTGTCTTTGGTATTCAATTTTACAACATAAACACCATCACTAAAAGAAGATGACGGAAAAGAATACCTATTATTAGACCCTAATTGTTTTGTATTAAAAATTAATTTTCCCGAAATGTCATAAATGGAACATGTTTTTAAATCCAATAATTTTGGATTACTAATCGTTAACAAGTTAGAATCATTATCTTGAAAAACCAAACAGCTTTTAATATTAGACAAATCTTCAGTACTTAAAGAGGCGTCTTTAAATGTAATTTCAAAGCGGTCTTCTGTGCCGCTATCTATAGTTACTTCGTAATACCCATTTATTATATCGTGATAAACTCCAGTTTCTTTATCATAAACATAGATTTCATCTGCTAAATCAAAATTTGGCAAACTTCCAACCATAAATTTAAATGATGTTCTTGTTTTACATTTAACTGCAAAAGGAATTCTTTTCTCAACATCAAAAGGCAAAGTACTTATAACATACTCATTTTTGTTATCTAGAGGAAAATAAGTATCACTCGTTAAATTTTTATCAGCAGATTTTGCATCCATTCCAGGATCATAACCATCAGTTGTGTTTGGGTTGAAAGCCAAAGCCATTTGCTTAACAAAAGCATTATTTATTAAAGTATGAATTTTTATTTGAGGTAATTCTTTTTTTGAATGTTTGGTATAATCTACTCCGGCAACATTTGGTATTTCATCCCAAAACTCACTTGGCTTAACACTTCTATGAAATTGTGAATTATTAGCTACACCTTCTTTTCTAAAAACCCGATACGAGTTTTTCATTTTAACGGTACCTCCAGCACTATTACTCTTTACCATAAAACCCTGCCCAATTGGCGTCATCATTCTTTCATATAGGGATCCTGTAAAAGTTGGGGGAAGTAATATTTGGGTACCATCAGAAAGATAGTTATTCCAAGGAGCTGCAACATAAGTTCCAAGCGAAAAAGCATTTGTGTTATTTGGTACGTAAGTTCCGTATCCACCGGCATATGCTGTTAACACATGTGAATTTATGCTTGGATCTTGGTCCCAAAAATAAGCGGTGTTATCAAGAAGATTCACAGGTCCTCCAGGCGAATATGCTCCAGTAATATAATTTACAGTATAACCACTATTCTCTAATAAAAATAAATTTAAATTGATGGCTGATGGATATGGGTTTCCTGTTAATGTTAGTGAGCCGCTAGAACCAACGGTTACATCAATAGTACCATCATTAGGTTTTCCTCTAAAATCATACCGTTGTTTAGATCCTGGATTATTTTGAACTCCTGTCCCTGAAGGCAATCCTGATGCTAGTCTACCATCTAATACCGTTGTGTTGTCTAAACCACTAACCCCTTTCATCGTAAAACCTTCGCCAGCATTTATATTTGTAGCCGAACCAACTGAAAACCATTGAGAATAGTTAATAGAAGATAAAAATTTGAAGACCCAACGTGATGCGATTGACAAACTTGAATTTGTTGCTGATCCATCTAAAGTAGGGATTAGTGTTGCAGGAGTACTAGCAGTTAAATCAGTTGGTCTATATAACATAGAAACTCCAAAAGGATTAAATGCTGACGAACCATTTCCAACGGGTGAACACCAATAATTGTATGCATAATTATTATGAGTTCCTTCCTGAAATATTGATAATTTCCCGTCACCAGTGTTTCCAGAAACTCCTGCTGTTCCTTGCAATAATTGCGATTCGTTTCTTAAATAAATTTTACCATTAATATCATTAGGCAGAATCGAATTTTGAATATTTACATCTTGATTTACATAAACATAGTTATCTGCTACGTACATATAACTGTTAGGACTTACATAAAGTTGTGCAATTAACGTTTGACCTGCATAAAATAAAAATATATAGGAAATAAGTTTTTTCATAATTGTACTATAAGCCACAAAGTTAGCAAAAAAAATATATAGATTTTATTATTTTTAAACAAATCGAAACTTTTGTTTATTCGTCCATAAAATTTGTCTTTCATCTGATTTTTAAGATTTTACAAACATAGTTATATAAGAAAAAGATTATAAAAAATTAGAAAAAGTCTTAATAATATTCTCATTTAACAGCTATTCCTTATAAATATTTTCGCCAATTCCAAAATCCTCTTTTCTTTAAATAATTCAAATCGATTTCATTTGAATAGGCTTCTCTTTCAAAAATAATATTTCTATAAGCAATATTCTTATCTTTATATCGAACTATTTTTAGCAAATAATCTATAAAATAGATAAAATAGAACGGTAAAAACAACAATTCTAATTGCTGTCGAAGATGAATTTTTTCATGATTAATTAAGACTAAATTTTTAGCGTCTAAATCATTTCTAATTACTATAAAAGGGAAAATTGTCATTGCTCTAAACCCTCTGGGAATTAAAAATCTAGAAATAATAATCAACATTCGCTTTTAGTTTATAAATTTGTTACATGAACGAGCAAAATAACGAAAATATTTCAGTTGACACAGAAGATTTCTATTATACTCCCGAAGGCTATAAATGTTTTACTGAAAAATACCATCTAAAAAGAGGATATTGTTGCAAAAGTGGCTGTAGACATTGCCCTTATGGTTTTGATAAAAAAACTGGAGATATAAAAAAGACGTGTTAGACTTTTTAGATATTCAGACCATTTGTTACAACTATTTAAAAATCAAGCCGTCTAAAAATCTAACATCTAAAAAGTCTAAATAATGACCTTTCAAGAACAAATTCTTCAGGGAATTCCAACCATTTTACCCAAAATTAGACCTTATGATTTAAAAGTAAATCATGCTCCTAAAAGAAAAGATGTTCTTTCTGTTGAAGAAAAAAAATTAGCACTTAAAAATGCATTACGTTATTTTGAACCAAAACATCATTTAGAATTAATTACTGAATTTACCGAAGAGTTAAATGTTTACGGTCATATATATATGTATCGCTTTCGTCCTGATTACAAAATATATGCCAGACCTATCTCTCAATATCCTGCAAAATCAGAGCAAGCAAAAGCTATAATGCTAATGATTCAGAATAATTTAGATGATGCAGTAGCGCAACATCCTCATGAATTAATTACCTATGGCGGAAACGGAGCTGTCTTTCAAAACTGGGCTCAATACCTCCTAACGATGCAATACTTGTCTGAAATGACTGATGAACAAACTTTATGCATGTACTCAGGCCATCCTATGGGACTATTCCCCTCTCACAAAGAAGCTCCTAGAGTTGTTGTAACAAATGGCATGGTTATTCCTAATTATTCTAAACCCGAAGATTTAGAAAAATTAAATGCGCTAGGTGTTTCACAATACGGACAAATGACTGCTGGTAGCTATATGTACATAGGTCCTCAAGGTATTGTCCATGGAACTACAATTACAGTATTAAATGCATTTAGAAAAATTAAAAAAAATCCAAAAGGAGGTCTTTTTGTTACCTCAGGATTAGGAGGCATGAGTGGAGCCCAACCAAAAGCAGGAAATATTGTAGGATGCATTACTGTTTGTGCTGAGGTCAATCCAAAAATTACAAATATCCGCTTCAATCAGGGTTGGATAGACGAAGTAATTTATTCTATAAATGAATTAGTAATACGAGTTGCTGTTGCTCTGAGTAATAAAGAAACCGTTTCTATAGCTTATTTAGGAAATGTTGTGGAAGTGTGGGAACGCTTTTACGAAGAAAATATTCTAATCGATATAGGATCAGATCAAACATCATTGCACAATCCTTGGGCTGGAGGTTATTATCCAATAGATATTTCATTTGAAGAAGCAAATGTAATGATGTCAAAACAGCCAGCAATGTTTAAAGAAAAAGTACAAGAGACTTTACGCCGACATACTACTGCAATTAACAATCATGTTTCAAAAGGAACTTATTTTTTTGATTATGGAAATGCATTTTTATTAGAAGCTTCTAAAGCTGGAGCTGATATTATGGCAGAGAACAAAATTGATTTTAAGTATTCTAGTTATGTCCAAGATATTATGGGACCAATGTGCTTTGATTATGGATTTGGTCCTTTTAGATGGGTTTGCGCTTCTGGCAAACAAGAAGATTTATTAAAAACGGATGCTATTGCTTGTAATGTAATGCAAGAAATAGCGAAAAACGCTCCTGAAGAAATCCAACAACAAATTCAAGACAATATAAAATGGATTAAAGGGGCTAACGAAAATAATCTAGTTGTAGGTTCACAAGCTCGGATTTTATATGCTGATGCTGAAGGTAGAATTAAAATTGCCGAAGCCTTCAATAAAGCTATCGCCAATAATGAGATTGGAACCATCATACTAGGTCGAGATCACCATGATGTTTCGGGAACCGATTCTCCGTTTAGAGAAACCTCAAATATATATGATGGTTCCCGTTTTACCGCTGATATGGCAATTCAAAATGTTATTGGAGATAGTTTTAGAGGAGCAACTTGGGTGTCTATACATAACGGTGGTGGAGTTGGTTGGGGAGAAGTTATAAATGGAGGATTTGGTATGGTTCTTGATGGTTCAAAAGAAGCATCAAGACGATTAGAATCAATGCTTTTTTGGGATGTAAACAACGGAATTTCTAGAAGAAATTGGGCAAGAAATGAAGGTGCCATTTTTGCCATAAAAAGAGCCATGGAACAGCAACCTTTACTTAAAGTAACGATTCCTAATACAGTAGATGAATCATTATTTTTAGACAAATAATACTAATTGCATTACGGTTGCGTTTTTAATAAAAACTTCAAATATTTATAACATCATGAAAACTAAACATTTAATTTTATTGTTTTTTATTTTTTTACTGGCTTCATGTAGTTCAGTAAGAGTGTATTCTGATTACGATAAGAATGTAGATTTTTCTCCATACAAAACCTATGCATTCTACAAAACAGGCATTGACAAAGTGGAAATTTCAGATTTAGACAAAAAAAGAATTCTTCGTTCTATTGACGAGGAAATGACCGCAAAAGGATTTACAAAAAGCGAAACTCCGGATTTGCTCATCAACATTAATACTAAAGCAGAAAAAAATGTTGATGTGAACCAATTTAATAATGGCTGGGGTTGGGGTTGGGGCTGGAGTCCATTTTGGGGTGGAAATACGATGGTGTCAACTTCAATAGAAGGCATTCTTATCATAGACTTAATTGATGCAAAGAAAAAAGAACTTATTTGGCAAGGCGAAGGTGTAGGAAATTTAACAAAAGATGCCAATAAAAAAGACGAAAATATTAAAAATTTCGTTTCTAAAATTCTAGTTTTATACCCACCAATTGTAAAAAAGTAATTATAATAGCATAATTATAAAATCCTCAATTCTTTCCCGACTTTTACAATAAAGTTGGGATTTTGTTTTTATAAACACAATATATTAAAAATTAATGCAAAAAAAACAGGGATTATTTGAAATTATTTTTAGAGAAATTTGGAATAAAAATAGCCTACAGGAAATTTTACCGTCGTAATACTTCTTTACGTAAAACATTAAAAAACAATAATTTACAAATATTTACATATAGTTTAACACTGTAATGCATAAAAAACAAATTTATAAAAAGCATAAAAAAACACTATTTTTGCATTCTCTATAAAAAACAGTTAAAAACGATTAAAAAAAATGGAATTAAATAGATACAGCAAAACAGTAACGCAAGACCCAACTCAACCTGCTTCTCAAGCTATGCTATACGGAATTGGACTTGATGAAGAAAAATTAGCACAGCCTTTTGTAGGAATTGCTTCTATGGGTTATGATGGAAACACCTGTAATATGCACCTAAATCATTTGGCTTCCTACATAAAAGTAGAGGTTAATGCTTCGGAAATGGTTGGTCTTATTTTTAATACAATTGGTATCAGTGACGGAATTACAAACGGAACAGATGGTATGCGTTATTCATTAGTTAGTCGTGAGATAATTGCTGACAGTATAGAAAGTGTTGTTGCAGGACATTATTATGATGCTGTTATTGCAGTGCCTGGTTGCGATAAAAATATGCCTGGAGCAATTATCGCAATGGGAAGATTGAATCGTCCATCAATTATGGTTTACGGAGGAACGATAGCTCCAGGAAAATATCAAGGAAAAGATTTAAATATCGTTTCTGCATTTGAGGCTTTAGGAGAAAAAATTGCTGGTAAAATATCTGAAGAGGAATTTAAGAATATAGTAAAAAATTCTTGTCCCGGTGCTGGCGCTTGTGGCGGAATGTACACTGCAAATACTATGGCGATTGCAATTGAAACATTAGGAATGAGTCTTCCTTATTCAAGCTCGAATCCAGCTATTAGTGATGAAAAAATTGAAGAGTGCAAACGATCTTCTCACTATATCAAAATATTATTAGAAAAAAATATTTGCCCAAAAGACATCATGACTTTTGAAGCTTTTGAAAACGCACTTACTGCTATTGTTGCACTTGGAGGAAGTACAAATGCAGTTTTACACATGATTGCCATGGCAAAAAGTGTTGGAGTTAATATTACAATTGATGACATTCAGAGAATTAGTAACAAAACTCCATTAATTGCCGATTTTAAACCAGGAGGAAATTATTTAATGCAAAACTTACATGAAAAAGGTGGAGTTCCTATGGTTTTAAAATATTTGTTAAGCAAAGGGATGTTACACGGAAATTGTATGACAGTTACTGGGGAAACACTTGCAGAAAATTTAAAACACGTAAAAGACATTGATTTTGAAGATCAAAACATAATTCGTCCTATTGAAAATCCAATTAAAAAAACTGGACATCTTCAAATTTTATATGGAAATATAGCCGAAAAAGGTTCAATTGCAAAAATTACTGGTAAAGAAGGGGAAAAATTTGTAGGACCTGCAAGAGTTTTTGATGGTGAAAAAGAATTAATTCAAGGTATTGAAGACAAAAAAATAAAAGCTGGAGATGTTGTAGTTATTCGCTATGTTGGCCCTAAAGGCGGACCGGGAATGCCAGAAATGTTAAAACCTACATCAGCGATTATTGGTGCTGGATTAGGAAAAAGTGTCGCGTTAATTACAGATGGAAGATTCAGTGGTGGTACGCACGGATTTGTTGTTGGTCATATTACACCTGAAGCTTATGATGGTGGAGCAATTGCCTTTATAAATGATGGCGACACTATAATCTTAGATGCTGTAAACAATAAAATACAACTTGACATTAGTGATAAAGAATTAGAAGAAAGAAGAAAATCATTCGTTACTCCTAAACTTAAAGCTACAAATGGAGTTCTATATAAATATGCTCAATTGGTTAAAACCGCTTCTGAAGGATGCGTTACAGATGAATCATAAATTCAACAAAAATGGAAATATTGCAAAGCTCTGATATAAAAAACACAAATAAACAAGTTGTAAATACAACTGGAAGTTTAGCTGTAATTGATGCTCTTTTATCTGAAAAAGTAGATACTATCTTCGGATATCCTGGCGGCGCAATTATGCCAATATATGATGCTCTTTATGATTTTAATGATAAAATCAATCACATATTAGTACGTCACGAACAAGGGGCAATACACGCTGCACAAGGATATGCTAGAGTGAGTGGAAAAACAGGAGTCGTGTTTGCAACAAGTGGTCCAGGCGCTACAAATTTGGTTACTGGTTTGGCAGATGCGCTTATTGATTCTACACCTTTAGTATGTATTACGGGCCAAGTCTTTGCTCATCTTTTAGGCACCGACGCTTTTCAGGAAACTGACATTATAAATATAACTACACCTATTACCAAATGGAATTATCAAGTAACTGATGCTAAAGAAATTCCTGAAATTTTAGCAAAAGCCTTTTTTATAGCAAAAAGCGGACGCCCAGGTCCAGTTGTAATTGATATAACCAAAAATGCTCAAATGCAATTGTTTGATTACATTGGCTATAGACCTTGCATACATATAAGAAGTTATAGACCTAAACCAATTATTCGTAATGAATATATAGAAAAAGCTGCTGCTTTAATTAATCAAGCAAAAAAACCATTTATCATTTTTGGCCAAGGTGTTTTATTAGGAAATGCCGAACAAGAATTTATTGATTTTATTGAAAAATCAGGAATTCCAACTGCTTGGACTATTATGGGAATGAGCGCCATACCTACTGATCATCCTTTAGCAGTGGGAATGCTAGGCATGCACGGAAATTATGGGCCAAATTATTTAACCAATGAGTGTGATGTCTTGATTGCAGTAGGTATGCGTTTTGACGACCGAGTTACAGGACGTTTAGACAAATATGCCAAACAAGCTAAAGTCGTACATCTTGATATTGACCCAGCAGAAATTGACAAAAACGTTCAAACCACCGTTCCTGTATGGGGCGATTGCAAAGAAACGTTACCATTACTTACAGCTTTAATAGAAAAAAAATCGCACCCAGAATGGTTTGCTGAATTTGATAAAAAAAGAGAAAAAGAAGAAAAAACAGTAATCCAAAAAGAGTTAAATCCTACTGAAGGAGGATTAACTATGGGAGAAGTTATAAGTGTATTAAATGACTTAACAGGTGGAGATGCGGTAATTGTAACCGATGTGGGGCAACACCAAATGGTAGCCTGCAGATATACCAAGCAAAACATCAAACGAAGTAATGTTACTAGTGGAGGATTAGGCACAATGGGGTTTGCTCTTCCAGCAGCTATTGGAGCAAAATTTGGAGCACCAGAAAGACATGTGGTTGCTATAATGGGTGATGGTGGTGCACAAATGAATCTTCAAGAATTAGGAACGATCATGCAATTTCAGCCTAATGTAAAAATCTTAATTCTTAATAATAGCTTTTTAGGAATGGTGCGTCAATGGCAAGAACTTTTTCATGAAAAAAGATATTCCTATACTGACATTACAAGTCCTGATTTTGTTAAAGTGGCAAATGCCTATAACATCGCTGGAAAACACGTTTCAGAAAGAGACCAGTTAAGAGAAAGTGTAAAAGAGATGTTAGATCATCCAAGTTCGTTTCTTTTAGAAGTAGCTGTAATTCATGAAGACAATGTATTCCCTATGGTTCCTCAAGGAAAAGGAGTGGCTGAAATTGTATTAAGTAAAGAAGAAATCTAAAATAATCAAAATGAAACAGGAATTTACATTAACCGTTTATACTGAAAATCAGGTGGGTCTTCTTAACAGATTAGCCATTATGTTTTCTAGAAGAAAGATTAATTTAGAGAGCTTAAATACATCCCCAAGCGAAATTGATAATATTCATCGATTTACGATTGTTGTAGAAGAAACTGAAGTTGTTGTTAAAAATTTGGCGCGCCAAATGGAAAAGATGGTTGATGTATTCAAAGTAAATTACAACACGAATGATGAAATTATTTGGCAACAAATAGCACTCTATAAAGTACCAACTTCGGTGATCATGAAAGAAGTAAAAGTAGAACGATTACTTAGAAAGTATGGCGCTAGAACAGTAGTAATTCGAGAAGATTATACTGTTTTTGAAACTACCGGTCAAGACGAAGAGATTGATAATTTATTGAAAGAATTAGATAAATATGGTTTAATAGAATTTGTAAAAAGTTCTCGCATAGCCATTATTAAATCGAGTGAAGGTGTTCATAAAAGGGTTTTGAATATGGAGAAAAATGATCCAACTAAAAAACCTATAAATAACGAATTTTTGAATCATAAAAGTATGATTTTTCAAATGTAGCTTCAAAAGAGAATAGATAATAGAATAAAGAGAAAAGACAATAGAATTAATAAATACTTAAAATTAAAACAAAAAAAATGGCAAATTATTTCAATTCACTTCCACACCGTCTTAAAGTACAGGAATTAGGAAAATGTGATTTTATGCAAACTAGCGAATTTGCAGATGGTGTTAAAAAACTAATCGGAAAAAAAATTGTAATCATTGGTTGCGGTGCTCAAGGATTGGCTCAAGGTCAAAACATGCGCGATAGCGGACTTCATGTAGCATACGCTTTACGTCAAGAAGCTATCGATAACAAAAGAGCATCGTATCAAAATGCGGTAGAAAACGGTTTTGAGGTAGGAACTTTCGAAGAAATAATTCCAACTGCTGATTTAGTATCTAATTTAGCTCCAGACAAACAACATACATCAGTTATCAATAAAATCTTGCCTTTGATGAAACAAGGAGCATGTCTTTCTTACTCTCACGGTTTTAATATCGTTGAAGAAGGAACTCAAATTCGTAAAGATTTAACGGTGGTAATGATTGCTCCAAAATCGCCAGCTTCAGAGGTGCGTCACGAATATTTACGTGGTTTTGGTGTGCCAACACTAATTGCTGTTCACTCAGACAACGATCCTAACGGTGACGGACTTGATATTGCAAAAGCGTATTGCGTAGGAACTGGTGGACATAGAGCTGGAGTTTTACTTTCTTCATTCGTTGCTGAGGTAAAATCAGATTTAATGGGAGAACAAACCATTCTTTGTGGATTGTTGCAAACCGGTTCTATTTTGAGTTTCAACAAAATGGTTGAAAAAGGAATTGATGCTGGATACGCTTCTAAATTGGTACAATACGGTTGGGAAGTAATTACCGAAGCTTTAAAAATTGGTGGTATCACGAACATGATGGATCGTCTTTCTAATCCTGCTAAAATTGAAGCTTTCAAAATTTCAGAAGAATTAAAAGATATCATGCGTCCGTTGTTTGTGAAGCACATGGATGATATTTTGTCTGGCGAATTCTCTAAAACAATGATGGAAGACTGGGCGGCTGGAGACAAAAACTTATTGACTTGGCGTGAAGCTACTGGCCAAACTGATTTCGAAAAAACGCCTGCCGGGAACGTTGAAATTTCTGAACAAGAATATTTCGATAACGCTACTTTGATGGTTGCTTTTGTAAAATCAGGAGTAGAGTTAGCATACGAAACCATGACTTGCTCTGGTATTAAAAACGAATCGGCTTACTACGAATCATTGCACGAAACACCACTTATTGCTAACACAATTGCACGTAAGAAATTGTTCGAAATGAACCGCGTTATTTCTGACACAGCTGAATACGGTTGTTATTTATTTGATCATGCCTGTAAACCACTTTTGACTGATTTTATGAAAACAGTGGAGACGAACATCATTGGGAAAAACTTCAATACAAGTAGTAACGGACAAGTAGACAATTTCGAATTGGTAAAAGTGAATGCGGCCATCCGTAACCACTCTATCGAAATTTGCGGCGCTGAACTTCGTGCTGCAATGACTGCGATGAAAAAAATTGTAGAATAAGAAATTCTTTGAAAATATTTTTAAAACCGTAACAGTGATGTTGCGGTTTTTTTTGTTAAACATGAGTATAAAATTTTAAATTTAGTGCCAATCCGTTAACGCAAATGGCTCAATCGTGTTTACACGGAAACGAAAAGCTTATAACAAATAAAAAGTACGTTTGATGACTTGCAAGAAAAAATCAATATATTTGATTAACAATAAAACGAAACAAACATTCGCCAATCTACCTTTATATGGGTGAATCTACGAAAGTTTTTTCGCCTATAAACGAGTTATCGGTCAGTGTAAAAAGACAGCCAACCCACAAATGGCACATTTGGTTTTTGCCGACACACGAGCCAACCCAAAAACCAAAAGAGCCATTTTTTGCCAACGCACCGACAAGACTGTTGAAAATTTTCTGATTACTTTTTATCTTGCAAAATGAGATACAAAATATTTAAAAACTATATTTGCGACTTGAATCATTTGAACAAATGAACAGAATAAAAGAAGTGCTGGACGAAAAAGGCATTAAGCAGACTTGGCTTGCTGAGCAATTAGGCAAAAGCTACAATATGGTAAATGCTTATGTGCAAAATAGACAACAACCACGAATAGAAGTTCTTTACGACATAGCCAAAATATTGGACGTAAACGTGAAAGACCTCTTAATTGACAACGACAATAAAAAGAACAAGAAATGAGCAAGGAACAAAAAATAACGAACAACATAAAAGTACCAAACAAAGATTTGGAAGCATTAAGATTACACTTTCCTCATTGCTTTGATAAAGACGGAAATTTTCAATTAGAGAAATTCAAAAACAACCTGACCGAAAAAGAAATCAACTTTTCTGCGGAGAGTTATGGATTAGATTGGTTAGGGAAAAGTTACGCAAGACTTTTGGCAACCGACCCTGCAACAACTTTGCTGAAAGCAGACGAAACTCATAATAGCAAACCCGAAAACCTTACCTCTGAAAACTTGCTCATTAAAGGCGACAACCTGGAAGTGTTAAAGCACCTTGCCAACGCCTACTATGAACAGGTAAAAATGATATACATTGACCCACCTTACAATACTGGAAGTGACGGCTTTGTCTATAATGATGACAGGAAATTTACCGCAAAAGAATTACAAAACCTTATTGGCGTTGATGCTGAGAAAGCTAAACGCATTTTAGCTTTTACACAAAGCAAAAGCAACAGCCATAGTGCTTGGCTTACCTTTATGTATCCTCGACTTTATATTGCAAAGCAATTGCTGAAAGATGACGGAGTTATTTTTATTTCAATTGACGACAACGAAGTAGCACAACTACGCTTGTTAATGGACGAAGAAATTTTTGGAGAAGAACATTTCCTAAACTTGATTACAATTAAAGCCAAACCTTCTTCAGGTGCAAGTGGTGGTGGTGAAGATAAACGATTAAAGAAAAATGTTGAATATCTTCTGTGCTTTACTAAAAGTCGTGAACAATTTGAAAAATTTAATGATGTTTTTGATGTTACTGATTTAAAGGAATACATCGAAAACTACAAAGCAGAAGGTAAAAGTTGGAAATACACAAGGATTTTAAATTCTTTAGGGACAAAAACACATTTTACAGACACCGTTGACGGTTCGGGTGAATCAATCAAAATTTTCAAACACGAAAACGTTGAGATAGTAACAATATCAGATATTGCAAAACGAGATAGAATTACTGAAGAAGAAGCTTACTTCAAATATTTTGAAAAGATATTCCGAGATACTAATGCTCAAAGCTCAATTCGTCAAAGAGTTATTGATTGCACAGATAACGATGATACCTTTTACAGTATTGAATACACGCCACGTTCAGGTAGAAATAAAAATCAGCTTACAACCCTTTATTACAAAGGAAGAAATAAAGATTTAATTGCTTGGTTAAGTGATGTAGCAGAGAAAAAAGGAAATCGCTTAATTAAAAAAGATATAGTTGGAACATTATGGGCAAACTTTAATTGGAATAACGTATCAAAAGAAGGAGATATTCAGTATCCCAATGGGAAGAAACCAATTAGTTTTATTAAACGAATGATAGAAATGACTTCTTCCGAAAATAAAGACGATATTATTTTGGATTTTTTTGCTGGATCGGGTTCAACAGCTCACGCTGTTATGGATATAAATACCTCTGATTTTGGGAAAAGAAAAAGTATTTCAATTCAGATAGACGAACCAATTTCAGATAAAGACAAAAAAGAATATTATTCAGATACAAATTTCAAAGTCATTTTTGACATTACAAAAGAACGTTTGTTACGTTCTGCCAAGAAGTTAAACGCAGAATTAAACAGCAGAATAGAAAAACTAAAAACAGAATTGCCAACCGAAGAAACAAAGATTGAAATTGAAAGACTAGAAAAACTAATATCACAAAATGGTTTTAAAATTTTTGAAACCACACCTATTTGGGAAGATTACGATTTTGAAGCAGAGCAGTTTGACAGTTCGCAAACCTTGTTTGATGCAGGAAAACTAACAGAAGACGATTTAAAAGCATTACTTGTTACTTGGAAAACAAATGACAACATTTCCCTTTCGCAAGAATTAGAAACCATTGATTTAGGCGGTTACACCGCTTTTTACGGAAGTGGAAAATTGTATTTGTTGCACAAAAACTTTACAACTGAAAATTTGAAAGCCGTTTTAGAAAAAATTGATTCGGACAAAATGTTCAATCCTACTTCTATTATTGCATTTGGTTATCACTTTGAAAGCAAAAGTTTGCGAGAACTTTCGGAAAACGTGAAGCAATACGCTAACAAAAAGAAAATTGATATTGACTTCATAACAAGATATTAAGCAATGAAAGGATTTAATTTTGAAAAGAACTTAAACCACCAGTCACACGCAGTAGATAGCACTATTGGCGTGTTTCAGGATATTTCCCTTATTCAGCCAACCGAAACCGATAAAAATCACATCAATCCTGCATTTGATTTTCAAACAGGAAACACTTATCCAAACAACATTAGAACGATTAAGGAAAATAACGGTGGCATAAGCGAAAAAATAAAACGTGACAGCAACATCATAGACATTATGATGGAAACTGGCACGGGCAAGACCTATACTTACACAAAAACTATTTTTGAACTCAACAAACAATATGGCATTTTCAAATTTATCGTTGTTGTGCCAACGCTTTCTATCAAGGCGGGAACAATCGATTTTTTGAAATCAGACAGCAGTCGTGAACATTTTAAAGAGCAATACGGAAAAACCTTGCATTTGCACGTTGTAGAAAGCTTAAAAAATGGGAAAAGCAAGAAATCATATATTCCGCAAGCAGTTACAAGTTTTGTCAATTCGGGCAATTTTGAAAAAAACAGCATTCAGGTTTTGATTATCAACGCAGGTATGATAAACTCTGATACTATGCAAAAAAGTTTTGACAAAGGTTTGTTTGACAAATACACCGTGCCGTTTGATGCCATTGGAGCAACCAAACCGTTTTTGATTATTGACGAACCACACAAATTTGGAACAGGCAACAAAACGTGGGAGAACATTCAGAAAATGAAACCGCAATTTATTTTGCGTTATGGTGCTACGTTTCAAGGTTATGAAAATCTGATTTACACTTTAACTGCCGTAGATTCGTTCAATAGAAATTTAGTAAAAGGCGTAATCGGACACATTACAGAATTTGAAAGCGGGAAAAATGCAATTGTAAAGTTTATTGATTCAGACGGAACAGAAGCAAGTTTTGAATTAAACGAAAATGATAAACGTAAAACGGTAAAGCTTAAAAAGAAAGACAGTTTACAAACGATCCACTCTGAAATGAGTGATTTGACAATTGAAAATTTGAACAAGAGCACGGTTGTTTTATCAAACGGTTTGGAAATGAAAAAGGGTGATAAAATTAATCCTTATTCATATGCCGAAAAATTGCAGGAAACAATGATTCAAAAAGCCATTCAAAAGCATTTTGAACTCGAAAAAGAGTTTTTGACGAGAGATGTAAAAATAAAACCGCTAACACTTTTTTTTATTGACAATATTGATGAATATCGAAATAAAGACGGTTACATCAAAAAAACGGTAGAGCAATTAGCAAAAGCTGAAATTGAAAATTTGCTAAAAGTAGAGCAAGACGTTTATTATAAAGCATTTCTTGAAAAATCATTGACTGATATTTCAGCCATACACGGTGGTTATTTCTCAAAAGACAACAGCGAAAAAGACGAAGTAATTGAAAAGGAAATAAACGAGATTTTGCACGATAAACAAGAAATGTTGAGTTTGGAAAATCCAAGACGTTTTATTTTTTCTAAATGGACATTGCGTGAAGGTTGGGATAATCCAAATGTTTTCCAAATATGCAAACTCCGAAGCAGCGGAAGTGAAATTTCAAAATTACAGGAAGTTGGGCGTGGCTTACGATTACCAGTAAATGAATACGGCAATCGTGTAAAAGATGAACAGTTTTATCTCAACTATTTTGTTGACTTTACCGAAAGTGATTTTGTTGATTCTCTAGTAAATGAAATCAACACGAAATCAGGTGCAATTTCAATGGAACAAACGCCTGATAAACTTTCTGCTGAAATGATTAAAAAGATTTGCGAACTCTACGAAACAACTGAAGAAGACCTATTGCAAGTTTTAGACGACAATGATGTAATTAAAAGAAACAACGATTTTAAAGAAAATGGTTTCACTTACATCAAACACAATTATCCGAAAATCTTTGAAGGTGTAAATTCCACGAAAGTTCGGAAAGCAACAGACGATAAAAAGAAAATTACAGTAAGAACAGATAAATACAGTGAGTTAAAAGACCTTTGGGAAAAACTCAATGAAAAAGTTATTTTGGAATATAAGTTTGATAAAGAAGCCGAATTTAAAAACCTGTTTACCGAGTTTTTGAAAGCACAAAAAGGCAACTTTACAATAGACGGAGTAAGTGAACGAGTTGCAAAAGTTGAAATCAAAGATGATAGAGCTGTTGTAAACGAAGCAGAATCAATCTATGGACGAAATGTCGCAACTATTTCAACAATGAAATACAGCGACTTTCTGAAAGAACTTTCAAAAATTTTAAATATCAATCTTGCAACAATTCATCAATCAATTATTGATGCCGGAACAGACATAAACAAACATTTGAATCCAACAACATTGCGAATTATCAAAGATAAATTTGACCATTTCCTAATGGCAAATGCAATTGACAAATTCAGTATTGAATACAAAAAGGTTTCAAACAACATTCACCCAACCAAACTTACAGACGAAAAAGGAAATGTTTTATCAGAAATTTCTGCTTCTGATATTGGTATTTTCTTTTCAGATGAAGACGTGGCACAGTCTTATTTCTTTGACGAATTGTATTACGATTCTGAGCTAGAAATGAAAAACATCAAAACAGAAATCAACGAAGTTATTGTATTTACGAAAATCCCGAAAAACTCAATCAAAATTCCTGTTGCAGGCGGAAAGACTTATTCACCTGACTTTGCTTACGTTTTAAAATTCAAAGATGGCAAACAGAAATTAAACTTCATTGTAGAAACCAAAGACGTTGGTAGTGATGACGGTCTTCGTGAAGAAGAAAAAGCGAAAATTAAACACGCAGAAAAATTCTTTGGCGGACAAGTAAAAATTGAATTTAGAAAACAGTTCAGCAATAACAAAATTGTTGACTTAATAAGAGAACTTTCAATTGATGAATAAAGTAACAAGGATAAGCCAACACACAGGTGTAAGCACATTTGCAAGCCGCACAAGCCCAAGCACAGACCAAAGCTTGCAAAAGAGCTTCCACCTTTCCCAACCAGACAAAATTGAATTAAAAAAAATATCCTTCCCTTCTGAAAATAAAAAATACCCAACCGCACAACCCGACACGACAAAGACAGTGAAACGTAGTATTGACAATGGTTTGCAAGGACGGTGGACAAAAGGCCAGCTTATAACAGCGGTAGCTGTTGCGCAACCATCCTAAAAAACTATCCCAATGTTTCGTGATCAAAATAACTATAAAAAACAACCTCTTTTAAGCCTATTTAAGCGAGGTTTGTTTTTGAATTAAAGTTATAGTTTTTAAAAAACGAGATGCTCAAAAACAAGCTTTTCAAGTCATTGAAAGCCGTTTTTAGTAAAGTGGGTACTTTTGTTTCTATTTCACATACTATTCCAGCTTTTGTTTTAGTTTTTTTGGTGATAAACTTCAAGTATTTTTTGAGATTATAGGTTAGTGCTGCCATCAAAACGTGCTTGTTGGCTTGCCGTATTCCTCTTGTGTTTACACGTTTCATGTTGGTAAAATTAACCAATGTTCCAATTACAGGTTCTACGGTTTTACTTCTCACTCGTACCATTTTCTTAGCATAGTGCGGATTTTGAGTAAGTTTTTGGTGCATTCTATCGTAGTGTTCTTTATGAATGCTGTCGTCTATCTTTTTAAACTTGGTGCTTTTTCCACAGCATGATTCTCGCAGTGGACAGTTTTTGCAATCACTCTCACTGCTTCTATAAGTGCGTTTGGTATAGCCTTTACTATCGGTCTTTTCGCCTTTGAATAGTAATTTAGCTTGATTACCTCCTTCTTTTACACATTCGTATTGGTGCAATTCTTTATTAAAAATAAAGCCTTCGCGTTCGGGTTTGTATTGTC
>CANGUZ010000012.1 GCA_947457255.1 Flavobacteriaceae bacterium
AGTACACCAACAGCGAGAATGACAGACAATTCGGTAAGTGACACAGTTTTTACAGCGAAAGCGTTCCCTAATCCTTTTGCATCACACTTTAATTTAGACATCGAGAGTACAAGCGACGATCAAGTAGAGATGAAAGTGTTCGATATGATAGGACGTCAATTAGAAGTTCGCAAAGCTACCTCATCAGAACTAAGTGTTCAAGAAGTAGGTCGCAATTATCCTTCAGGAGTATACAATGTTATTCTATCTCAAGGAGATAAAGTGAAATCTTTACGATTGGTTAAAAAATAAGTTATACAACTTTAGCTTAAAAATTGAAACGCCTCATGAAAATTGAGGCGTTTTTTTTGGCATTATTAGGAACTATTTAAGTACAACACTTAAAGTATAAAATAGGAAAATCAAAAATAAAACATGAAAATAAAAATAGTAAGCTAATACAACTACAAAATAAGTATGCTATTGTATATTAATCATTTAAGTATCTCATAAATTGTGATTCTAACTATAAATAAATAAGGAATTTAAATTTTTATACAACATTACCACAACATTTAATAAAAATTGAATTAATATAAATGGTCTTCAAAAAAAAATATTTTTTTTATCAGAGTGAAACCTTCGATTTATAAGGCTTTTACTAAATTACAACGTTGTAATTGGCTTTTGTATAGTTTTTGTATGTGTAAAATAGCTCTAAATTAGTAAAATTGTAACTATTTTTGTATACATCCAAATTGTGAAAATAAATTAAGGAATAAACGATTAGTTTTTTTGTTTAAACTTTGAAAGCTAATACTGTCATTCTTTAAAAAATTATGAATTAAAAGTTGCATTTTATTATTAACCTAAAATGATTTTTTTAAATTTTAATTCAAGAAATCAACACCAAATAAACTGATAACTCACTAACTAAAAGTGATTAAAATAAATTAAAATGAAAAACTTAAAGTCTATTCTTTTGCTTGTATTCGTTATTTTTTTTTCAATAACTAATACAAATGCACAAGTAGGAATAGGAACTACAAACCCCTTTGCTGCTCTAGATGTGTTTTCAAGTAATAATGGTCTTTTAATACCTAGAGTAGCATTAACAGCAACTACAGCAGTACTACCCGTACTAACTGGTACTGAATCTGAAATAGTGTATAATACCAACACTGCTGGCGATGTATCTCCTGGTTTTTATTACTTAAGTACCGACACAGGCCCTTGGGTTAGATTAGGAGCTGGAGCAACAAACTCTTGGCTAATAACTGGAAATTCAAACATTGTAGATGGCACTAATTTTTTGGGTACTACAAATAATGTTGATGTTGCTTTTCGAAGAAGTGGTTCAGCAGCAGGAAGAATAGGAATTACAAGTACCTCTTTTGGTTTGGCATCAGCAAACGCAAACACCGCAGCAGGAACTACTGCCTTTGGAGTGAATGCTTTAGCTGCGAATACAACTGCTGTAGGGAATACGGCTGTAGGCTTTGGTGCAGCAGATGCATTAAATACAGCGGACAACACTGCTGTAGGTCAAAATGCATTAGGTGCTGCTGCTGGTGCTCAAAATACCGCAATTGGTTCTAATGCTTTGGCAGCAAATACAGCAGAAGGCAATACAGGAGTGGGATTTAATGCTTTAGCGGCAAATGTTGCTGCAATAGGAAATACCGCATTAGGCAGCAGTGCTTTAGCAGCAAATACAGCAGGGACAGCAAATACAGCTATCGGTTTTAATGCTTTGAGATCAAATTTAGCAGTTAATAATACAGCTGTAGGGTTTGGTTCTTTGGCTGCTCAAACTACTGCGGGTAATAATACTGCGATAGGAACAAATGCCTTAACATTGGCAAATGGCGGAGATGGTCATAATACAGCTGTTGGTTCACTAGCAGCAGATGCAATCACTTCAGGTAGGTATAACGTTGCCGTTGGTTCTGGATCATTAGGTGCTCAAACTACAGCGGAATTCAATATTGGCGTTGGTGCTGATGCGCTAGTTGTCAATACTATTGGAAACAATAATGTAGCAATTGGTACAAGTGCTTTAAGAAATAATGCAGCAAACGATAATACGGCTGTTGGTCATGTAGCATTATTTGCCAATACAACAGGAATACAAAATACGGCTGTTGGAGTTAATGCAATACAACAAAAAACTTCAGGATCTGCTAACACAGCCATTGGCTGGAGTGCTTTAAACGCAATTGGATCATTTGATAATAATACCGCTCTTGGATTTCAAGCCGGAAGCTCCAATACAGCTTCTAATTCTACACTTATTGGGTTTCAAGCTGGTCAAAACAATACTGGAGATCGTTTAACAGCTATTGGCTTTCAGGCAGGTGTAGGTAATACAGCTATAAATAATGTAGCAATTGGGACTAATGCTATGGACAGTCTTAGTGCACCAGCTTCAGGACAGAATGTAGCAATTGGTACTCAAGCACTATCAGCTGCCACTGCTAGTACTGTATCACAAAATGTAGCTATTGGCTATCGAGCTGCTACGTCATCAACATCAAGTGGTAATGTTGCTATTGGTAATGATGCTTTGTTACAAGCAACAACTGGTGACAATGTTGCCATTGGTGCTTCAGCAATTGGCCAAGGGAATTCTTCTCAGAACGTAGCGGTTGGCGCACAAGCTTTAATGGAGTCCCCAGGCAATAATAATGTTGCAGTAGGATATCAAGCAGGGAGATTTACCCCAGGGGATAGTAACACTTTTATTGGATATCAGACTAACGGTACTGGTGCTACTACTAATGCTATATCTATTGGATTTGGAGTTAATACTACTGTTAGTAATCAAGTACGATTAGGAAACGGGTCAATTTCTTCGGCTGTAATTGAAGTGGCTTGGACCGTGACTTCTGACAAAAGAGCAAAATCTAACATTAAAAACTCCCCTTTAGGATTGGATTTTATAAAAACATTACGCCCTGTCTCCTATTTCAAAAAAAATGATGAAAATAAAAAAACAGAATATGGTTTCATTGCACAAGAAGTAGAAGCGTCTTTGAAAAAGGTAGGAGATTATAATAATGGTGTTATCTATAAAGATCCTGAGGGTAATTATGGTTTGAGATATAATGATATCATTCCAATTACTGTAAAAGCCGTACAAGAACAACAAGAACTTATTGAGCAACTTAAAAAAGCAAATGCTGAGCTTGCAAAAGCAAACACTGCTATTTTAAAACGTTTGGAAAAATTAGAAAAAAGTAAGAGCGATTAATTTCTAAAAAAGAAAAAAACCACTCTTACCAACCTAAAACAATAAACAACTCATCTAACTCTTCGATTGATAAATCCTATAATTTTGGGTAGTTACTCTTGCTTTTAAATCATGCATTAAATTGTACAATCCAAAAAAGGTTCTATTAATGTATAAAAAATGCTTAGAACCTCTATTGCCATTCATTTTTCGCAATTGGGTGTCTTTAGTAAAATCTTCTCCCATTACGGCTATTTCAGCAAAAAAATCTTCATCAGAGAAATCAAAATAATCACCATGAAAAGGTTTGGTAAACAAACTTAACAGTCGGTGAAAAATTCCTGTAAAATAGTCTATTTCAGATGGAGAATCATCTAAACGCAATATCTCTAATTCATACAATTTTTCATTAAATAACAAAGGACTATTGATTACTTTTGGGTCTGCCAACTCAAAATAAGGAAAATAAAACTCGTCAGGAACTTTCTTAATACAACCAAAATCGATTGGCATTAAGTTTGCCTCACTATCTATTAAAAAATTACCAGGATGCGGGTCAGCATGCACTTGTCGCAATTCGTGCATTTGAAACATATAAAAGTCCCATAAAGCTTGCCCTAATTTATCTCCTTTTGTTTTATCCGTATTTTTTGCTGCAAATTCAGAGAGGTGCTCCCCTTCCATCCAATCCATTGTTAAAATTTTTTCTGAAGACAACTCTGGGTAATAGTTGGGAAATCTTAAATTAGCAATGTCTTTGCAAGCATCTGCCATTTCTATACTTTGCTTTAGCTCTAAAATATAGTTGGTCTCTTCAAGCAATTTATTTTCAACTTCTATAAAATATTTTTCAGAATCTTTCCCTTTCAGATTGAACATTCTAGTTGCAAAAGGTTTCACTAAAGCCAAATCTGAACTTATACTATCAGCAACTCCTGGATATTGAATTTTTACAGCTAATTTCTTTCCGTTTTTTGTAGCAACGTGTACCTGACCAATACTAGCGGCATTTATAGAATTTGGAGTAAAAGAATCGTAAATTTCTTCGGGAAACTTTCCTAAATATTTCTTGAATGTTTTTCTAACCAATGGTGCCGATAAAGGAGGTACTGAAAATTGAGATAAAGAGAACTTATCTACATATGCCTGCGGCATGATACTTTTGTCCATACTCAACATTTGAGCCACTTTCAGCGCACTTCCTTTTAAGTTTTGTAATCCGTCATAAATATCTTCTGCGTTGTTTTCATTCAATTTATCTTTGGTTAAGGACGGATTAACAATTTTTTCACCATAATAGGCCATATAGTTCCCACCAACCTTAAAACCTGTCTTTACGAGTTGGCTAGCACGTTCTATTTTTCCTGTTGGAATTTTATCTAATGTTTTCATTTTATAGTGCTTGTAATAAATTACATTTTACGTTCTTTCCAAAGAAATTTACCCAAATCAAATAAACTCTCTAACGGTTTTGTGTTTAATAAATCTACTACGGTATTTACAGATTTTTCGATAACAATATCTGTATTTTCAAAACTTTTAGAAGCATCGTCTATCCAAAATTTTAAAATAAATAAAAACTGAATCCAAGCTCCTTCAGAAAAAACTGGTTTGGTAATTTTTTCTAGTTTAACAAAACTTTCGTTCGTATTATCTTCGATAATTTCAACCACGAACGTTTTAAATAAACTTCTAAATTGTTTCAAATCTTTTAAGTTTTTCAATCCATCGTTATTCTCTTGTAGCGAGAACAGCACATAGCTCCTATTTAGTGTCATGATTTCGAATAGCGAAAAAAACAAAGTCAACAATTTATTCTTATCGGTGTAGGAACCATAATTCTCGTCTTTTTCGATGGAAGCAATTGCATTTTCGAAAAATTTAGCCCATATGGCTTGCTTTACAGCACTAAAAGATCCAAAAAAAGAATAAAAATCGGCTTCCTCTATTGCATTTTCTTTACAAAATAGATATACATTTTTTGGTCTATGATTTTTTTCTAATACCGAATTCATATACATCGTAATGATATGATTGTCATCGATTGCAATTTTTTTAGAAGTAGCTTTTTTTGTAGTTGCCATAGTATTGAATTTTAAAACTTGTGTAAAGATACAGTTTGTTTAATATAAAATAAAAATAGTTAAACAAAATATTGTGTTAAATTTTAAGCAAAAAAAAAAGCCGTTTCGTTTAGAAACAGCTTTTAGCTTTATAAAAAGTCAAAATTACTTACCTTCTTCAGCGTCATGTATCATTTTTTCATTTGCAGTAATGGCAAACTCAACGCGACGGTTTTGGCTTCTTCCTTCAGGAGTTTCATTCGATGCAATTGGATCAGCAATTCCTAAGCCAGTAATTGTAAATCTAGTTGAAACCAATCCTTTACTTGACAAATAATTTCTTACTGCTGTAGCTCTTTGTTCTGACAATTTTAAATTATGCGCAGCAGAACCTGTACTATCAGTATATCCATAAATTACTATGTTAGTATCAGGATATTCATTAAAAACGGTCACTAATTTGTCTAAATTTGTTCTAGCCGCTGTTGTCAATGTAGATTTGTTGGTATCAAATCGAACTGCATTTTCATTTAAAACCAATTTAATTCCCTCACCTACTCGCTCTACTTGCGCTCCAGGAATTGCAGCATCTATTTCTCTGGCTTGCTTATCCATTTTGTTTCCTATAACTCCACCGGCAGCACCACCAATTACACCACCTAGTACAGCACCTAGTGCTCCATTGCCTCCTTTTCCAAGGTTATTACCAAGGATACCGCCTATAATTGCACCACCTACAGCACCAATCCCTGCTCCTCTTTGTGTTTTATTCGTATTTTTTACTGCTTCACAACTTGTAATTATAGTGCTTAATGCCACTAATACTATCCCTGAAAGTATTGTAATTTTTTTCATCTTTATATTTTATTTAGTTTTTTTGAAATTGATAAATCACATCTGTCATTTTTCCTCCTACGTTAATCTTATCAACGAGTTGAAATGAAGTTTCAGTAACATTAGCAACATTCAAGACATATCCGTCTCTTACTCTTTTAGCTTTATCTCCAGCTGATAATACTTTCATTACAAACTGACCTTCTTTATTTATAAACCAAGTAATATCAGAAGCAAAACTGGCGCAAGATGCATTTGTCAAGGCCATAGTTCCTTTATTATTGTTGGATATAAATTTCCATGTGCTTCCTACAAAGCATTTCGAATCAGCAATATCAAAAGAATTTACTTTAATAAATTCTGAACCAGGGTAACTTACATTGGCAATTGACCAATTTCCTTTTATAACTCTTTCCGTTTTATTATCTACCTTAGAATTGGTAACTGACTTCGATTTACATCCAATCATAAATATTGAAATGGATAATACTAAAATCATTTTTCTCATAATTATAAATTTAAAATTTAACTAATACAAATGTACAACGCATTTGTATTTATCTCCTTTCATGTTATATTTTTTTTATGAAAATAAATGGTTACGACAATTTGTCATTTATACCAATTTGGTATCTTATTTGACTACTATAAAAAAAATTAACTTAAAAAATTTACAAATATGACAACAGGAAAAATTAATGTTTCAGTAGAAAACATCTTTCCCTTAATCAAGAAATTTTTATACAGCGATCACGAAATATTTTTACGTGAGTTGATTTCTAACGGAACAGATGCTACACTAAAATTAAAACACTTAACCAGTATTGGAGAGACTAATGTAGAATATGGCAATCCTATTTTAGAAGTTAAGATTGACAAAGAAGGCAAAAAACTACACATCATTGACCAAGGAATTGGAATGACTTCTGATGAAGTAGAAAAATACATCAATCAATTGGCTTTTTCGGGAGCGGAAGAGTTTTTAGAAAAATACAAAGACACCGCTAAAGATTCAGGAATTATTGGGCATTTTGGTCTTGGTTTCTACTCTGCCTTTATGGTGGCTTCAAAAGTTGAAATAATTACTAAATCTTATAAAGACGAACCAGCAGCACACTGGACTTGTGACGGAAGCCCTGAATTTTCATTAGAACCAGCTGACAAAACGACTCGTGGTACCGAAATTATTTTGCATATTGCTGAAGACTCCTTAGAATTTTTAGAAGAATTTAAAATCAAAGAATTACTGAATAAGTATAATAAGTTTATGCCTATTCCAATTAAATTTGGTACAAAAACAGAAACTTTACCAAAACCCGAAGATGCACCTGAGGATTATAAAGCAGAGACCATTGAGGTAGATAATTTCATCAATAACACCAACCCTGCTTGGACTAAACAGCCAACAGAGTTAACGGATGAAGATTACAAGAATTTCTACCACGAATTGTATCCTATGCAATTTGAAGAACCGCTATTCAATATTCATTTAAATGTTGATTATCCGTTTAACTTAACCGGAATATTATACTTCCCTAAGCTAGGTTCTGATATTCAAATTCAAAAAGATAAAATTCAACTCTACCAAAATCAGGTTTATGTAACCGATAATGTTGAAGGAATTGTTCCCGAATTTTTAACGATGCTAAAAGGAGCTATAGATTCTCCAGATATTCCCTTGAACGTTTCTCGTTCTAGTTTACAAGCTGATGGTGCTGTAAAAAAGATATCAAACTATATTACTCGCAAAGTAGCTGATAAATTGAAATCATTATTCACTGAAAACCGTGAAGATTTTGAGAAAAAATGGAACGATATTAAAATTGTTTTAGAGTACGGAATGTTATCTGAAGATAAATTTTACGAAAAAGCGGGAGCCTTTGTTTTATACCCTACTGTTGATGATAAATTTTATACTCTAGAAGAATTAAAAGAAAATCTGAAAGAGAAACAAACCGATAAAGACGGAAAATTAGTTGTTTTATATGCAGGAAATAAAGAAGCGCAACATTCATATATAGAAATTGCAAAAGATAAAGGCTATGAAGTGTTGTTGTTAGACTCTCCAATTATTTCGCATTTAATTCAGAAACTAGAGAGCGATAATAAAGAGGTGACTTTTGTTCGTGTAGATTCTGATCATATAGATAATTTAATTAAAAAAGATGAAAATGCTATTTCTAAATTATCCGATGAAGAAAAAGAAAGCTTAAAAACAGTACTTGAAACTATCGTTCCTAAACAAACCTATTCAGTTCAACTAGAAGCTTTAGATAGCAACGCTTCTCCATTTATCATCACGCAACCTGAATTTTTGCGTCGTATGAAAGAAATGAGCCAATCAGGCGGTGGCGGAATGTTCGGAATGGGAAATATGCCAGAAATGTATAATTTAGTGGTAAACACCAACTCTGAATTGGCCACCAATATTTTAAATACGGAGGACAAATCACATCAAGAGCATTTGGTAAAACAAGCTTTAGATTTAGCTAAATTGTCTCAAAATTTATTAAAAGGTGAAGCTTTAACTGCTTTTGTAAAAAGAAGTTTCGAAATGATTAAATAGTTGTAACCTTATTATAATCTAAAAATCCTGTAACTCAACATTACAGGATTTTTTATTAAAAACAATTTGCTAAACATTATTTTAAAAATTTAAATAGTGTTTTTTTGTATTTTGCATAACTAAAATGAAAAAATGCAACCCTTTTTAGAAACTATTACAGGAAAAATAAAATCCGTTACACTCATTAACGAAAACTATTTATTACTATTAGCTCTATTTAATTGTGCTCTTTTAATGAATTTTCATGAGCTGTATTGGAAAAAACCCTATGTGACCATATTATTTTTTACAATGGTAGGCATCATTTTTTTAAATTATAGATTATGGCGGGCTACTATAATCAATATCGGTATTAGCCTCTCCTATTTTATAACTCGAATCCCAAGAATGTCTAATCACGCTAATATTGAGTTTTTTATAGCCTTTTTAATACTTTCCCTTTTTCTTTATAAAATTATTTATCCAAAGCTAAAAATCGCACCCAATTTAGTTAGTTGGATATTTAGAATCTCAGTGGTAACCATTTATTTTTATTCGGGATTTCATAAGTTAAATACCGACTATTTTAATCCTTGTGTAAGTTGTGTAAACGAAGTTAACGATTACATTATTAGCAATTTAACTGGTACAACTTTAAAAATACCCGAAAACGTATCTCGCTTTTTTCAGTACACTTCAATAGTTATGGAAATGCTAATTCCTATTGGATTATTATGGAAAGCAACACGTAAAGGGAGTGCTTTACTCTTACTATTCTTTCATTTCTATCTCAACTTAGCTGTATATTCTGATTTTGGATCGCTGGCTGTATTTTTAATTGTTGGTTGTATTTTAGATTTTGAGTCAAAAATCATTCATTACAAAATTTCAAGAGCAATTCGGTATTATATTTTTTTTACATTATTGACTTTTGGTGTAAAAATAATTCTCGTAAAATACAAATTCAATCCATACTATCTTGGATTCATTCAAGGCTTAATTTTTAATATAGGCTGGGTTATCTTCTTTTATTATTTATTTACAAACGTTAAAGCCAAATCGGATTTAATTAACAAAAGACATCTATTTATTTTATCAACTTGCTTTATTTTAATTAGTTTTTGGACATTAAGAACCTATATTGGGCTAGGAAATAGTGGTAATTTTACTATGTTTAGCAATTTAGTTACTGAAGAAACAACAAGCAATCATTTGCTAATTGATACTAAAAAAACGAAGATTTTTAATTTTGAAGAAGACAATGTACACATTTTAAAACTTCATGATACTTTAAAAAAAGAGGAGTTAGTTGATACTAAAATCCCAATAAGTGAGTTTCAATTTCTTTCTAAAAATTGGTGCCGATTGTATAAAGTGAAACTAAATTGTACATTGGTATATAAAAAGGACACCATAGTCATTGATGATTTAAGAAAATCGGAATTTGTTAAAACACAATGGTGGAATCGTTATTTATACTTTAGAAAAATACAAACAGAGGGTCCCAATACATGCAGATGGTAATAAAAACATTTACTAAAGATAAATTTAAATTGTAAATTAGCCTACCATGAAAAACCTAATCTATTTACTTGTGCTCTTTTATGCTGTACTTTTGTCTGCACAAGATAAAAAATATAGCCTAACAAAGAGAGACACTATAGCCTTTCATGCTGATGCTTATATTGGTTTTGATTCGTTTGGTGCTCAATACTATATTAAAAATAATGTTTTTATAAAGAAGACAAAAACTCAAATTTGGCAATATAAAAACCTTTCGTTTGGTAAAATTTCAAATGTTGATATTCAAAACCCATTAAATATTGTTCTTTTTTACGAAGATTTTAATACTGTCATTCTACTTGACAATCAGCTCAACGAAACACAGCGAATTAATTTTTCAGAAAATCCAATTCCAATTCTAGCGACTGCTACAGGATTGGCTTTTGGCAACCGACTATGGATTTACAATAACTTATCGCAACAAATAGGCTTATTCGATTTCTTAAAATCAGAATATAAAATTATTACAACCCCTTTTAATGGTGCAATAGTTAACTATTCGTCTGATTACAATACGTTTCAATGGATAGATGAGGAACAAAATTGGTATCAATGTTCTATTTTTGGAAAAGTGCGTCTCGTAGGAAAAGTTCCAGACTTTGATGCTGTTCAAGTTGTAAACAATACCGATTTGATTTATAAAAAAGACGACACCTTGTATTATTTCAGTTTGAACGTTAATAAAACAACTTTAATCGAATTTGATAAAAAAACCTTTGAAAAATTTTATTACAAAGACCAAATTTTATCTATTTTTACAGTCGAAGGAATTACGAATTATAAAATTACTATACCATAATGCACATAGCGATAGCGGGAAACATAGGAGCAGGAAAAACTACATTAACACGTTTATTAGCCAAACATTTCAAATGGGAACCGCATTTTGAAGACGTTGTCGACAATCCGTATTTAGATGACTTTTACCACCAAATGGAGCGTTGGTCCTTTAATCTACAAATTTATTTCTTAAACAGTCGTTTTCGTCAAGTATTACAAATAAGACAAAGTGGTAAAAAAATCATTCAAGATCGAACGATTTATGAAGATGCTCACATTTTCGCACCCAACTTGCATGCAATGGGTTTGATGACCAATCGTGATTTTCAGAATTATTCTTTATTATTTGAATTAATGGAAGGCTTAGTAGGAGCTCCAGATTTATTGATTTATTTAAGAAGTTCTATACCAAACTTAGTAGGACAAATTCACAAGCGTGGTCGAGAATATGAGAACACGATTTCTATAGATTATTTAAGTCGATTAAACGAACGTTACGAAGCCTGGATTCATACTTACGACAAAGGGAAACTACTTATTATTGATGTTGACCAACTGAATTTTGTAGACAACCCCGAAGATTTAGGTATGATTATCAATAAAATTGATGCAGAGATAAACGGTTTGTTTTAGAGATAAATCCCTCTCATTTGTTTTGTTTTTAATATAATTATCTATAACTTTATATATCAATTTTCTCAGGTTTATCCTGAGAATTGGTTGCTATTTTATTGTTGTCCTCAATTTACAAAATCTGCAAATCTTTGGTTTTTCTGATTATTAATTTAACTCTTAAAAATCATGTTTATTACAAATTTCAAAACCAAGTTTGTTTGTGTATTTTTAGTTTTTGTAATTCTCCTGCAAAGTTGTACTGTCTATAAAAAAGCACCTGTTTCTATATCTGAAGCTTCAGCTACAAATCACAAAGTGTTAATTATCAAAAATGACGATACAAAACTTGAACTTAAAAAAATTGAACTAGTTGACGGAGTGTATTATGGATTTATTGATGAAGATAGAGGAATTGTAAAAATTCCTTTAAACGAAAGTACTATCAAAACTATTCGCATTATAGACAAATCGGCTTCCACTCTATTATCCACAGGCATTGTTGTTATTCCATTAGCTATTATCATAACCCTTGTAATTGCTAATTGGGGCCCTGGCAATTTAGATTTAGGTGAATAACTATACTATTTACAAAGATTTAAATGAAAATCATAAATCGAATTAAATGATTTATTTTTGATAAAAAAAACCGCTTTCCGAAGTATTAAAGTAAAACGTAACTGCTCTGCAAAAGTATGACTTAGACAAATCTTGGCTTTCCCGACATTGCGAATTATGAAAAAGTTAAGTTAAAGATGAAAAATTATAACGTTTGTGTTGTATTACTTTTCGCAAAGTCAGAAACATTTACTTAGCGTTGCCGATACGCATTTCGTAGAGCAGGTATTATTTAATGCAAAACACCTCACTTATTTTGCGAGGTGTTTTGATTTATTTACTTTTTTTGTGCACAATACACTATTTAATGCTAAAGCACTTTGGATTATCTTTTCCTTTTGAAGTTATTAAATAATCTATCTTTATTAGAAATTTTTACTCCAAGGGCCGTAATTTTTATATGCTGGTCCAGTTAAATTTTTTCTGCCAGGACTCAAAGTGTTTACTAAAACTAAGTTTTCTTTTGGTGTACTTGTCGAAAATTGTTGATTTTTGTAGGCTGGTCCTTCTAATGGTTTAATAGCAATTTGCGAATACACTTGTACTGGCTCAGATTTATCCATCCAAACTTTATAATTTTTAAAAGCGGGTCCTTTTAAATCATTTTGTTTTACATTGCTTTCTACTTGTGCATTTACACCAAAAGAAATTAATAAAACTCCTAAAATTAATGCTGCTTTTTTCATGACTATTACTTTTATGTTATACATCAAATTTACATACAGTAATAGGCTTTAAGCATTATGTGAATATACTCAATTTGTATCCGTATTTATACGGATAGTTTGGATGCGATACCTTATAACAAATTCATTTCTCCTGCTCTTTTTATCAGTTCGGCACTGTTTTTTACTTCTAATTTTTTTAGAATATTTGCCCGATGGGTTTCAATAGTTCGTGAACTTACAAATAGTTTAGCAGCTATTTCATTAGTTGTTAATCCTTTAGATATCAATCCTAAAACTTCGGTTTCTTTATTTGATAAAACATTTTCGCTGATGCTTTGTGTTGCTATAAAGTTGATCATTCTTTCAGAAATTTCGGCATTAAAATATTTCTTTCCTTTATTAACAGTACGTATGGCAAGTAGTAATTCAGCTTCATCCGTATTTTTTAAGAGGTAACCATAAGCGCCCATTTTGGCACATTTTGCAATGTAATTACCATCATTGTACATAGAAATCACAATAGGTTTTATGGGAGAGGCTATCGCTTTTAATTCTTTTAGAACCTGAAAACCATCCATATTTGGCATTGTAATGTCTAGCAATACAATATCTGAATCAAGCTGGCTTTTTGCCATCTGCATAAACTCAAAACCATCTGCTACACTTTTAATTATTTTTATGTCGCTATATTTTCTCAACAGTTCTGTGAGCCCTTCTCGAAAAAGCTTATGATCATCTGCTATTATTAATTTAATTTGATTCATATTTCTATTGGTAATTCAATTTCAAAGGTTGTATTTTCGGATTTTGGATTGATTGTAATTGTACCATTACAAATTTCTACGCGCTCTTTGATGTTCATTATTCCCAAACCTAATTTTACATTGTTGATATCAAAGCCAATACCATCATCAAAATAAAATAGTGAAATAAACTCATCAAATTCTGAAAGTGTAATTCGGATGTTTTTTGCATGAGAATGTTTTAATGAATTATTAGTTAACTCTTGGCAAATTCTAAAAAGATTAATGGCTTGATGCTTGGTAATCTTAGAGTTATCTTGCTTGGATAAATCTTCAAATACAATAGTTACGGTTGTTGATTTTTTTAGGCTTTCGATAAAATTCGTTAGGGTAACCCCTATTCCAAAATCATTTATTGAAGCAGGCATTAAGGCATTTGACATCAATCTGATTTCAGAAATGGTATCATCAACTATTTTTTTCATTTCTATTTTCTTCGATTCATCTTCAACTTTATTTTCAATATAGTGCTTCAAAGAGGTTAAATACGGACCTATTCCATCATGGAGCTCTCGTGATAATCGACTCCTTTCGTTTTCTAAACTGTTAACCAAAATTCGCTTTGATTTGATTCTGGTATTTTCCTCATTATTTCTAAATTCAATGAGCTTATCTCGCATCGCTAAAAGGCTTTTTCCCAAAAGATCATTTGGGCTTTTTAGCTGATAATCGGTATTTAAATTCATTTTGCCAATATCGTCAGAGAATTTTACTGCACCTTGTAAAGAAACTTTCAAATTCGCAAGAGCATCAAACATTTCTTTTATCTCATTGGAGTTTTTTATAAATTCATTTGTTTGGCTATAATCTCCTTCAGCCATAATTCGGAGACTTTTTTGCATATTTTTTATTGGATTGGTAATAATTCTTGTAAGAAAAAGGGAAAGCATAACTGCCAGTAAAAAAATAGCAAGAGTTAATCCTATAAGTCTTTCCCTTAATTTTTTTAAAGGAATAGTAACTTCATCAACATCTATTTCTGACAGAATGACCATCTTTAAGTTAGGAACTTCTAACAGACTGGAAACACTATATACTTCAATTCCTCTATAATCCTTAAAAACACCTCTGCCATTTATCCCTTTAAAAGCGTTCTGCAAATTTTCTGTTTTTACAGATATGGTGTAAGGAGTTCTATTTGGATAAAAGCGAGAATCAGAACGCATTTGAAAATCTTCACCTACAAGATACGATTCACCACTGTTACCCATTCCTGTGCGCTCAAGAAGTATGTTTTTTATTTTAGAGTAGTCTAAAACTTTAATCATTCTACCCTTTTTAGAATTAGATATGAAACCTATTGTAGTTTTTTTATTGACATGATAGGGTGTAAAATCATGAATTCCATTTCTGTTTTTAATACTATCCGAAAGAATTATTACGGCACTATCAATATTTTGGTTGAACAATTCGGATGCCTCAAACCTTTCCCATTCTGATTTTATTAAATGTTCAATCTGGTTTTTTTTGAGTGTTTTAATTGAATTTAATTGCAATAAAATACGATCATTTAGAACATTTGAAAACTGTTTGTAGGATGAAAAAGACAATACTACAATTACCAATGCGATCAAACTATTAATTATAATCAGTATTAATGTTTTAATGTTCATTAGAATCTTTTTAAAAGATTAAAAATTGCGTTAGATTCTTGATTATGTGTATTATACTTCAATACGTTAAACTTTTTTAGGTTTAAATTTCGAGCAATTTACGGGAAGGTTTTAGTTTTTCTGTCTAAAATAAAACTAAAAAAGTAAGATTGCAAAATTATATTTAACAATCTTAACTTCATTTTTGTACGAGTATGTTTTTGCAGTAATCAGGTTGACCCTCAGCATTGCAAAACACCATCCACACATTAACATTCCAAAAATATATATTTTAATTTAATTTAGAATGCTTTATTGGCTCTATTATTTTTTGCTTTCATTTTTCGTTACATCATTATACATACCTCCTTATGGTTTCTTTAAATTCTGTATTTAAAGAAAAATAAGTATTTCGCCATTTTATTATAAAAACAAAAATGCCTCGCAAATATAATCACGAGGCATTTTTGTTTTATAAAAAAGATATGCTAATTATTTCAAAGCATCCACTTTAGCTTTTACTTCAGCTTCTGTTCCTTCAAAATTTTGAGTGGCAGAAGCACCATTTACGGTTGTAGTAACAGTTGCTTTCGCTTTTCCGTCAGTATTTGTAATTTCAACTCTTACAGCTTTTTCTGAAATACTATTTTTTGGTGTTCCAATATATTTACCATCTTCACCATACATAGCCATACATTCTGCCTTTTGCTCTGGTGAACACCCATTTTCGTCACACATTTTAGCGCACTCGTCTTTTGTCATTGTAGCACACTTACTCCTATCGCATCCTGTCTCTTTCTTCATTTCAGTAGCACAACAAGCTGCTTTAGTTGCAGTTGTTCCTTCATGACTTCCGTTTCCTAAAATTGGAGCGATAACCAAACCGATAAGACAAGTCAATTTAATCAAAATATTCATAGATGGTCCTGAAGTATCTTTAAACGGATCTCCAACAGTATCACCAGTTACCGCTGCTTTGTGAGCGTCTGAACCTTTATAAGTCATTTCTCCATTAATCATAACTCCAGCTTCGAACGATTTTTTAGCATTATCCCAAGCACCACCAGCATTGTTTTGGAACACTGCCCAAAGTACCCCAGAAACGGTAACTCCAGCCATATAACCCCCTAACATTTCAGCAATTAATTGGTTGTTATCACCATAAACTAGTTTCCCTAAAAGTACAATTGCAATTGGAAAACCAATAGTCATGATACCTGGCAACATCATTTCACGCAAAGCCGCTTTTGTAGAAATCTCGACACATTTACCGTATTCTGGTTTTCCAGTTCCTTCCATAATTCCTGGAATTTCCTTAAACTGACGACGTACTTCGTATACCATATCCATGGCTGCTTTACCAACAGAATTCATCGCTAAAGCCGAGAAAACTACAGGTATCATACCTCCTACAAATAACATTGCTAATACTGGCGCTTTAAAGATATTAATTCCGTCAATTCCTGTAAAAGTTACATAGGCAGCGAACAAAGCCAATGATGTTAATGCTGCCGAAGCAATGGCAAATCCTTTTCCTGTTGCAGCTGTAGTGTTACCTACTGAATCTAAAATATCTGTTCGAGTTCTAACTTCTTTTGGTAATTCACTCATTTCAGCAATTCCACCAGCGTTGTCAGAAATTGGTCCGAAAGCATCAATAGCTAATTGCATAGCCGTAGTTGCCATCATTGCAGATGCTGCTAATGCTACTCCATAAAATCCTGCTAAAGCATAAGAAGACCAAATTGCTGCAGCAAATAAAAGAACTGTAGGAAAAGTAGAAATCATTCCAGTTGCCAAACCGGCAATTACGTTCGTTCCTGCACCAGTAGAAGATTTTTGTACAATTGCCAAAACGGGTTTTGTCCCTAATCCAGTGTAATATTCTGTAACTGATGAAATAGCACCACCTACAACTAAACCTACAAGTGTAGCATAAAATACTCTCATAGATGAAATTTCTTGAGCTCCTTCACCAAAGAATTCCATTGTCATTACTGCTGGTAACATTAGGTTTACTAAAAAGTAACAAGCGATAGCAGTCATTATTATAGATGCCCAATTTCCGATATTTAGTGCTTTTTGAACTTGCGCTTCTTTAGCATTATCATCTGATATTTTTACTAACATGGTTCCGATTATTGAGAATAAAATTCCGAAACCTGCAATTGCCATAGGCAACAAAATTGGACCTATTCCACCAAAAGCGTCTTGAATGTTCCCACCCATATCTTTAATTACATAATTTCCAAGAACCATTGCCGCAAGAACGGTTGCAACATACGAACCAAATAAATCGGCACCCATTCCTGCAACGTCACCTACATTATCTCCAACATTATCTGCAATTGTAGCAGGATTACGAGGGTCATCTTCAGGAATACCCGCTTCTACTTTACCTACAAGGTCAGCTCCAACATCGGCAGCTTTAGTATAAATACCACCACCTACTCTAGCAAATAAAGCAATCGATTCAGCTCCAAGTGAAAACCCAGCAAGAGTTTCTAGCACTACAGTCATATCTTCGGTAGAAGTCCAAGCGCCTTTCATAAATATTTGAAAGAAAACAATGAAGAAACCTGTTAATCCGAGAACTGCTAAACCAGCAACTCCTAATCCCATTACGGTTCCACCGCCAAAAGAAACTTTCAACGCTTTTGGTAAACTAGTACGAGCAGCTTGTGTAGTTCTTACATTGGTTTTTGTAGCAATTTTCATTCCCATATTTCCTGCTAATGCAGAGAAAAAAGCACCGAAGATGAAAGCCACAACTATTAATATATCTGTTTTAACGCCTGGAATAAAAGTAATACCTGCTAAAACAACACTTGCTAATAGCACAAATATGGCTAACAAACGGTATTCTGCTTTTAGGAAAGCTAGCGCGCCTTCGTAGATATAATCTGAAATCTCTTTCATTTTACCATCTCCAGCGTCTTGTTTTAATACCCAGCTTCTTTTAACTGCCATAAAAAGCAGTCCAAGTATTGCCATAACTATTGGCAAATAAATCATCATTGATTCCATAAATTTATTGGTTTTTTGTTTGGTTAAAAATTTTCAGAAAACGAAAATAAACAAAAAAAGCAATACTGTATACACAATATTGCTTTTTTTATAAATTTTTGAGAGTATAACTATTTAATACTAAATAATCCTTCTGGTTTATTAGGAATATCGTCAAAACGCTTTGTGCATTCATCAATGATTGCGTGGGCTTCGCTTAAATCTCCCCAACCTTCAACATCAACAATTTTATTTTCTAAGTCTTTGTATACTTGAAAAAAGTGCTCAATTTCTTTTAATAAATGCGGATTTATATCGGATAAATTTTCAAGAGAATTCCATATTGGATCAGATACTGGGACACATATTATTTTTTCATCTGGTCCTTTATCATCTGCCATGTGAAAAACTCCTATTGGTTTTACCTCCATAACACAACCTGGAAAAGTAGGTTCGTTTATCAATACTAATACATCCAATGGATCTCCATCTAAAGCTAATGTTTCTGGAATAAATCCGTAATCAGCAGGATACATCATGGATGAGAATAACATTCTATCAAAACGCATTCTGTTTATTGAAAAATCATATTCGTATTTATTCCTACTTCCTCTTGGAATTTCGATTAAAACATCGAATGATTTTAATTTTGCTGCAGTCATTTTATTCGTTTTTTATTTTGGGCAAAATTAAAGAAAGTGTGGGGTTTTACAATAAAAAACGAGGTTAATCTACTATTACGTTTTCGGTATATTCATTAGTAAAAAGGAATATTTAACCTAAAATGAATGTAGAAAAAACATGTAGCTAACTTTGAATAATTATATATGAAGTAAAGTGTTTAAAAATAAAACCCAAATGAACCTTTTACAGAAAAATTATTGGTTTCAGGTACATTTAAATAGCTTCCTCTCCAAGCAAAGTCAATTCGGAATACTTTAAATATATTGCCAATTCCAGCATTGTATTCCCAATAGACATTTTCTGGCGCATTGTAAGGTAAACCAGATGCGTTTATAGCGCGATTTGCATTTGATATGGTTCCGTAAACACTTTTAATCCCTATAATTTCTCTCCAATTGAGCTTTCGCATAAAGGGAATTCTAGAAAATAATCTGCCGTTAAAATTATGATTCCATTGAAAAGTTGCATATTGATCGGAAACAAATTCATAAAAATTGAGGTTGTTAAAGGTATTTTCTATTATAAAATAGGTTTGATTTCCTGGAATAACACTCATTAATCCTAAAGGTACAGTTCCGAAAGTTTTACCTACTTCCATAATTAAATTGGTTCTCCCTAAAGGACCAATAATTATAGGCTGTTTGTAATACAACTGAATTTTATCGTATTTAAAATCACTATTTAAAACACCTTTAAAACCATGACTGTAATTTAAATACAATCGACTGTATGGACTATCAACATTGGCTCTTTCGACACCGTATCCAATAGTTTTTCTTTTGGGAGTATATTCAATTTCAAAATTGGCTTCAGATTGCTTTACTTCACTTTTTGTTTCACCGGGATTTGTAACGGTAGGTAAAGTGGTATAATAATCTAAACTAAAAGTATTTGAAGCAGATTCTAATGTACGATAGGAAATTCCTGTTGAAAAAATCAAATTCTTGATAGGTTCTATCTCTACTGCAACATTAGTTAGGTTTATGTTTGTAAGTTTTCCGTTTGCACCAGTAGTAAACAATGCCGATGAGGCAAAACTTCTTCCTAAAACATCATTTGTAGTAGTAAGACTTGCCCCTATTTGCTCAATATCTCTTCTGTTTCCTCCTGAAATAATGATTCTGTTTTTTTTATCGACCATCCATTTTCCTGAAACCCCGTATTTAAATTTATTGTCATCAAATCCATAAGCAGTATAGCCTTGCAAACGCCAAGTATCATTTGGTCCAAAATAGGTTCTTCCGCCCGCACGCAATCGAATTCCTTCTACTTCATTAAATCCAAAAGAGGAGAAAATAGGCCCGTAATCAAAATTGCCAAACTGCACGAATCCGCTTCCTAGTATAGAAACCAAATTATAAATTTGTTTGAATTTTTTTACGGTTTGCAAAGTATCTAACATTTTATAGACTCCCAATTCGTCTTTACTTAAATCTTCGAATCGGTTTTCTTTCCAATAGTCATCTGATTTTTTATACACTTCATTATCAATAAAGTTTATTTCATCTTTATAAAAAGCAAGTGGTTTTTCTTTATTAAACTGATGGTTTTTGTAAAATGTAGTTCGTTTACCATAAACCCCTTTTGATTGCTCTTTTTTGTTTAAAGCAAAATCGGACATCATATAATCTTTAGTCAATAAAAAAACAGAATCGTTCATGACCTCAAATTCCTGCTCGATATAGATATCTTTCACCCAATTGATATTGGCACTTTTTGTAACTGCCATGTTAATTTTTTTAATAGCAAATGTGGTATCACTAACCCAAAAATCGCCTTTAAATGTTAATTCGTTTTTTCGTCTTGGATAAAAAACAATATTATAGCACCATTTATTATCGATGTAAGAACTGTCTTTCAGCACATAATTATAGGTGTCTATTCCCGTTCTAGAAAGTGGACTGGTAAAGCTTTTGTCAAAAAAGGTCAAGTAGTTGTTGTAAATATCAAAATCAGTATATAAATCTTTTACAAAAGCCAAAATATTCTGATTGCCCTCAAATCCAGATGTTTTATTGGCTTTTAATTTCTCTTTTCTTTTATTTAATTTATTATCACCGCTTACATCATATAAGGCTTCGTTTATAAAAATAGGCAAATAGGTTTTACCGGTAATTTTTGAAGTATCGACTTGATTGAAAATAAATTCCATGCCTTTAAAAATTTTATTTTTCATAAAAGCACTATCAATCGTATTCATATCGAACTCAACTTTTTCGTATTTATCAAATTGGTATTGATTGAATTGACGCAAGCCATTTTTGCGCTTTCTTTCCCAAATTTTTCTAAGAATATCAAGTGCAGGATTGTTCTTTTTTGAAGTTTTTCCTGTAAAAATAACGACCTCGTTAAGCTGTTGTCCGTCGCTTAATAGAATTTTAAAATTATAATTTACTGCTTTTGATAAAGGCACAATCTTAGTCTCAAAACCTACAAAGGAGACAACTAATGCTGCATATGTTTTTTCAGATTCGATGTAAAAACGACCATCTTCGTTAGTTACTGTTCCTTCATTAGACCCTTTAAAAACAACATTCGCATAAGGAACCGGTTGATTGGTATTGTCTACAACGATACCACTAACTTTAGTTTGAGCAAATAGTACGCTTGAAATTAGTACAAAAAACGATACAATTAATTTATTTTTCATCTGCAAAAAAAAACTTCATCAGTTGTACTATGATGAAGTTTCAAATATAGTTATTTTGAATTCTAGATTCCTAAGACTTTTGTCCTGAATTTGTTAAATTTTAGGTAAAATAAACATCTTGAGTCTATTTATACAACACTTTTTTAACAGCTTTAATGACATCATTCGCATTAGGCAACCATTCTTTTAACAATGTTGGCGAATAGGGCGCTGGAGTATCTGCGGTAGTAATTCTTTGAATTGGAGCATCTAAGAAATCGAAAGCACGTTCTTGAACAATATAAGTTATCTCAGACGAAACACTAGCAAAAGGCCAAGCTTCTTCAAGAATTACCAATCTGTTTGTCTTTTTAACTGATGTTAAAATCGCTTCATGATCCATAGGACGGACAGTTCTTAGGTCGATTATTTCGCATGAAACACCTTCTTTTTCTAATGCATCAGCAGCAATAAAGGCTTCTTTAATTATTTTTCCAAATGAAACTATAGTTACATCTGTTCCTTCTCTTTTTATATCGGCTACACCAATCGGCAAAATGTATTCGCCATCAGGAACTTCTCCTTTGTCACCATACATTTGTTCTGATTCCATGAAAATAACAGGGTCATTATCACGAATTGCTGCTTTTAATAAACCTTTAGCATCATAAACTGTTGATGGCACAATTACTTTTAAACCAGGTGTATTAGCAAACCAGTTTTCGAATGCTTGCGAGTGTGTCGCGCCTAATTGCCCTGCCGAAGCCGTTGGTCCACGAAAAACCATTGGCATAGGAAACTGACCAGCGCTCATTTGACGCATTTTTGCAGCATTATTAATAATTTGATCGATACCAACTAAAGCAAAATTAAAAGTCATGTACTCTACAATTGGTCGGCAACCATTCATGGTAGAACCTACAGCAATACCTGCAAAACCAAGCTCTGCAATTGGAGTATCTATAACTCTTTTTGGTCCAAATTCTGCTAACATTCCTTTTGAAGCTTTGTAGGCACCATTGTATTCAGCAACTTCTTCACCCATTAAATATACGGTTTCATCACGTCGCATTTCTTCACTCATAGCTTCGCAAATGGCCTCTCTAAATTGTATCGTTCTCATAGTATAATGTATGTCTTTGTTTTTCGAAGAGCAAAAATAAATATTTTAAACCAGTTAAAAGCATAATTTTAGTTTAAAATAATTACCAGTATTGAATAATTGAATTATTTTCAATTACTGTTGACGCGCTTCTTTTATATCGGATTATAATCAAAAACCTTCCAGTCCTTATTAGATAAATCTAAATAGTGATAATGCACAACGTCCTTCTTATCAAATTGTCCGTTTTTATTGGTGTCTTCAATGGTTCTGAAATACAGACGGTTTCTGGATTCTATTACATTCCAGTCTATCAATTCCTGAAAATCGACTGATACTTTAGTAAATCGTTTTCCTGAAATTTCACTTATATAAAGCGATTTGATATCGTTTTCATCCAATTTTCCGTCTTTGTTGGTATCTAAATCGGCTAATGAATATACTAAAACTTGTTGCTTGGCTTTATCTGAAACCGATTTTAAATACATTACATTTTGAATAAGTATTGGTTTATCTGTTAATGAACGAATAGAATCAGAACCTATTTCTTGAAATTTTAAATTTTGCAAATAACCTGTAATTTCATATTCACTGTAATTTGAAATCTTTAAGCTTAAATCAGTGGCGCTTGAAGAGGAATCGTATTTTATTTTTGCATTGGCTCCGCTAACACTAATGTCGGCTACTGGATGCAATAAATAATTTGTGCCTTGCATTTGAATAGGCAAATCGGCAATTTTTATTTGAGTCGTATCTGTTTTTGGTTGCTCCTTTTGCTTCGTTGAATTCTCGTAAATCACTTTTGGTTTTTCAACCTCTTCTTTGCATCCTATTAAAAAAACAAGCACAAATAGCATACAGAATATTGAACTATTTTTCATTTCAAAAAAAATTAAATATTTTAAAATACAAATGTATTACAATCGCACCGACAATTTAACATTAAATACACGAGTGGTTAAATAATTTGGAATGGCATATTGACTTTTAGTGTAAGCGTCTCTAACCCATGTATTGGTAATGGCATTCTGATTGTTGAACATATTAAAAATTTCAAATCCTAAAGACAAATCTTTGAATCTTTTCATCCAATGACCCTCTGGCCGTAAATTGTTTTTTTCAGTAAAAACATACGAAAATCCAAGATCGGCTCTACGATAATCTCTTAAACGATTGATATAATCATAAGGATCGGCATACGATGGTGAACCACCTGGTAAACCTGTATTATACACTAAATTCAAATATACTTTTACACTTGGAATGTTGGGCATATAGTCCTGAAATAAGATGGCAAATTTAAGTCTTTGATCTGTTGGCCTAGGAATATCCCCTCTGTTTTCAATGTTTTCTTTGGTTTTTAGATAGCCAAAACTAAACCAAGATTCTGTTCCGGGAACGAACTCACCGTTTAGTCGCATATCAAATCCTTGCGCATAAGCTGTAGCGTTATTTGAGGCAGCATAACGTATTCTGACATTGTCAATAGTGTACGGATTTACATCAGTTAACGATTTGTAGTAGGCCTCGGTAACCATTTTGAAAGGGCGCTTCCACATTTTAAAACTATAATCATTACTCAAAACAACATGTATAGATTGCTGCGCTTTTACATTAGGATTGACTTCACCTTGAGCGTCTCGTAACTCTCTATAAAACGGTGGCTGATGATAAAAACCTCCAGAAAGTCTAAAGACCATGTCTTTTTTCCAATCGGGTTTTATGGCAAATTGGGCTCTTGGACTTACTGTTATTTGGCTGTTTCCGTCTAAACCATCACCAGAAACCTGCCATTGATGCATTCTAACTCCTGCATTATACCAAACATCGGCACTTCCTATTTTATCTTTTAGACTCCACTGCGCATAGCCTGAAAAACGGTTAATGGTAACAAAATTTTTAGCTCTCACATTTTGAAAAGGTACCAAAGGCCCAACATAAGGTTCATACGGCTGATTGTTTGCAGGCAATTTTATTCCTTTTGGAAATTTTGGAGGGTTTATTGAAAATCCTGCAGAATCAATCACTTCCCATTCTATGATTCGGTCGCGAATGTCTTCTCGAGTATATTTGATTCCCCATTCAATTTGATGTTTTTTTACAGTATTAAATCCTTTAACTTCGGTATTTACAATTAAAGCGTCTAAGTCGTTTCTAGCGTGATTCAACTGACTACCAATAGCTCTACTGAAAGTAACATTTCCGAAATTTTCTCCGCCAATATTTCCGTCTACTTCGCCTAAAGAATAGGCAGCATTAATGTCAAAATATTCCTGTTCTAAGGTGTGATACCCGGATCCAATAAACTTTAAAATAAAATTTTCATTGACGGTAAAAGTAGATTTTAGTGCGCCAAAATAAGTATCGTATTTGCTCTTTTCTTGCCCTTGATAAAAAACCAACAATGCTATAGGGTCGTTTATTGTACCAAAATTCGTTTGGCGTGTTAGCGGTTGATTGTTGTACTTATTTTGTGAAATATTTCCTAAAAAACTCCATTGCCATTTTGTAGAAGCGGTATAATTAATATTCGTTTGAACGTCGGCAAATGTAGGTCTGAAATTAGTTTCAGTTTCCTGACTGTTTACTAAAAGGCTATTATCTCTATAACGAACTCCTGTTAAGGCAGACCATTTTTGATTTTTAGAAACAGCATCAACCGATAAACTTCCTCCCAAAAAACTAGCTTCGGCAGTAGCACCAAATTTTGTAGGTCTCCTGTAGGTAATATCTAAAACCGAAGATAATTTGTCTCCAAATTTAGCTTGAAAACCACCTCCTGAGAAGTCTACATTTTGAACCAAATCAGTATTGGTAAAACTTAGTCCTTCTTGTTGCCCTGAACGAATTAAAAATGGCCTGTACACTTCAATCTCGTTTACATATACTAAATTCTCGTCATAATTTCCGCCTCGAACTGCATATTGCGTACTCAATTCATTGTTTGAATATACTCCTGGCAAAGTTTTTAAAATATTTTCAATTCCAGCATTTGCTCCAGGAATTCTTCTTATAACTTCAGGTTCTATGTTTGTAATTCCTTGAACACGCTTTTTATTATTCACGATAACGACCTCGCCCATTTGCTCGGCTTTGTTATTCATGGTAACATTAAACTCATAATCTTCATTGGGTTTTAATTGCAGTGTCACTGTAGTTTTTTGAAGAGAAACATGACTAAAAATAATACCTATTTTCTGGTTGGCTGGAATAATTATTTCATAAAAACCATTTGCATTTGTTTTAGCCGATTTATTCTGAGCATTTATATTTACGTTTTCTACTGGATTGTTGTTTTCGTCAAGGATAATCCCTTTAACTCTGGCGTTTTGAGCATAACTATATATTCCTAAGAAGAAGAAAAAGAGTATAATTAAAAATGATTTCGTTTTCAAATGCTATATTTTTATTTTTTTTGAGTTCTAAAAAATTGCGTTTCAAAGATAGTAGAATTTCCTACATTATCTGTAACCTCAACTTTTAAGTCGTTTTTTCCATCGGCTACAATTCCATCATCAAAATAATGAGTGATAGTGTTAGTTTTATTTTCATATTCAAATAAAATCCATTTTCCATTAAGATACCCTTTGTATGATTTTATACCTGACAAAGCATCTCTAATGGAGAGTTGAATCGTTTTTTGGCTAGTTAACCATTTGCCTTGTATTGGTTTTGCAATACTTATCTTTGGCGCAATGGTATCTTTAGCTAAAACAAACTGTCCAAATTTCTTTGTATAAGTAGTAAACGTATTTTCTTTCCTTTTAGTGGCGTTGTAACTTAATTTTTTTTCTTTAATTGATGCAATAAAGGTTTTATCGTCGTTAAATTTAGCATTACCTATCATTGTTACTAAAAAAGAATTGTTAACGGGAACCAAATCATTATGAACAGTCATAGTTGAATCGTTAACCTCAAAGTCTAAATAAAAATCATCATAAAAAGTTCCTGCTGGAAAAAAAACAGAGCCATTATCCTTTTCGAAATTTGAATCTGTTTTGGCGCGAACAAAATATTTAGTCTTGACAATTTCCTCCTGAATGGTTGGTTCTACAGTTGAATATTGAATAGGGACAGAAACAAGAGTTGTATTTCCGTAAAAATCGGATAGCTCAATACGATATAAATTGGAGAAATTATTAGAAACAGTTACCACTCCGTTTTCAAAACCAGGTTGCAATATACTTAACGGAAAAGGATTTTTCATAAACATTTTTTGCACCTTTTGCTTGGTTTTTTTGTACCTGTAAAAATCTATAAAAGCATTGATGTGTTTAGTTTCATCGAATGAAAAAGTATCAAATTGATACCCAAAAGATGGGCTTCCATTTAAAAAAGTTTGTACTTTATAAAGACCGTATTTATCATACGAAAAATCAAATACATCATGAGCTTGAATGCCAAAACCAATTCTGCCTTTTGCTGTAATGGCTTGCGAAACATAGGTTCCGTTAGGCTGTAACGACAAATTTATAGTTACTGATCGCTTTGATTGATTGACCACACTATTTTCATCAAGAGGGTAAACAATAAGACTAGAAATTTGTGGCTTTTTAGTATCTTTCATAAAACTATCAAACCCAAAAAAATACGGATTAATCACTTTTTCAGATTTTGTATCTCGAAATTCAAAATGCAAATGAGGTCCTTCTGAACTTCCGGTATTTCCAGAAAGCGCAATAATTTCTCCTTTGGTCACTAGTATTTCATTGGGTTTCGGAAAAATTTCAATCTCATAGGATTGTTCTTGATAATGTGTTTTTTTAATTAACTCTTCTATTTTTCCAACTCCCTTTTGAAGATGTCCATAAACGGAAGTGTAGCCATTAGGATGATCTATATAAATTGTTTTCCCATTTCCAAAAGTGGATATTTTAATTCTAGAAACATAACCGTCTGCAACAGCATAGATATTAAATCCCTCTTTCTGCATGGTTCTAAAATCGAATCCTGCATGAAAATGATTAGGTCTTATTTCTCCAAAATTTCCGGCAAGTTTCATAGGGATATCAAGAGGTGACCTAAAATAATCTTTTGGATAGTTACTTTGAGCAAAAATTACCGTGGTAGAAAATAACAAAAAATATAAAAATTTCATGAAAATGCTTTTTTGCTAATATAAAAAAAAGCCAATACATTTACTGCATATTTACAAAGTTATAACTAGCTATTTTTCAAAATATTACAATAAAATATTTTATCAAAACTAAAATTTTAGGAAAAGTATTGGTTTAATTCAATAGGAATGTTAACTTTGTTGAGACAAGTAATGAACTTAAATTTATAATGAGTGAGATTGTAGAAATTATTGATACTCTTGAAGGAAAGCTTAAAAAACTATTAGCAAAAATAGATTATTTAGAACAAAATTCACTAGAGTTACATCAGGAATTAAAAAAAGCTACAACTATTATACAAAATCAATCTAATGAAATTGATACCTTGAAAAAGAATTGTGAAACACTCAAAATAGCCAATTCATTACTAGGCAGTGACGAAAACAAAAGAGATACAAAGCTTAAAATAAATTCATTAATTCGTGAAATTGATTACTGTATAGCACAGCTATCAGACTAGTACATTATTATGGACGAAAAGCTTAAAATTAAATTATCAATTGCAGACAGAGTCTATCCGCTAACGGTAGAAATGTCTCAAGAAGAAGGATTGCGAAGTGCTTCAAAAAAAATTGATGTTATGATTAAGCAGTTTGAAGAAAATTATGCAGTTCGTGATAAACAAGATGTTTTGGCCATGTGTGCCTTGCAATTTGCATCACAATTAGAACAAAAGCAAATTGATAATTCAATTGACGGAAAAGAAACCATAGAGAGAATTAGCAAAATTAATGATTTATTGAGTCGTTATCTCGACAAGTAATACGTTCTTTACATAGACTAAAATACTGCCTACATTAGTTCATATTTGGTAAACTCAACACTAACAAATTAGAATGAGCAAATCATCGTTACTATAGCAAGCCGTTTCAGTACGGAAGCTTGAACAACGAGTTAGCTCAAAACTTGTCTTTTCGAGTTTATTCATTCACCTAATGTAGGTTTTTTTATATATAAATTTTAACAAACAATGGACAGTACACTAGTAATAATTATTTCAGGAATTGCAGGAATTGCAGGCGGTTTTATCATATCCAAATTCATCGAGAAAAGCAATGTTTCTAATCTCATTAAAAACGCTAAAAAGGAAGCCGCATCGATTTTAAAAGACGCTAATCTTGAGGCTGAAAACACTAAGAAAGATAAAATTCTTCAAGCTAAAGAAAAATTTATCGAACTCAAGTCAGAACATGAGCAAGTCATTCTTTCTCGTGACAAAAAAATGGCTGAAGTAGAAAAAAGAATCCGTGACAAAGAATCTTTGGTATCAAATGAATTGGCAAAAGCTAAAAAAATCAATGACGATTATGAAGCTAAAACTAATGAATACAATAGTAAAATTGAAATATTAGAGAGAAAGCAACATGAAGTAGAGCGTATGCACAAAAGCCAATTGAATCAGTTGGAAGTGCTTTCTGGACTATCTGCCGAAGAAGCCAAAGAACAACTCATGGAAGGTTTAAAAGGCGAAGCTAAAGCTCAAGCAATGTCTCACATTCAAGACACTATTGAGGAAGCTAAACTTACTGCCCAACAAGAAGCGAAAAAAATCATAATCAATACCATTCAAAGAGTTGGTACTGAAGAAGCCGTAGAAAATTGCGTGTCGGTATTTAATATAGAATCTGATGATGTAAAAGGTAGAATTATTGGTCGCGAAGGACGAAACATTCGTGCACTTGAAGCTGCAACTGGTGTAGAAATCATTGTAGACGATACTCCAGAGGCAATTATTCTTTCTTGTTTCGACCCTGTTCGTAGAGAAATTGCTCGTTTATCACTTCACAAATTAGTTACTGACGGAAGAATTCACCCTGCCCGAATTGAAGAAGTAGTAGCTAAAACTACCAAACAAATTGATGATGAAATCATAGAAGTTGGTAAAAGAACTGTAATCGATTTAGGAATTCATGCTTTGCATCCTGAATTAATCAAGGTGGTTGGAAGAATGAAATACCGTTCTTCTTATGGTCAAAACTTATTGCAACACTCTCGCGAAGTTTCTAAGCTTTGCGGTATCATGGCTGCCGAATTGGGATTGAATGTAAAATTGGCAAAAAGAGCTGGTTTATTACACGATATTGGTAAAGTTCCAGATGCTGAAAGCGATTTGCCTCACGCTTTATTGGGAATGCAATGGGCTGAAAAATATGGTGAGAAAGAAGAAGTATGTAACGCTATTGGAGCACACCATGACGAAATAGAAATGAAATCATTGTTATCGCCAATCGTTCAGGTTTGTGATGCTATTTCTGGAGCAAGACCAGGAGCAAGACGTCAAGTTTTAGATTCTTATATTCAGCGATTAAAAGATTTAGAAGAAGTAGCTTATGGCTTTACAGGAGTAAAAAATGCTTATGCTATTCAGGCTGGAAGAGAATTGCGTGTAATTGTAGAAAGCGAAAAAGTTTCTGATGAAAATGCATCAAACCTGTCTTTTGAAATTTCTCAAAAAATTCAAACAGAAATGACCTATCCGGGTCAAGTAAAAGTGACAGTTATTAGAGAAACAAGAGCCGTGAATATTGCTAAATAATATTAGCATGTTTATTTTAAAAAAAAAGCTTCCAAATTTGGAAGCTTTTTTTTTACTTTTTCTTTTGTGTTTTTTTCTGTTCTTCGGCCTGTTCCATCATCTCTCTCATTTTTCTTTGGAACTTTCCTTCTGCTTTAGGCTCCTTTAACTTATTTTCTTGTATTTGCAAGTGAATTTTGTTTTCGTCGACTACATACTTTTTAATAACAACCATAATCCCTATTGTTATTAAATTAGAAATAAAGTTATACAAACTCAATCCTGCACCATAACTGTTAAAGAAAAACAACATCATTATTGGCGAAACATAAATCATGATTTTCATGATTTTACCCATGTCAGGCATACCCTCTTGTTGTGGTGCTGCCATTTGCTGGTCGCCAGATGTCATTTTCATATAAAAGAAAATTGCAATTGACGCTAAAACTGGAAACAAACTAATATGATCGCCGTATAATGGGATATGGAATGGTAATTTTACTATTTCATCAAATGAAGATAAGTCATCTGCCCATAGGAAACTCTTTTGTCTTAACTCGAATGCTGACGGAAAAAACTGAAACGAAGCATACATAAAAGGAAGCTGAATCAAAGCGGGTATACAACCTGCCATAGGATTTACACCCGCTTTGTTGTACAACTTCATCGTTTCCTGTTGTTTTTTCATTGGATCTCTCTTGAATTTTTCTCCCAATTCAGTAATTTCTGGTCGCAATACTTTCATTTTTGCTTGCGATAAAAATGATTTATAAGTAATTGGAGACATTGCAATTTTTATAATAATTGTAAATACTATAATTGCAATTCCCAACGAAAGCCCAACTGATGAACTCAAAAACCCGAAAAGTGGAATAAAAATAAACATATTAATCCAGCCAAAAATGCCCCAACCAAGTGATATTATTTTTTCGATATTTTTATCATAACTATTCAAAGTATTGTAATCTGTAGGACCAAAATACCAATTCATTTTGTAATCAATTTCACCGTTATTAAAAGCTAACGGAACATTAGCTTTGAATTGTTTGGTAAAAAGAGTATCGATTGTTTCATCATTAACAAGATTGTTAGAGAACATTTTCCCTTTCTCAAAAGGTTTTGATGTTAGCAAAATTGACGAGAAAAAGTGTTGTTTGAATGCAATAAAGCTTACTTTTTCTGCATTTTCTTCTTTATCTTGACCTTGTCCTACATAATCAATTTTTTCATCTTCGTATTCGAAATACACCTCAGCATATCTATTCTCGTAAGCTATCCCTTTTTCGTTTCTAATACTTTTAAGATTCCATTCTAAATCTAAATCTTTACTTGTATTTAACACTTTGCTTAAACCTTGAGAACGAATATCAAAATCAAGCATATACTCATTTGGCTTTAATAAATATTTGTATTCTAAAAATTCATTTGCTCCAGCTTTTAAACGCATGGATAAAATTTGATTTTCTCCAACTTTAGTAAGTGTAGGCTCAAAATATAAATTTTTTGTTTGAAGCGTTCTGTTGTCTTGCGTTTGTAAACTAATATTCAAATCTGAATTATTGTTTTTTATAAGCGTAACCAATTGACCAGAACCTTTTTTAATGCTTTCGTATTTTTTAAGTATGGCTTCAACTATATACCCTCCTTTATTTGCAATTTTTATTTTTACAAGATTGTTCTCTAAAGTCGTAAACGATTCCTTTGCCGAAGGTAATGTTGCTGAATAAGCGAAATTTCCTAATGTTGATTGTAATTGTGCCAATTGCAACGAGTCACCAAGTACTGGATTGTTTATAACTTGTGCTACTTTTACTTCTTGAACTTTAGCTGTTTTGGCTTTTTCTACTTGCTCCTTTTTGGCTTTCTCGGCAGCAATTTCCTTTGGAGTGGGTTGGTTTTGATACATGATCCATATCAAAATTCCAAAAATTAATATAAAACCAATTATTGAATTAAAATCTAATTTTTTTTGTTCCATTTTTTTTATTTTTTGCTTAAAGTTTTATGACTTACAGCGGTAACATTGTTTATTATTGTTTCATTTCCAAATACACAAATAACTTCTCCCCTAGCCCTGATTACTTCACTTTATTTTTATTTTTAGCGGAGTTCAGTGAACTTCGTTTGAAGAGAAAATCCTTGTTATTGTGAGATTGCCGCGCAAGCTCTCAATGACAAGATTGAAACGGAAAGCAGGAATTGCATTTATAAACAAAACTACTATTTCGCTCCTGATTTTTTATTTTTTACCATTGCGGCGACAAAGTTAACAAATAATGGGTGCGGATTTGCAACCGTACTTTTATATTCTGGATGGTATTGCACACCTATGAAAAAAGGATGGTTTTCTAACTCGATGATTTCTACCAAACCCGTATCAGGATTGACACCTGAAGCCTTTAATCCTGCATTTTCTAATTGTGCTAAATAATTTCCATTAAATTCATACCGATGGCGATGACGCTCTAAAATAGTTGTTTTTTCGTATATTTTGTATGCTAATGTGTTAGGCGAAATATCGCATTTCCAAGCTCCTAAACGCATCGTTCCGCCTTTGTCAGTAATGTCTTTTTGCTCTTCCATTAAATCAATAACAGGGTGTGCTGTCCCTTGATTCATTTCGGTAGAATTGGCATCTTTTAAGCCCAAAACATTTCTTGCGTACTCAATAACCGCCATTTGCATTCCGAGACAGATTCCGAAAAACGGTAAATTATTTTCTCTAGCAAAACGAACGGCTTCTATTTTGCCTTCTATTCCTCGTTCTCCAAAACCTGGAGCTACTAGAATTCCGTCTAATCCTTGCAATTTTTCTGCAACATTTTCAGCATCTATATATTCAGAGTGAACAGAAACTACATTTACTTTCGTTTCATTTGTTGCGCCAGCATGAATAAAGGCTTCTAAAATAGATTTGTAAGAATCTTGTAATTCAACATATTTTCCTATTAATCCAATATTTACAGTATGCTTTGGATTTTTTAATCGGTGTAAAAAAGTGTTCCAGTTTTTTAAATCGGGAGCTGCTTTTTTAGGCAAATTCAATTTCTTTAGTGCTACTATATCAAGTCCTTCTTCCAACATTAAATTTGGCACTTCATAAATGGTCGATGCATCGATAGATTGAATCACCGCCTCACGTTTTACATTGCAAAACAAGGCCAATTTGTGACGCAATTCGTCTGATATTTCATGCTCTGTTCTACAGACTAAAATATCGGCTTTTATACCGCTTTCCATTAACGTTTTAACGGAATGTTGTGTTGGTTTTGTTTTTAATTCGCCTGCTGCTGCTAGATACGGCACTAAAGTTAAATGAATAACGATACCATTGTTTTCGCCTAGTTCCCAAACCAACTGCCTAACAGATTCTATGTACGGTAAAGATTCGATATCGCCTACAGTTCCTCCTATTTCAGTAATTACAATGTCGAAATCGCCTGAATTTCCAAGCAATTGCATTCTATCTTTAATTTCGTTAGTAATATGCGGAACCACTTGAACGGTTTTACCTAGAAATTCTCCTCTTCGCTCTTTTTCTATAACCGAAAGATAGACTCTCCCTGTGGTTACGTTATTGGCTTGAGAAGTTGGAACGTTTAAAAAACGCTCATAATGACCTAAATCCAAGTCGGTTTCAGCACCATCATCCGTCACGTAACATTCGCCATGTTCGTAGGGATTTAGTGTGCCAGGGTCGACATTTATATACGGATCAAATTTTTGAATCGTAGTTCTATAGCCTCGTGCTTGTAATAATTTTGCCAAGGAAGCTGCAATTATTCCTTTCCCTAAGGAAGAAGTCACACCGCCAGTAACAAAAATATATTTCGTTTGATTCATTACTTGTTGTTGTTTGTAGTTGTGTTGTTGTGTAAAAAACGAGGCAAAAATACAATTATAATTCGATTTTTAGATTTTTAGATTGTTGGATTTTTAGAAAAATTAATTTGTTATATTTTGGTCCAATAATCTAATTTATCTATGAAGTCTAAAATCTAATTTATGGCTTAGGATATTGCTTTTTTATGTTGCGAATTAATTCTTCCAAACCATTTAATTTGAGTTCATAAATGAGTTGGAGTTGTTCGCCTAATTGTCCTTTTGGGAATCCTTTGTTATTATACCAAACTACATAATATTCGGGCAAATCGATAAGATGCCAGCCCTCATATTTGCCGAAAGGCATTTTTGTATGAGCGAGTTGGATAAGTTGTTTTTGGTCTGGATTCAAGGTTTAATGTTTTTTAGAGATTTACTTGCAGCTCATGTAGCGGATTAAGGAAGCCTAAATTTAAGATTAAAAACTAATTTTACAAGTAAAGGCATATTTAAAGTAAGCCTAAACCCATTACATTGTAAAATGGCGGTTGGCTGAAGTATTTTATTCCTATTTGTGGTAGTCATACAGATGAAATATTATCTTCCGCCGCTAATTATATTGAGAACCGTATACTTTTTGGTTATTTTAAACAATATATATGTAAATACAAGAGCAGCAATAATCTGAGTAACTATAAGAAATAATTGGTTTTCTATAAACATCTTCAAAATAGGATATGAAATTACTATAATTGGAGAATGATATAAGTGAAGTAAATAAGAAAATTTCCCCGTGTTATAAAATTTGAATTGAAAATCAATTAATAAAATGAAAATCAAAAATGAAATAGGAAATTTTAGATAGTCAATAAAATAATTCCAAATAATAACTCCTATTATTACGGATATAATTATAAGTGTTTTTTTATCAATACTATTTTTGAATTTTGAATATAAACATCCTATAAAAAATAAAAAAGCAACATCTTCTCTTAAAATTAGTGTCCCAAACAGCAGAAGGGGAACGATAACAAATAAAGTTTTTAAGTCTCTTTTAGTAATTAATGCAATAATCGAGAATATCACAAAAATATCTCTCACGAAATAAGTAGGAGGGTTTATTGGGGGCGAATTAAGTGCAAAAAAACCCTCAGTAATTAATGAGAAATTATAGGATAGTCTGTTGAGAGAATTGTATTCCAAAACATAATTGAAAAACAAAGCCATCAATAAAATTAAAATATTAGATATAAAATAAGGTATAGCTAAACTTTTAATCTTACTTATAAATAAATTTGTTTTAAAGCGGGAAATTTCAAAATACAGATATCCCGATACTATAGAAAGAATGGCTGTACCAAAAGTTGGAATTTTCTCAACTATAAAATAAACAATTCCATTTGTTAATTCATTTCGGGTATGTGTAAATACAATGAGAATTACAGCAATCAGCCTAATTATTTCAATACTTGATTTCTTCATTAATATTTGTGATCACGGTCGATGCTAGAGTTCTTGGCGGCTTAAGGAAATCATTATTACCATAATCGACCGAGCGAAGTTATGAAAAGTAAACGAACAATTTACCGCAGACTAGCCATGAAAATTAGTATGTTTTATTCTTTCGTACTTCTAATCTAAATCAATTATTATAGAAATGTTTTCTTTTATTTTGTCGATTAATTCATTTGGTAAATTTCCAACTTTTTTTATCAATCGTTTATTGTCTATTGCTCTAATTTGATCTATCATTACATCACAATTCTCATGTAAATTTGCCATTCCTTTTTTCAAATGAACTCTTAAAATATCAGAATCTTTTTGAACAATAGTTGTAATTGGACAGACAACTGTTGATGGATGCGGGATTTTATTTAATAAATTTGTCTGAACAACTAAAACAGGTCTAGTCTTTCCAGCTTCAGTTCCTATTTGTGGATTTAAATCGGCAATCCAAATTTCGTATTGATTAATCTGCATAGTCCATTTTTTCAAAATCCTTTAATATGTTCATAGAATCTTTTTGGACTAAGCTAGATTCGACTTTAAGTCTTTTCTCTAAAATTTGCCTTTTTTGTACTTTGTTATAGTAATCAATTGCTTCATTGATGTATCGATTTCTAGGAATACTGATACGTGAAAGTATTTTTTCAGTTTCTCCGAATATTGAATCGTCTATTTTTAATGATACTGTTTTCATATACTTTTATTAATATCACAAATGTATATCATTTTAGTATATCATTTTCGATTTTATAGCATTTTTTTTGCATGTGGAACAACATTAGTCAGTAAAAAAACTGCTTATCAATTTAAAAGGATTCTTGCGAAAGTTGAGCCAAATCTCTTGTTTGCCTTAGGGCATTTTAGTATGAGCAAATTAGATGAGTTGTTTTTGGTCTGGATTCAAGGTTAAATTCCTGAGGATAATACTAAAAAAGCAATGGGTGCAATTGCAAAATAAAAAAGTGCTGATAAATAAGTCCAATTGTGATATTTAGAATTCATCTTTATTTTTCTTTGTTGATAAGCAATCCATATCATAACAAATGGTGCAAAAAGTATTAGATAAAATGTACCAAGTGAAGCCAGACCAGACCATAGCCAAAAGATATTTGTCAACAATACAAGAATAAGTCCACCATATGTTGCGAAAATTATAAAAAGTTCAACTGTCGGAGCATCAACTACATTTTCATTTTTCATTCGTTTTTTAATACTTAAAAAATAAATAAATCCCATTAATGGAATTAGCAGGTGGATTGTCAATGCAATAATTATTTCTTTAGCTGTCATATATTTGTTCCGTTTATATGAATTAAACTACAGATTGCTTCGTTCCTCGCAATGTTTACTTCCAATTAAAAGTAATTCTTTTATCAATCTCCGTATTCAAACTCAAAAAAACAGGACAGGTCATGGCGGCTCTTTCTAGGATGATTTTGGTTTTTTCATCGGGAGCATAATTCATGTCGAATACAATTTCTATAGCACTTATTCTTCTCGGCTCAGCTTGCATGATTTTAGTTACTGAAGCAGTAGAACCTTCAAGATTGATATTCATGTCGCGAGCTTTAATACCCATGATGGTAAACATACAACTGCCTAGGGCATTGGCAACTAAATCAGTAGGAGAGAATACTTCTCCTTTACCTTTATTATCCAATGGTGCATCGGAGAGAATTTCGGTTCCTGATTGTAAATGAGTTGATGTAGTTCGTAAATCGCCTAAATAGGTTACTTTTGAAGTCATTAGTTTACTTGTTTTACTGATAAATCTTCTTGAAACTCCATAATGTATACTCCTTTGTTTGTATAGCCCTCAGAGTTCTTTTTTGAATATTCAAACTTGCTTTCTATTTGTTCGGTTTTATCTTCATTTGCTGATACTTCAAATGATTTTCCTTGTGACAATCGCAATAAAGTATCAAATGTAATGTCGAAACCTCGAGTGGCAAATTGACTCGGAAATACTTTATTTTTTTCTTTATACTGGTTTTCAAAAATAACTGCTTCAGGCGAATCATTTTCCCTTGTGAGTGACGGATAGAGCATTTTTAAAATAGTAAGTCTTTTCATCGAAATTTCTTCAAAATCAAGAGTCCCATTAGGCTCGATAATTACCAATTGAAGTTGAAAATTAACCAATTCGTTTAGTAAAACATTGGTAGTGCTTAAAATCATCCCCGTTCGTTCTGAATCCATAACCACATAATTCATCTTGTCTTTTACAAACAACGTTTTAAAGGTTATGATATCTAAAGCTCCAGTTTCAGTAAAAGGAACAAACTTTGCCGATGGGTATTTTTTAGTGATAAACTCTTTATTGGCTATTTTTTTAGGATCACTAACCACAATAATATTCGCTCCTTTAGCCATCATAAAATCGAACATAGCCGTTTTTGTGAAGTCACTTGGCGGCATGGCTTGGTATAAATTGCTATAGGATTTTCCTATTTCTTTAGATAACGGAGAAATAACCGGAACGTTAGCATCATTTAAAAGTTCTGCCACTTTTTCTACATATTGTTGGTAAAACGGCCCGATAACGGCATTAGCTTCTTGAAGATTATTGTCTTTAACTACATTAACAACGTTAGAAGTTAATTTACTTTCCTCAGAATCGAAAATCTTAACATCAACATTTAAACCTAGAGTTTTAGCTGAATCGATAGCCATTAAAGCACCTGAATAAAAATCGAGTGTCATGTTTAAAAACGCATCTTTTTTTAATCGGACTCCTATGGTTTTTAAGGTATCACCTTGTATTTTTGAAGCATTAAAAGGAAGCAATAATACCAATTGCTTTTTGTCTTTAGCGTTGATGGTTTTAGTTAAATCAGAAAATTTAGCATTTGAATTGGAAAGATTTACAATCTTACCTTTACCTGGCACTTTTAAAATCATACCAATTCTAACTCCATCTTTTAAAGTTGGATTTAAAGTCATCAATTCCTCTTGAGAGATATTAAAAGACTGCGATAAACTATAAAGTGTTTCTTTTGGCTTCACTTCGTAATTAGCAAAACCGTTAAATTTTTGTGTTCTAATTACTTCTGTAACTACAGTTTCTTGCTGAATAATTTCTTTAATTACGGGTTTTGGTTTTTGAACTTCTTGAATTACAACTGCCTTTTTTGTTTCATCTCCACTAATAAGTAATTTAAAACCTATAGTTAAATTGGATACAATTTCTGGATTTCTTTCTTCTAATTCTTGAACCGTAATTCCATATTTTTTAGCAATTCCGAATTTGGTTTCTTTGGGCTCTACAATATGGTAAATTCCTTTTTCTGCTTTAGAAACTGTTGGTTCTTTAGTTCCCTTTTTAACAACTGGTATTTCTGCAATTACAGATTTTGATTCGGTATTACTACTTACTTCGCCACTTGGAATTTTAATAACTTGACCTATTTTTAAACCATCTTTAAGCTCCTCTTCGTTCAAACTTTTTAAATCATCAACACTAACATTATAATCTCTAGAAATACTGTAAAGATTTTCTTTAGGCTTTGCAGTATGGGTTTTTGGGTTCGAATTTGAAACTTTTGGCTTAGATGCAATCTCAGAAACAGGCTTGCTTTCTTGTTTTAAAACTGTCCCTTTTTGTATTACTGTTGGTATCAACAATATATCATTTTCATTTAAACCAGTTTGAGAGTCTGGGTTTAATTTATAAATATCATAAGGTGTAACTTTATATTTAGTAGCTATTTCTTTAATCGTTTCGCCTTTCGAAACAGTATGCTTAGTAAAACTATTATCTTGTGCAAAAAGGGAACAAGAAATTGAAAATGTTACATACAATGAGAGTATAAAATTTCTCAGTTTTATGATTTTTTCTGTTTTTAAAATGAAGTAGCTCAATGTAAATCTTATTTTAATTGTTACTTTTAATGATCAGTGTTTGACCTATTTGCAAACCATTTTGCAATAAAAACTCGTTATGTTGCTTTATTTCGTCAATACTTATATTGTACTTCTTAGATATGGCGTATAACGTTTCTTTAGGTTCTACTTTATGTCTAACCTCAATTTCAGCTTTTTTTTGCTTATTTAGGGATTTAGATTCAGTACTTTCTATAGCCTTTTTTGAAGGAATTCTAATGACTTGACCTATTTTTAAACCTTCAATTAATAGTTCTTTGTTATTTAATTGTATCTCCTCTACTGAAACATTGTATTTCTTAGATAAACCATACAGGGTTTCTTTTGGTTCAACAACGTGATTGATTTGAGATGAATCTTCGACTGCAATAATTGCTTTCTCAACAGTATTTTCAAGCGATTTTACTAATGGTTTTTCTTCTATCTTATTCACAGAAATAACCTGAGTAACTTCTGGAGATGGTTTATGTTGGATTATCGCTACAGGAATAGAAATATCTTTTCTTAGAACTGGAATTTTCAGAACCATTCCTTGGCTTATACCATTTATAGCAAACCTATTCAATCTGTATATTTCCGCAGGATCTACCAAATATTTTTTTGATAGAATCATAACAGATTCATTAGATTGTACTTCGTGATTCACAATATCAAATTGTTGGTCATTTGATATATTTTGACCAAAATTATTTATTGATACACTAGTTACAAAAAAAAATAAAATAAGCTTTCTCAAATTTTCAAATTAAAATTATTCCCATTCTATTGTTGCAGGTGGTTTTGAACTAATATCATACACCACTCTATTTACACCTTTAACTTTATTTATAATATCGTTAGACACTTTCATTAAAAAATCATACGGTAAATGCACCCAGTCAGCAGTCATTCCATCAGTAGATTCTACGGCTCTTAGAGCAACAACCTTTTCATAGGTTCGCTCGTCTCCCATTACCCCTACGCTATTTACAGGAAGTAATATTGCCCCGGCCTGCCAAACTTTATCATACAATCCCCACGATTTTAAACCATCAATAAACACAGCGTCAACTTCTTGCAAGATACGAACTTTTTCTAAAGTTATATCACCTAAAATTCGAATTGATAATCCTGGTCCTGGAAAGGGATGCCTACCCAATAATTCAGGGTCAATTCCTAAGGTGGCTCCTACTCTACGTACCTCATCCTTGAACAGCATTCGCAAAGGTTCAACTATTTTTAACTTCATAAAATCAGGCAATCCGCCTACGTTATGATGCGATTTGATAGTTGCCGATGGTCCTTTAACTGAAACCGACTCGATAACATCGGGATAGATGGTTCCTTGAGCCAACCATTTTACATCTTCAATTCGATGTGATTCATCGTCAAAAACTTCGATAAAAGCATTCCCAATAGCTTTTCTTTTCAACTCTGGATCAGTAATTCCTGCTAAAGCATCATAAAAACGTTGGGAAGCGTCTACTCCTTTTACATTCAAACCCATTCCTTCGTATTGATTCAAGACGTTTTGAAATTCATTTTTACGAAGCAAACCATTATTAACAAAAATGCAGTATAGGTTTTTACCTATTGCTTTGTTTAATAAAACCGCTGCAACTGTTGAGTCTACTCCGCCTGAAAGCCCTAAAACCACTTTATCGTTTCCGATTTTTTCTTTCATTTCAGTTATAATTTCTTCAACAAAAGCGTTTGGTGTAAAATTCTGAGGAACATTTGCGATTTTTACTAAAAAATTCTCTAACAATTGTTTCCCGTCTGTAGAATGATAAACTTCTGGATGAAACTGAATGGCATAAGTAGTTTCTCCTTCTATTCTATAAGCAGCATTCTCGACATCATTTGTACTGGCAAGGTGAACACCGTTCGTTGGTAATTTTTTAATGGTATCACTATGTGACATCCAAACTTGAGAATTTTCATAAATTCCTTCAAAAAAAGGTTCTTCACTTTTAATGTAAGATAAATTAGCTCTACCATATTCTCTAGTATTGGATGGCGCTACTTCGCCTCCGCTAAAATGAGCCAAATATTGGGCTCCATAACAAACCGCGAGCAAAGGTAATTTACCCCGTATTTGTGATAAATCAGGATGTAACGCATCGTCAGATCGAACTGAAAATGGGCTTCCTGATAGAATTACCGCCTTGTAACTAGACAAGTCTGTTGGAAAATGATTGAATGGAAAAATTTCGCAGAATATATTTAATTCGCGAACGCGTCGGGCAATAAGTTGTGTGTATTGCGATCCGAAATCTAAAATAAGTACGTTGTGTTGCATGTGCAAAAATACCTTTTATATCCGAAAATTAAAATATAGATGCCAAAAAACTCTTTTTGTTTTATATAAGAATACTTAATCTGTATATTTTTCGTTATTCACATAATAATAAAAAGTCTGTTCATAAATAAATTCTAATATAGAGCAGTTTTTTAAAAATTTATGCACTTTTGTAAACAAAATAAAAACAACTACAATTTATGGTCATTTTAAATTTTCTATTACAAGCAAATCCCGTTACTGACACCATTGCAAATGCTATTGCAAATCCAGCAACTACTGAAGTTAGCGTTACAGAAAATATTTCCTATTTAGATTTTTTATTAAAAGGCGGAATTATGATTTATCCGCTTATTGTATTGCTATTTTATTGTATTTATATTATTATTGAAAGGTATTTATCTATTAAAAATGCTTCTAAGCAAGATGTCAATTTGGTAAACGACATTAAGATGCAATTAAAAACCGGAAAATTAGACAACGCAATAATGCTGTGTAGTAGAGAAAATACAGCATCAGGAAATATTTTAAGAAGCGGGATTTCTATTATAGGTAGACCAATAAGCGAAATTGAATCGGTAATGGAAAAAACAGCCAACATCGAGATTGCTCAAATGGAAAAAGGTCTTGGGCATTTAGGATTAATTTCTGGTATTGCTCCTATTCTAGGATTTATTGGAACCATTTCGGGAGTTATTAAAATTTTTCATACCATTTCTAATACTGGGAATTTGAATATTCAAACCATTTCAGGAGGATTATATGAAAAAATGATTAGTAGCGGTGCGGGATTAGTGGTAGGAGTTATTGCTTATTGTGGCTATCATTTATTTAACATGATGATTGACAACTTTACTTTAAAAGTACAAAGACAAACGCTAGAAATAATTAATGTAATTCAAGAACCACAAAATGGCAATTAAAAGAAACAAACGATTTCATCCCGAAATCCCGACTTCGTCTTTAAGCGATATTATGTTCTTTTTGTTTTTGTTTTTTCTTATCATTTCAACATTGGCAAATCCAAATGTGATAAAATTAACTTTGCCAAAAGCAAAATCAAATGAAACCACTAATAAAGATCACGTAAGTTTATCTGTTACAGAAGATAAAAAATATTATATCAATAAAACAGAAGTGTCTTTCGATCAATTAGAACAAGCATTATACGATGCAACTACGGCAGCCAATGATAAAGTTGTTGTGGTTAGAGTTCCCGCTGATAATAAAGTACAGGATTTAGTCGACTTGATGCAGATGGGGGTAAAATTGAAGCTGAATTTTGTAATCGCAACTTCAAAATAAACCAAGAAATATTTAATAAAGAACCTGTCATTTTGATAGGTTTTTTTTGTAAAGCATTTTGATTACTTTTATTGTTTTTTAAACTTTTTAATTTGAATTCTTTTTCTGAAAAATTTTCTATTAAAACTCTTTTCAAATGGACTATAATCTGTTTGATTATTGGAATACTTTCAGGGTCTACATCATCTTTTTTTTTAGTTTCTTTAAATTGGGTTACTGAATACCGGGAAAATAATTCATGGATTATATGGTTGCTGCCAATTGGAGGATTATTCATTGGTTTGGTGTATCATTATTATGGGAAAACGGCTGTAAAAGGCAACAATCTGATTTTAGAGGAATACGAGAATCCTCAAAAACCCATTCCATTATTAATGGCACCTTTGGTTTTAATTGGAACATTAATTACTCATCTTTTTGGCGGATCAGCCGGACGTGAAGGAACTGCAGTACAAATGAGCACGGCAATTTCAGATCAACTAACAAGGATATTCAAACTAGACAATTCTGAAAGGAAAACCATTTTAATTTTAGGAATCAGTGCCGGTTTTGCTTCTGTTTTCGGAACACCCTTAGCGGGGGCGATATTTGCTTTAGAAGTTGTCTTTTTCAGCAAAATTAATTTCAAAAGTGTTTTTACTTCGTTTTTAGTTGCCTACATATCCTATTATGTAGTTGAATTATGGCATGTAAAACATACACATTACTTTATTTCCAGTGTTCCAAATTTTTCGTTTTTAAATCTATTTTGGGTTAGTATTTCAGGTATTTTATTTGGATTAACAGCGCTATTATTTTCAAAAACTACCCATTTTTGGCATGAATTATTTTCAAAATATATTTCATATCCACCGATTCGACCATTTGTTGGAGGAGTAATTCTGGCTTTAAGCTTTTACTTCATTGCAACTACAAAATATATTGGTTTAGGAATTCCTTCAATAGTGGATGCCTTCTACCATGCCAGTCCCAATTATGATTTTTTACTTAAAATCCTCTTTACAGGCTTTACACTTGGCGCAGGTTTTAAAGGCGGAGATGCAACCCCACTTTTCTTTATTGGAGCCACTTTAGGTAGTACACTTTCATTATTTATTCCTTTACCAATTGCCCTTTTAGCGGGCATGGGATTCGTTGCCGTTTTTTCGGGAGCTACTCATACTCCTATAGCTTGTACAATTATGGGAATGGAATTATTTGGACTAGAAAGCGGCATTTATATTGCAATTGCTTGTGTTATTGCTTACTTTTTTTCAGGATCTATAGGCATTTATAGTTCCCAAATTGTTAGAGGACCAAAATATAAGCTATACAGAAAATGGAATAGTTCTAATTTAGAAGATTTATAGCAATGAAAATCTTAGATTATTCATAAATGTTTTCAGGATTAGTGTAAAAAAATGTAAATTCGCTGCCTATGAAAAAGGAAGACATTCAAGCACTGGCATTATTGCTTTCAGTACCCAAAAAAATAGCTATAATTCCGCACCGAAGTCCAGATGGAGATGCCATGGGTTCGACATTGGCTCTGTATCATTTTTTACTGAAATTAAATCATGAACCAATCGTCATTGCACCAAACGAATTTCCAGATTTTTTAGCTTGGCTTCCAGGTTCTGAGAACGTTTTGATTTTCGAAAAAGATAAAGAAAACACCACTAAAATTCTTCAAGAATCGGAACTTATTTTTACATTAGATTTTAATGCTTTACATCGTACAGGAGAAATGGAGCACGTTTTAAACAAACTGCAAACTACGTTCGTAATGATTGACCATCATCAAAGCCCAGATAATTTTGCCCAGTTTACCTATTCTGATACTAGTTTTGGTTCTACTTGTGAAATGATTTATAATTTTATCGTACAACTTGATAAAAAGCATTTCATTAACAAAACAATTGCTACTTGCATTTATACTGGAATATTAACCGATTCTGGCTCTTTCCGTTTTCCAAAAACAACAGGAACAACACATCGAATTATTGCCGATTTAATTGATTTAGGGGCAGAAAACACTGAAATCCCAACCTTGCTTTTCGATAATAATTCTTATGATAGATTGCAATTACTAGGAAGAGCATTACAAAACATGAAAGTTTTTCCAGAATTTAAAACCACCTATACCGCGCTTTCTCAAAAAGAACTCGATGCTTTTCATTATGTAAAAGGCGATACCGAAGGCATTGTAAATTATGGTTTGACAATAAAAGGCATTAATTTTACAGCCATTTTTATTGAGCATCGTGATGAAAACATTATTAAGATTTCATTTCGTTCTCAAGGCGATTTTGATGTAAATCAATTTGCACGTAATCATTTTAATGGCGGCGGACACATAAATGCCGCTGGGGGAAAATCAAGTCTGTCTTTAGAAGCTACAATTTCAAAATTTGAACAATTGATTACCCAAATAAAAATTTAAGCTATGATGAACTATAAACAAATTGTTATTTTAATTCTTGGAAGCTTACTTTTTATAAGTTGCTCTCAACATCAACAGGCACGCAGACCTATATCGCAATCCTCAGGAACTTTCCTTAAAGAATCAGTTGAACGAAATAAAAAATTAATTTCAGGTGAAGAAGCTAAAATAGATTCTATCATTAAAAGTGATCCAAATATAAAATACATCGCTTCAAATAAAGGCTACTGGTATCGTTATGACACTAAAAATACTCAAGATACTTTACGACCAAGAAAAGGTGATATTGTCCATTTTAATTATGAAATAAAGGACTTAGACGGTAATATTATTTATTCAGAATTGGAATTACGACCTCAAACTTATTATGTAGACAAAGAACAAAAAATGATTATTGGTTTACGACACGGTTTAAAATTGATGCGTAAAAACGAAACGGTAACTTTCCTTTTTCCTTCTCATATGGGTTACGGATATCATGGCGACAACAGAAGAATCAGTCACAATCAACCTTTAATGTACACTGTTACATTGACCGATTTTGCATCAGAAACTAAACAAAATATTGAGCCAAAAGAACCATTAAAGACAATAACAGAATAACAATTAAATAAAAAAAATGAAAAAGCAGTTTTTCCTATTACTATCTATAAGTATTTTATTTAGCGCTTGTAAAGACGAATACAGTAAATTACCTGATGGGTTGTATGCCAATATTGAAACCAATAAAGGCAACATCATACTTGAACTTGATTTTGAAAAAGCTCCTATTACGGTTGCAAATTTTGTAAGCTTAGCTGAAGGCAAAAATACTTTTGTTAGTGAGCAACTGAAAGGAAAACCGTTGTATAACGGATTAAAATTTCATAGAGTGATAAAAGATTTTATGATTCAGGGTGGAGATCCATTAGGAAATGGTTCAGGAGATACAGGGTATAAATTTAAAGATGAAATTACTGATTTACGTTTTGATAAAGGCGGCATTCTGGCCATGGCTAATTCTGGGCCAGGAACCAATAGCTCACAGTTTTTTATTACTCATGTCGAAACGCCTTGGCTCGACGGTAAGCATACTATTTTTGGACATGTTGTTGAAAACGGAATGGAAGTAGTTAATAAAATTGAACAAGACGATTTTATAAAAAAAATTACTATTATTCAGAAAGGAGAAAGAGCAAAAAAGTTTGATGCTGTAAAAACCTTTACTGATTTTTTTAGTAAAGAAGTCGAAAATCAAAAAAAGCAAGCGCTAATTGATGCCGAAAATCAAAAGATTTATGATGCAAAATATAAGGTAGTTAAAGAACAAAAAATCGCTTCCTTTGAGTCTATTAAAAAAACAGCTACTAAGTCAAGTTCTGGATTGCGTTACAAAATCATTTCTAAAGGAACCGGTAAAAAACCTGTAAATGGAGCAAATGTATATATACATTATTCTGGTTTTTTAGAAAATGGCGAATTATTTGATAGTAGTGTTCCTGAAGTTGCAACTGCATTTGGAAAATTTGATCAACAAAGAGCAAATGCCAAGCAATATGTTCCTATTCCATTTCAAGCAGGAAGAAAAGACGGAATGATACCTGGGTTTATTGAAGGTATAGAAAAAATGGCTTTTGGAGATAAAGCAGTGCTATTCATTCCACCCAATTTGGCTTATGGAGCTCAAGGTGCAGGAGGAGTAATTCCGCCAAATGCTACTATTATTTTTGAATTGGAATTATTGGAGAATTTGCCAAAACAATAATAAAAAAGAAGAAATTGAAATTTCAATAGCAATGGAAATTTCAATAGCAACAAAAAATAAAAGGGAATAAACCTGAACATCCCTGCAATTGCGAAATAAGTAAGGAGAATTAAACATACAACAATGAAATTTAAAGTTATCGTTTTATTATTTTTAGGAATGATGAGCGGGTTTGCTCAAAATACAAAAAAACCAACTGGATCAAAAAAAACCATTACAACTGCATCTAAAAAAACAGTATCTAAAACGCCTCTTAAGAAAATAACCCCTACTGCTTCTAATGAAGGTATTTTTGCTGAATTTGAAACTTCTAAAGGCAAAATAGTAGTTCAATTAGAATACAAAAAAACACCAATTACAGTTGCTAATTTTATATCTTTAGCTGAAGGTAAAAATACTTTTGTTACTGATGAAAAACTAAAAGGAAAACCGTATTACGATGGATTAAAATTTCATAGAGTAATAAAAGATTTTATGATTCAAGGAGGTGACCCTGCAGGAAACGGTTCTGGCGGAAGTGGTTATAGTTTTAAAGATGAATTTGTACCAGATATGAATTTTGATAAAGCCGGAATTCTTGCAATGGCCAATTCAGGACCTGCCACAAACAGCAGTCAATTTTTTATTACCCACAAAGACACTCCATGGTTAAATCAAAAACATACTATTTTTGGTTATGTTACAACTGGTCAAAATGTAGTAGATGCGATTGAACAAAATGATGAAATAAAAAAGTTAATCATTGTTAGAAAAGGTGAAGAAGCTAAAAAATTTGATGCAGTAAAAACATTTTCTGATTATTTTGCAAACAAAGGAGAAGATGATAAAAAACAAGCAGCGATTCAGGCTGAAGCTAGAGCAAAGCAAATCGCTATTGAGGCTGAGGCTAAAAAAGTTTATGACGAAAAGTATGCACCTGTAAAAGCTGATAAAGTAAAATATTTAGCAGGAGCAAGAGCTACAGCTAATAAATCAACAACTGGATTAGAAACAAAAATTCTACAAACCGGAACTGGAAAAAAACCTACCGATGGGTCAACAATTTACATACACTATGCTGGTTATTTAGAAGACGGAAGCCTTTTTGATAGTAGCTACGAAGAAGTTAACAAACTTTATGGTAAATTTGATGCTAACAGAGCTTCTCAAAACGGCTATCAACCATTCCCTTTTGAAGCAGGGAAAAAAGACGGTTTAATTCCAGGATTTCTTGAAGGAATAAGTAATTTATCCTTTGGAGACAAAGCACTTTTATTTATACCCTCTAATTTAGGATATGGAGAACGTGGAGCAGGAAATGTAATTCCACCAAATTCGAATATTATTTTTGAAGTAGAATTGTTTGAAACCATACCAACTGCTGAACCAAAAAAATAGTTATAATTATGAATAAAAAATGGGATTTACTTTGCTGTAAATCCCATTTTTATTTTTAACAACCTTATTTATAACTACTTACCGTTAAACTTCCAGTCAAACTCATCTTTACTATTAATAATGGCTCCAAGTTCTACTTTTACAACCTCATCAAATTCAGTTTGCAGGATTAGCCAATGATCTTCGTTAAAGTAATTCTCGAAAGTATCAAATTCTTCTTGGGTAAATTTTACGAGTCCTTTCTCAACCAATTCCTTTTTAACATCACTGATTTTTTTTCCGATTACTGTTGTTCCTAATACCCGCAATTCAGAACTAGAAGCCACAATATAACCTAATTTAAACCCTTCATCTTTATAAAAAGTCAAACGCATTTTTAAAGAGTTATAAGCTAAAATAATATTGTCATCTTCATCTTTATAATTCTTATTTGGCCGCCCATAAATAGCAATCACATCGTTTTGTTTCATCCCGAAAAGGAGCTTATCTATTCCTGATTTTAGGTTTACTTTCATTTTTTGTCAATTTTACCCAAAGATATTCAATTTGATTGTTTTATTAATTAGATTCTGAACTAAAATTACAAAGCAACCAATAAATAATTTTTATGTAATGTATTAAAAATTAATATAAAAATTTATGCCTAATTATTTATAGATTTGTTTAAAAAAATAAAAAATCATGAAACAATTTATTTATTTATCAGCAATTTGTCTCCTATTTACTAATTGTGTAACTATTAAGCCAGGGGAAGTAGGCTTAAAACAAAAATTAGGAAAACTTTCAGAAACAGTACATCCGCAAGGACCTGTTTTTTTTAACCCACTTATTTCAAGAATTATTCGCACTTCCATTCAAACAAGAAACTTAGAACTAA